>JAUIFC010000047.1 GCA_030429455.1 Bacteroidia bacterium | reverse complement strand
TAATGCAATCCTCATATATTTCTGGTAGAATACTCGGCCAGCACTTTTGAAAATACCTAATCCCTATTTTTTTATACTCTGGATTCTTCCTAATGGATATAACTCTCATCTCTAACTTTAAAAACAAACTCTAACTCACTTTCTTCTTCCTGCTATTTTTCCTAAACCGAATATTTAACATTTCGATGATCAAAGAGAAGAAGACTGCAAAATAAATATAGCCTTTTGGCACATGCGAATGAAGAGCTTCGACAAAGAGCATAAAACCAATTAAGATTAAAAAAGATAAAGCCAAAATTTGAATTGTTGGGTATTTGTTTACAAAATCACTTACTTTTTTGGCAAAAACCATCATCACGATGATAGACACTATAACTGCTATAATCATAAGTGTAACCTCTTCTGTTAAGCCTACTGCTGTCAAAATAGAATCGAATGAAAAGACCAAATCAAGAGCTACAATCTGAACGATAGCTTTACTGAAAGAGCCTACTTTTTTAACTTCAGTTTCCTCTTCATCACCTTCAACTTTGTGATGAATTTCGAAAATACTTTTAATGATTAAAAATGTTCCTCCAACGGCAAGGATAATATCTCTCCAACTTAGTTCAAATTCGTAAATGGTCAATACTGGTTCTGTGAGGCCTATGATCCATGTAATGCTAAATAAAAGTGCTATCCGCATGATTAAAGCCAAGGACAGTCCCAAATACATACTCTTTTGTTGTTGGTCTTGTGGAAGTTTTCCAGAAATGATGGATATAAAAATGATGTTATCTATTCCCAAAACGACTTCCATAAAGATTAAAGTCAATAACGAAATCCAAATTTCAGGTTGTAAGAAAATGTCCATTGGTCTTGATTTAATTGTAAATGCAAATAAAAAGAATTAAGCCCAACTAAATCTTTAGCATACAATGAATTCGCAATAAATTAATTCAGAAACATTGACCAGATGTAAACGATGCTAAAAGCAACTAGTCCTACTAGACACAAAATACTAAAGATTTTAAAAGACTTCTTCAGTTGAAATTCTTCTGGAATATCGCCTTTTAAAAAAAGTTGATAATTAAACCATGCCAGAAAAGGTGAAGACAAAAATGACAAGCCCGCCGCAAAGTCGACCAACAATTTAAACTGACTTGTCCCAAAGTGAATAATAAGTAAAGAAAATATACAAATTACAAAAAGACTGATAAAATATACGTTATAACCTCTTTTGGATTTAGCTTCTGATTTCTCAAGAGCAATTACTTCCGAAATTACTCTGGGATAGGCATCAGCCACTGTCAACGTAGTACTAAACATGGTAATAAAAGCTGCAATGGCAATGAAAGGTTTTGTCCAATTACCAAGTGTTTGGGCATATAAATCAATCAATTGTTCCGAAAATACGACACTGCTGTTGGAAAATTGAAGGCCACTGCCAAACATGACCAAAACACCCAACATAAAAAATAAAACGGCTATGACCGATGCGGTGATATAACCCATATTAAAATCGATAGAAACATCATTTCGCGTCAAAACTTTTCCCGTCTGTTTACTTTTCTCTTTCGACCACAACGAATGCCAAATTGATGCATCAATTGGTATTGGCATCCAACCCATAAAAGCTACAATAAAAGCAATACTCGTTGAAGTAGTTAAAGAAGGAATGTCCATCTGTGCATGTTTATTTTCATAACCTATTAGCGCCATAACAACGGCAAAAAATGTCAAGACAGTTAATGTACTGATGATTATTTTCATGCTTTTGTCCAAAGTATTGTACTTTCCAAAAACGAGAATAATCAAACATAAAGTGAGGATAATTATACACCACATTAAAATGGATATGTCAAAAGGAAGCAAGAATGATAAAAGACCAGCGGTGACCAAAGTTACCGCAGCCAAAACGATAAACATACTACCAATGCTGATAAATATATAGGTGTAATACTGAAATCGTCCCAGTTTTTTGTAGCCCTCTATAAGATGTTGACCTGTGGCAGCGGTGTATCTTGGTCCAATCATTAGAAAGGGGTATTTTGTTACACAAGCGACAATGAGTGCTATGATCAAAATCCACCCGTACTCCGCTCCTGCTCTTGTCGATTGAACAAGGTGCGACACACCAATTGCCGCTCCAGCTAGTAAAAAACCTGGCCCTATGTTTTTAGAAAATCTACTCATAACTCAAAGACTTCAAAGGAAACTAAATTAAAAGACTTCAGCAAGTGTAGAATTAACCGATGGAAATATTGTGGTGAATAATTTTAGGAGAAGAAATTTTTCTGACTAACAAGAGATTTCAGTAAAAGATTTTTCAGTAAAAAAATACAATCTTGTTAACATCTTGTGGCTATTTTTTAAATTTCAAATGAAGATAGTTGAAGGCATTAATGTAATTTAGCCCAAATTTTTTCGTTTAGTATAAAAATCTTAATTGAATGCTATTATTTACTGTCTTACAGGAATCGGCAGAAAGTTCCGAAGAGCTTTCGGTAGAAAAATCAATTTCACTTTTAGAATTACTTTTTAGCGGTGGTCTAGGAGGGACTATTATCATTTGTATTTTAGGAGTGTTGCTTTTTGTAGCGATATATATTTATTTTGAACGCTTATTTGCGATAAAATCTGCTTCAAAAACCGACAAAAACTTCATGTCACAGATAAAGGACCACGTTATGAATGGCAAAATTGAATCTGCTAAAGTACGATGTGCCCAAGAAAACTCTCCTGTGGCACGACTTACGGCAAAAGGGATTTCTCGTATTGGAAACCCCCTTGAGGATATCAATACAGCTATAGAAAATGCAGGCCGACTGGAAGTTTATAAACTGGAAAAAAACGTGAGTACCTTAGCGACAATTGCGGGCGCAGCACCTATGATCGGCTTTTTAGGAACAGTAATCGGTATGGTTTTGGCCTTTCATGAACTAGCAACAAGTAGTGGCCAAGCAGAAATGGGGCTTTTGGCAGAAGGAATTTATACTGCAATGACGACTACAGTCGCTGGACTTATTGTAGGTATTATTGCATATATTGGGTATAACCATTTGGTTGTAAAAACAGATAAAGTCGTACATCAGATGGAAGCTACGGCTGTAGACTTTTTAGATTTATTAAACGAACCTGCGTAACTTATGAATTTAAGAGGTCGAAATAAAGTTAGCGCCACTTTCAGCATGTCCTCCATGACTGATATCGTTTTTCTGTTATTGATATTTTTCATGTTGACATCTCCTGTGATTACGCCAGAGGCTTTAGATTTAATTTTGCCTAAAGCCAAAGGTAAAACGACTAACAAACATAATTTGTCGGTTAGTATAAACAACAAATTGGAAATCTTTATCAATAAAGATAAAGTAAGAGAAAGTCAATTGGAACAGCGCTTGGTCAGCATGTTAAGTGATGCCGATGATCCAACAATTATATTGAGAGCAGAGGAAGGTGTACCCGTGGAAAAAGCCGTTAAAGTGATGGACATTGCGAATAGAAATAGGTTTAAGGTGGTTTTAGCAGTCAAACCAAATTAGTGTTAAACTTACGCCTAACGGAACACCAAGCAAGTGTTCTGACTGATAATTATAATGCTAATAAAGAAATATTAAAGAGATAACTTAAATTAAAAATATCCTTTTGAGGGATTTAGAGTTCTTATGGCACTTTTAGAAACTAAACATCAAAAAAAGTCTTTTACCATCACTACAATTTTGTATGCGATATTAATTCTATTGTTGTTATTTCTTGGCCTTAAGTATTTCGATCCGCCTAAAGAAAAAGGAATTCTGGTCAATTTTGGTTCAACAGATTTAGGACAAGGAAACACACAGCCTGTAACCCCGGTTAAGACAGCACCACAACAAAACATACCGGAACCAACACCTCAGCCAGAAACTCAACCAACAACTTCCGAAGTTAACGAAGAAGTCGCTACGCAGGAAACAGAAGAAGCACCCGTTGTAAAACAAGAAGAGGAAGAGAAAAAAGTAGAACCTGAAAAAGAACAACCCAAAGAAGAGCCAAAGGAAGAAGCGCCAATAGAAGAAACTAAACCCGTTGAGGAAGAACCTGTCAAGCAACCAGAACCAAAACCTGATCCCAAACCTGACAAAGCAGTTACAGATGCCATGGATAACCTTTTAAACGGTCCTCAAAATGATGGAGAAAGTGAAAACGGTGAAGGCGATGATAATACCGATGGCGATAAAGGCGATCCAGATGGCGACCCAAATGCTAAATCCTATTACGGCACTGGTAAAGGACTAGATGGCGATGGCAATTACAGGCTTGGTGGTAGAAAAGCTTTGAATAAAACAAAATACACACAAGAATGTAATGAATCTGGAATTGTTGTTGTAAAAATTGAAGTGGATAAAAATGGCAATGTCACTAATGCTGTTGCTGGTGTTAGAGGCACTACAAATTCAGCAATTTGCTTATTAAATCCTGCCAAGAGAGCTGCTTTGGACACAAAATTCAACAAAGACAGTAAAGCACCAACAAAACAAGTAGGTTTTATTACCTATGAATTTAAATTGTCGGATTAATCTCAAATTTGATATAAAATCAAAATGATTAAGGCTCTTATAGATCTTATATTTCCAAGAGTTTGTAGTTATTGCGATGTCCCTCTTTATGAAGGTGAAGCCGTCCTATGCACAAAATGCAGGCATGACTTACCGCTGTGTGAATGGACTAATTCTCAAGACAATGTTATAACGGATAAACTTCGAGGACGTGTCGATCTCCAATTTGCTGATGCACTGCTCTATTTTGAAAAACGAAATAAAACTCAAAGTTTAATTCACGATTTAAAATACAAAAACCAAAAACACATAAGCAGTTATTTAGGCAAATGGCATGCTTCCATGCTTGCTACACAGAAATGGACTAAAGATATCGATGTCATAGTGCCTGTTCCGTTGCACTCCAAACGTTTAAAATCGCGAGGATACAATCAGGTTGAAGATTATGCAAAAGAGATAAGTGGTACATTGGGCTGTACTTTTGATAACCGTCTTCTTAAACGCAATCACTATTCTAGAACGCAAGTATTTAAAAACAGACTATCCAGGACAGAAGTGATTGAACACAACTTTATTCTCAATTCTAATCACAACTACGAAGGAAAACATATTGTACTTTCCGACGATCTCATTACCACAGGTTCAACGGCTGAAGCTTGTTTCCTAGAGTTGCAAAAAATAAAAAATGTAAAACTAAGCTTGCTTGTTATGGCTGTCGCTTAGTTGTTACTTTTCATGATTTGATCGATAATTTTTTCAGTGATAAGGTATGTAGGTTTTACACCTGTCGTTCCAAGACCTCCAGATGCTAATGTGCTGCCCGTTTCTAGAGGATTATCACTGGCGTAATAGGCATAACCAACCTTTACATTGGAGGAAATATTACCTCGTAATCTTGCCGCTGCCTGAATCGCTTTTTGATAATGCGCCCCTTCCATTTCTAATCCAATGACGTTCCAAGTAGAATCATGAAAGAATTCTAAAAGATCCTTGTTCTGGAGAGAAGTGCCTAAAACCGTTACCATCGAACCACCAAAAACATTTAAATCATAACCTTCAAAATCCTTAATATTCAATTGGTTTTGGAAAGGGTAATTGTCTGCAGTACCTTCAAAGAAATGGGCTGTAGGTATCATGATATCCCCTTTTCCTCCTTCTAAAATCCCAGCTTTACCCATTATTGAAATTGAATCTATATTGAGATATTGCTTAGCTTGTTCTTTGTTTTTAAAAGGTTTTAACAGTTCATCCATACTCTCATAGGCTTGTTCTCCAAACGCATAATCCATAACTATAATTACTGGAGCTTCTTCTTGATTGGTCATCTGTGATAGGTCAAACAACTGCACATCAATATTGGTTCCGCTGGAATCTTTTATAAATGTCATACCGTGCTTTAAAGCATAATCTTCAACTTTTTGTCTCAGATTTTCATTCTCTCTTCTGCTTAAGGCTTCAAAAATTTCAAGATTAGATTTATCCTTGCAAAATTGTTTTAAAGCCTGTTTAGCATAAAGTGTATTCATAACCGAGTGCATATTAGCACTTATAATGTGAATTTTTCGTTCCAGCAAGCCTTTGTTTTCCAAGTTAGATTTAATGGTATTTGCCCATAATTCTCCATGAATATGATGACCTAAGCGTTCGCGTAAAACAGGGCTAAAAGTTATCACGCGTTTATGGCTATCTACATGTTCATTTAGGGCTAGTTGTCCAAGATAATACACTATCTTCAAAAATCTGTTTTCGTCATTTTCGATGGCAAAGCTGTCATATATGGAATAGACTTCTTTAAAAGTTCTACCTAAAATATTGGCGGTGTGCGTTATAGCTATTTCTTTTTCTATCCTTGTTAGGGTAGGTTTTTTTGCAGCTAACTTCAATTTTTCCCAGTCTCTAGACAAGCTTATGCCATCCTCTAATAGGATACTATTCATGATTTTTTGAGCTTCGATAAATAGAAAAGTAAGATGTGTAAGTACATCATAAATATCACTTCGACCACGTGTAATTTCGATATTCATCTGCTCTTTATCAATACGATAACAATTACGCCGTCTTTTTTGAGGAATAATGACTTGAAAGTGCGAATTGGCGTAACCTTCATCACTTGTAAGATTTAAAAATCTACATTCTTCGATTCCTAAAGGCAATCGCTCCATGACGTAAAGCAATCCTTCTAATTCTACTTTTGGTTCTGCGATACTTCCATAAATTTCAGGTCTTAAGGCCAAAAGAGATTCTCGTAATGTTTTTCCAGAAACACCCATTGGCTTATAAAATCCTCTAATGAGAAAGTGCTTCATCGTAATGTATATCCGCTCTATAGCAGCTGTACTTTCTTGCGCTCTGCTTCTTTGATTATTCATCATAACTAATGTTGTTAATTAATATATTGCTGAAGTTTTTCAGCTATTTTTCTATTATCTGAAAGTCTAGGGATTTTGTTCTGCCCTCCTAATTTTCCAATAGATTTCATGTAAGAATTGAACGAATGTTCTGGCAAGCTTCTAATGACAACCTCTCTTAACATATTACCTTCCCTTAAATCTTTGTAATACGTGTTTTGTGCGACGACAGATTGGTCTATCGTCTTTGCAAAATCCGTGATGTTTTTGGGTTCTTTGTCAAATTCTATCCACCATTCATGGTAAGGCAAACCTTCTGTTGGATTAACTTGTGGTGCTACGGTAAACTCATTGATGCTACAATCATGCTGAGCACAAGCTTTTTCCATTGCATTTTCCACTTCGCTCCCTATGACATGCTCACCAAACGCTGAAATAAAGTGTTTTATTCTTCCAGAAACAATAACCTTAAATGGATATAGACTTGTAAACTTGATTGTATCTCCAATATTGTAACGCCATAAACCTGCTGTTGTAGAAATAATAATCACATAGTTCTGATCTAACTCTACATCCTCTAAACTATACACTTTGTGAGTATCCTCAAAAAATTCTTCAGCTTTTACAAATTCATAGAAAATGCCTGAATCGAGTTGCAAAAGCATTCCTTTATCCCCTTGTTTATCCTGAAAAGCAAAAAAGCCTTCGGATGCAGGATACAATTCAATGCTATTAAGTGGTCGTCCGATTAGCTTTTCAAACTTAGGGCGGTAGGGTTCATAATTAAGTCCGCCGTAAATGAACAACTCTAAGTTGGGAAATAAATTTCCTACAGTTTTTCCAGAAGCTTCTACCAATTTTTCAAAATAAGTTTGAACCCACGAAGGAATACCACTGATAATGCTCATGTCTTGATGGATGGTCTCCTCCACTACCCTATTCACTTTAGTTTCCCAATCTTCAATACAATTGGTTTCCCAACTTGGTAATCTATTTTTTTGTAAATATTTTGGTACAAAATGAGCAACTATTCCAGATAATCTTCCCAAATTAATACCATTCTTTTCTTCCAAAACTGGACTGCCCTGAAGAAAAATCATTTTCCCGTCGACAAATTTTGATTTTCCTGTTTCTGCAATATAACAAAGGATGGCTTGTTTTGCCGCTGTTATATGTGTAGGCATCGATTCTTTTGTGATTGGAATATATTTTGCTCCACTAGTTGTTCCTGAAGTTTTTGCAAAATAAATGGGTTTTCCCGGCCAAAGAATATCAGACTCTCCTGCTACTACTTTTTCAACATAAACGCGTAATTGTTCATAGTCTCTAATTGGAACTTCTTTGGCAAAATCCTCATAGGAAATGATTTGAGAGAATTTATGATCTTTTCCAAAAACTGTTACTTTTCCTTTTTCAATTAAATTGTGAAATACTTTTCTTTGGGCCTCAATAGGTTTTGAAGACCACTTGTTAATTTTTTTACGATGCCACTTAGCATAATATAATGCAAAAAAGGATTTTATAGACATCAATTAAAGTTTATAAATTCTTGTGGGTTTAGCGGGTTACCATCACTCCAAATTTCAAAATGAAGATGTGTTCCTGTGGAAAAATCGCCGGTATTACCAGTGAGTCCTATGACTTCTCCTCCTGAAACAAATTGGCCCTGGGATTTAAGTAGCGAAGAATTGTGCTTATAAACAGAAATAAGGGAAAACCGATGCTCGATAATAATCACATAGCCTGCTTCTGTCGTAAAATCTGCAAAAATTACTCTGCCATCGGCAATACTTTTTACCGATTCGTTTTTGTCGGTAGCAATATCTACCGCAAAATGCTTTTTTTCGATATTAAATGTATCGGATACAATTCCTTTTACAGGAGGAAAAAAGGTAAAATCGCCTTCAAAAATAGCTTTCTCTAGAACGTTGTACTTATCTTCTTCTTCAACTTGTGCTCTCAAAACAGAATCTGTTTTACTTGTCGCAAACATACTCTCGTCAAAATCGTTCAGAATAACCTCTTGTACTGTATCTATTTCCGAAGATAAAGAATCTATTTGACCAGAAAGAATCATTCTAACATTCTCTAAATAAGCGTCTTTAACCTGGAGAGAATATTCTAGCGAATCTATATTTAGACTGATATTCGAAACTTCCTTTTTAAATGAACTTGACGTATACCCTGGTATATAAGACTTAATAGGTGTATAAATAATAAGAAGTAAAGTAATCCCAATAACTACTAAAGACAAAAATCCATTGAGAAGAAAAACACCTAGCCTATTGATTTTGAAAGAAACACGTTCCTCGAAGGTGTCTTCATTAAGTATTACAAGCCTATAGCGGTGTAATAATTTTTTAAAAAAAGTGTTTCTCTTTTTCGCCATAGATTACATAACTGTTACAAAGATAAAAACATTCTATTTTCTATGAATAAAACGTGTAAGCTTGAATGAAATATCTGTAAAAATAAGTTTTGAATTTATATTTCGATTAATCTGATAAATGGCGTCCTGAATGGTATCATAAATATCTTGAATATTATTTCCATGAATAAATGGTGAAAATTTATCTAATGAAAATGAGGTCATCGTTTGTAAATATACCAATTGTTGTGTCTTATAATTGTTTAAAAGGGCTTGTCTGAAAAAATGTAAACAGTACTTAAGAAATCGTATTTGCTTCTCTCTGTTAAAACTGCTCACTGCATTGCCCCATTCTACAAGGTTTTGGACGATTTGCTTTTTTGTTTTGGCTTGAAAAGCAAGTCTTACCCAAGCTACAAAAAGGTTTTCAAATTCGAGTTCTTCATCATTATTGTGGGCTAGATTTAAAGCTTTTGAAAGATTTCCTTCAGATTGTTGCGCAAAAAAATTGGCTTGTGACGAGGAAATACTCAACTTATTGCTCAAGGTTTGTGCAATCAAATTCTGACTTAATCTTGGAAAATGTAAGACTTGGCATCTGGATTTTATGGTATCTATAACCAACTCCTCCTGGTCTGTGGTAAGTATTATAAATGTATTTTGAGGCGGTTCTTCGATTAGTTTTAGCAGTTTATTAGATGCTGTTGTGTTCATTTTTTCTGCACCCCAAATGACCATGACCTTGCCAATTCCAGAATGAGATTTTAAAGACAGTTTACGATAAATCCTTTCTGACTCTTCCTTATTAATCGCTCCCTTTTTGTTTTGAATTCCAATTTTGTTATACCACGTTTCTAAATCCGCATATGGATTTTCGTTTATAAGCTCGAACCATGGCTTTAAAAAGTCATCTGTTGTCGGATTCTTTGGGCTAGTTTTGGTCGTATTAATTGGTACTGTAACATGAAAATCGGGGTGTTGCATTACACTAGAATACTGTTTTGACTGCTCAGAAGAGTTTAAAATTAAATTTGCACAAGCTATTGCCATTGCTAGAGTTCCATAACCATTCTCGCCAACAAACAATTGCGCATGAGGCATCCTGTTATTAGTATAACAGGCTTTGATATGTCTCTTGATATGGTCTTGGCCAATTACATTATCGAAATTCATAAAAGCAAAATTAAGGATAATAAAATTCGTAGTAAAGATTTGTGTAAATAAAAGAATGTTTATACATTTGCACACCCAAATTGGCCCATGGTGTAACTGGCAACACGTCTGGTTTTGGTCCAGAAGAGTCTAGGTTCGAGCCCTAGTGGGCCAACTTCAATCTAAATCCTTATCATCGTCGGTAAGGATTTTTTTTACAACATCAAGTAAGGGATAAAAGGAATCAAGCAAAAAAGTTGTGGAGTAATTTAAAATTATTGAGACTTGTAAGATTAAACGCCCAGTTAAATCCTGTAATTATGTACTTAAATTATGATTATTTGCCGAAGCTGATAATACAATTAATAGTTATTTATAAGAGAATAGGTAAAACTATTGCCCCATTCTGACGCTGCGATTTGGCAAACAGAAATGAACTCCTTATACTCATTCGAGTTTTTAAAGACTTGACAACCAGCAGACCACTTATCAACAAAACTACTTTTACCAGATTTTTTAGAGAGATGAATATTGATGCCAAATAGACCAGTCTCTTCTCTAGAACCTGTAAAATCCAAATCAGCATCTTTGTCATAATCTCTTATAACAGTAACAGGCTCTGCTTGAACAAGTGCCGTATAACTTCCAGATTTTGAGGTGTGTTTTCCAATACGATATGCATTTTTATATTGACCTTCTTTTAAAATTGCCGTCCCATTCACATTCATTGGGTTCTGAAGCCAATACAATACAGGATCTGTGGTAATTTTATATTGTTTTAATGTCCAGCTGCCTTTGAATTTCCAGAATACCATTAGTTTATCATTAAAAGAATTTGGTATTTGAGAATGAGAGCGAACACCCACAATGTTTAAATTATAGTCTTTTTTATCGTTTAAAAAGACTTTGTAATTATGATGTTCCATCTCTTTGATAACTTCCCTAATTTCTGTTGAAGTTTTAGTGTCCAAATAAGGGGAAGATGAAGGCGGTTTTACCTCAACTTTTGTCTTCTTAGGCGATTGTAGTTCAGTAATTTGAGGATTAAGTCGTTTGAGCTCCCCTAAATAAAAATTAACCTCATTTCGAAGTATATCTTTAAAAGAATATGAACCTGGCGCGTAATTTATTATTTTTTTCTGCTTTATTTTTGGTTTATTTATGACCGCCCGCAGTTCTGTCATATCAACGCATGGACACTCTTTCCAGCTATAACCTGAAAATTCATTATGCCCCTGAATATTCTCAATGGATATGTTTAACTCGGTTTTTAACCAGTTCAGGACTCTTAACAAACTTTGCCATTGTTCAGGTTTAGGTTCATCTGTTCTAAAGTCACCTGTCATGCACACGCCTACTGAAAAGCCGTTACTATTACCAACATGATAGGTTCGTTTTTCAAACTCATTGCACCATTTTATTACACCATCTTGTTCGATAACAATATGGTAACCAATGCCTGGCCAATTATTCGTACCGACATGGTAACGTGCAAAAGCTTCGGCACTTCCAGTTTTTGTTAAACTATGGTGAACGGCTATGTGGGTAATATTTTCAATCGGCCTCGTTGGAAAACGTTTGGTCGTATGCATCCTAAGTCGATCTCGGTAATCTTTAAGTCCTTTTATTTCGGTAGGATCAATCATTTATCTTTCAATATTGACATTAATTTGACCTTTAGTTTTTGTGAATACAACTTTTAATTCAAATGATCTCACATCACTTTTTTCACAAAGTTGATACACGCCTTTTTCATCAAATACTAAAGGGACAGAGCGAAACATCCAATTTAATCCTGAACGAATTCTACTAAAAAATCCAGTTCGAACAGGCTTTAGATTTAAACTTAACACAATGGTTTTCCAATCCAGATATCTATTATCTTCCCACCCTTCATAAAGTTGATCATCCAAAAAATCAAATTCGGGATTATTCCCAAATTTTGACCATAATTGTGCTTGCTGGTATTGCGCATTCTTATCCATTTCTAAGACCTCTCCTCTTAGAACTTCAATCCACGCTGTTATGCTTAAGGCCTTATTGGACAATGCAACATTATTTATTGACCTATTTGATGTTCAACACCTTGAGTTAACCAATCGATTACTTTTCGAAGACCTTCTGGATAATCTTTTTCGCTTAAGTGTACTTTAACTTTTAGCGTTCCACTTTTGTTTATAGTGTTTTCAACAGTTTTGCTTGTTGTTACACCACCCTTAAAACCTATATTTCCAAATACCTTTAAAAAACCTGGTAAGGAAAAATCTAAGCTTGCATTGGCATCGGTTTGTTTTTTTTCGTTATGCACCTGAGAGATTGCATATTCAAAATCAACACTCATAGAATCGAAGGACAGGTTTGGAACTTTGGTGAGTGCAAGCGCAGGTACTTTTATGGTTTTTGTACTTTCGATAAGATTTCCATCATCAGGATTAGTCATACTAATTTTTTGAGTAAATTCTTGATCATTAGTATCTTTAGCTAATGATTTAATGTACTCTAGTGTCGTTTCTGCAGCAATTTTATGGGCATTTATTGTCGCCATTAAAGGTGCTGTAATTACATAATCCAAAGGGACCTGTTCGAATTCGGATGGGGAAAAAGTTACATCTGCCATAATTTATTTTTTTGGTGTTAATTATTACTTGTCGTTATCTATTCTTGAACTCTGCGTTAATGAGGTCAGCAAGTTTGAAAGTCCTTGTGGAATTGGTGCTGATTCGACTTCTACATGAATCTTAATTCCAGCCTCTCGCTGACTTTCTTCCGAAGATTGAATTTTCCCTCTCATTCGCTTTGGCTGAATAAAAAACCAAGGCCTTCTAGAGCCTCCAATTTTATTTAGTTGCTGCTGGTTATAATCTTCATACTTGTTATTAACGGACATATAGTAGTCAAATTCTGCTCGTTTTACCGCTAAAGGTTGAACAGGCACTACCGCTAAAGAAGGTATTTTTATGTTACGTTCAACACCTTGACCGTCTTTATATTTAAATTTTAAATTTCTAACGTCTTCATCTAGACCATGCGCTTTAATTAAATTTCCTAAGGTATCTAAACGGTCTTTTTCGTCGTCTGTCAAGTCAGATAAATCCTTGGATTTAAGTTCATCATATTCTAGTTTGCTTTTATAAATTTCTAACTCATCTATTCGTTCCTTCTTCTGATCATCAGTTAAAGAATTGTCGTCATTAATTAGAGTTTCAAATTTATTGATATCATTTTTGGTATACTTTTCCTTAAACCCCAATTGAAGAATAAAATTCAAAAATGCTCTAGCGGCATGAACTTGTGTTTCAAATAGACTATTTAATGGTGCAAGAAGTGCTGCAGAAAGCGTTAAATCTTTATCACTCCCGTTAGACGAATCCTCTGATGACATTTCCTTAAATATTTTGTTTAAATATAATCATTTTAATACAAAAAGCATTTAATGACTTAAAAAAAGTGAACACTTATGCCAATGGATGAAAATTGTCCATCACTTGCCTTAAATGTGTTCGGTCTAAATGTGTATAAATTTCCGTCGTAATTATACTCTCATGTCCTAGCATTTGCTGAATTGCTCTTAGGTCTGCGCCGTTTTCTAAAAGATGTGTCGCAAAAGAATGCCTAAATGTATGTGGGCTGACATTCTTCTTTAAATCACAGACTTTAGCTAAATCCTTTATAATGGTAAACACCATAGCTCTAGTTAGTCTTTTTCCTCGTCTGTTTAAAAATAATATATCTGTCTCTTTTGGTTGAGCTGTCTGGTGGTACCTGAAATGTTCTAAATATAAATCGATGAACTTCATAGCTCGTGTATTAATCGGAATAAATCGTTCTTTCCTTCCTTTGCCATGTACTTTTATAAACCCTTCGTCAAAAAATAAATTTGAAATCTGTAAGTTGGTTAACTCACTTACGCGCAATCCACAAGCGTAAAGGGTTTCGAGAATTGCTCGGTTGCGTTCTCCTTGAGGGTGCGATAAATCTACAGCAGAAATAAGGCGATCAATTTCATCGACCGATAATACCTCAGGGAGCTTCTGCCCCATTTTTGGGGCTTCAATCAATGCCATTGGATTATCTTTTCTAAGCCCTTCATAAATCATATAATCAAAAAAACGTTTTAATGCAGATATCAACCTTGCTTGACTTCTAGCGTTTAGAATTTTTGAAATGGAATACACAAAAGCCTTAACGTCTTTATCTTCAATCGTATGTGGTAATGCGTCTAGTTGAAAATCCTTTACAAAGGCAATGAGTTTTTTAACATCAAACTCATAATTAATGATGGAATTTTCGGTGAGCCCACATTCTATCTTTAGGTATAGTTTAAAGTCGGTTAAAGCATCTTGCCAAGTCATGTTCGCTTAAGGTAAAAGTTCTGCCACCGTAAAAATACTGCCTCCGACATAAATAAAATCCTCTGGGTGGGCATCGGTTTTTGCGGCATTTAATGCTAATGGCAAGGTTTTATAAAAGGTTTTTGAAATTTCCATGTCCTGAAGTTCTTCTTCTAAATCCTTCAGGCTTTTTGCTCTGGGAATATTTGGTGAAGAAAAATAGTACTGAGCATCTTTTGGAAAAAAATGAAGTATGCTCACAATATCTTTGTCGTTTACAAACCCTAAGACCAATCTCAAAGTTTTGTAAGAATAGGTTTTTAATTGAGCGGTAGCCTGTTGAATGCCCTCAATATTATGAGCAGTCTCTGCAATGCATAAAGGGTTCTGCCCTATCGTTTGCCAACGGCCCATAAAACCTGTGTTTTTCATCACACGATTTAAACCATTTTTTACATGTTCTTCTTCAATCTTCCATTTCAGTTGTTGTAGAATCTCAATAGACTTCAGAACTGTTTTTTTGTTCTTTTCTTGATAAATCCCTTTTAAATCAGACTCATACTGTTTACGGCTATAATCTTCAGCAAAATATATTGGAGAGCGGGTCTCTTCGGCTTTAGAAACAAAAACATCTTCTGTTTCTTTATGCCTCTCCCCTATTACTACTGGTATGTTGGCCTTAATAATCCCCGCTTTCTCTCCAGCGATTTGTGGTAACGAAGTTCCTAAAAACTTCATGTGATCAAAACCTATATTCGTGATTATAGACAACTCGGGCACAATGATATTGGTTGCATCTAGCCTTCCTCCCATACCGACTTCAACAACAGCAAGATCTACTTTTTCTTTAGCAAATGTATAAAATGCAAGACCTACGGTCATTTCAAAGAAAGAAAGGTTTTCTTCTTCAAAAAATGTTTTGTGTTCTTCTATAAACCCGACTACGTCAGATTTAGGTATCATCTCACCATTTATTCGGATGCGTTCTCTAAAATCTTTAAGGTGTGGCGAAGTGTACAGTCCAACTTTATATCCTGCTTCTTGAAGAATTGAAGCAATCATATGGCTACATGAGCCTTTGCCATTGGTACCGCCAACATGGATACTCTTGAACGCTCTTTCAGGATGATTTAGATATGACGAAAGGCTTTTAATATTCTGCAAATCGTTACGGTAAGCTTCATTTCCTACGCGTTGATACATGGGTAATTGCCCATATAACCACGAAATTGTCTCTTGATATGTCAATTTAGTACAGGTTGATGATGGATTGTAAAACTAAAAATAAATCATTCTGTTTTCAGCTGAAATTTGTCGTACCATAATTTTAAATTTTTTTCTGCTTCTTTACCATGTACACAAAATCTGTTGTCGTGGTGTGGTGATAATTGATCAGGATTATGAAACCATTTCCATAAAAAACCTCCAGCAAACCAAGGTTGGCCCCAAACACTTTCAAAAAGACCATTCAATAAATTGCATTGAGCTTGTTCATTGACTTGGCCTTCAATATCAGAAGCATCCCAAGGTTTTTGGCCTGCATAGTCTATACTTCTGTAGCCGAATTCGGTAAATAAAATCGGCTTTTCTGCTTCTTTACTTAATGCCTCCAAGGTCGCGTTTATTGTCTGCCATTTTTGTTTTACATCATCCAAGTTTGGTGTTTTTTGATCGGAAATAGGAAAGTAAGCATCGACTCCTATGTAATTCAACTGGTTCCAAAATGGCACATTGTTAATTTTGTCCCAGTTTTCTGCATACGTTAGTGGCCCTTTGTAAATTTTTCTGACTTTGGATATCAATGTATTCCAAAACGCAGGCCTGGCAGAGATAAAGCTATTTAACTCTGTTCCAATACAGTACATTTCAACTTTTGTTTCTTCGGCTAGTTTGGCATACAACAAAATCATATCTTCATAAAAGTTTTCAAACGCCGTCCACTCCTCTTCTGTTTTCATGTCTATATGACCTGTAAATGCTCCTTTTACAATCCAGACTTGAGGTTTCAGCATGACCTTCAATCCGTTTTGGTGCATCAGCTCTATACTATGTTTGCTTCCATCGTAACGTTCGCCATACCAATGTCTTTTTGTGTTGTAGTAAATCGTTGGTTGGTCTTTATCCCTCATGATTCCAAAAGGCATAATCGACGTCCAATTGGCATTTACATTTTTAACCGGTTCCACATGTTTTTGAGAAATAGTATCTCTTGACGCCACATAACTAACTCCATTAATTTTGTAATCTAAAGCTTCGGCAGAAAAAAATGAAATAAATACAAAAAAACTTAAACCTAATACCATTAAGAACAAAAATGTCTTTTTCATTTTCACTTGAAAAAATATATTTGCTAAATTTAGTTTTTTAATTTTTTGTTTTCAGTAAAAATAACATATCCTTTAAATTGTCAGCAGATTTAAAATACTGGTACCTACACAACCATAAACTTTTTAGAAATTTAAGTTTCAAGGAAATAAATACGCTTTGTATCCTTAAAAAATTTAAAAAATCCTCAAAAAGTGAAATTTTAGAGCTTCCGGAAAGCGACAAACCTCGAGTATATTTTCTTAAAAAAGGGATGATGAAATTAATGAAAATTAACGAAGCTGGTGATGAAGTTTTGGTCGATATTATCAAAAAAGGAGACTTATTCGGTGAATTGAGCTTGGAGAAAAATAAGAAAGAGCACGAATATTTCAAGGTTATTTCCGAGACTGCTATTCTTTGTACATTCTACCAAGATAATCTTGAACGCTTAATGTTGAGCAAACCAGATTTTGCCATTAAGTACATCAAATATGTCGGCTTTAACTTTAAGAAAATTCAAAATAATTATAACAATATTTTCTTTAAAGATGCCAAATCTAGGCTTATTCTATTGCTGGAAAATATCATTGATGATAAAATTGAAAGTCAAACAACTTGCAGCGTAGAAAATTATTTGACTCAAAACGATTTGGCTAATTTGATATGCACGTCTCGGCAGACCGTTAGCGGATTGTTAAAAGAGCTTGAAAAAGAAGAAGTTGTAAAGTATTCGCAAAAAGAAATCTTTATTTTAAATGCAAAAAAATTTCAGAAATATGCTGAAAATGTAAAGTAGCTGACATTTAAAGTTTTGAAGTCAATATATTTTTGATGAAAATTTTAATAATGAAAAAAATACTGATCATTTTAGTCATTCTTCTTGCTGGTGCTTCCTTAGGATACACTCAAAACACTCACATAAACCTAAAAAAAGGAGTTGCCATTCAAGGCTATGACCCCATATCCTATTTTGATGGATTTCCACAAAAAGGCGATAAAGAAATAAATGCGACTCATAAAGGCGCCATATATTACTTTTCTACAGTAGAGAATAAAGCTAAATTTCTTAATAATCCTTTTGCCTTTCAACCTGAATACGGTGGATGGTGTGCTTATGCCATGGGTGCAAATGGTGATAAAGTGAAAATAAATCCAGAAACCTACAAAATAATTAATGGTAAATTGTATTTGTTTTACAATGCATTTTTTAACAACACGCTCGACAGTTGGAATGAAGATGAAGAAAACTTAAAAAAGAAAGCCGACCAAAATTGGAATAAGCTAATAAAATCTTAACTTTACAATATCCTCTAAACCAACCCCATGAAACACATCGCCATAATCGGAAATGGTATTGCAGGTGTTACTGCTGCGAGGCATATCAGAAAACACTCCAACCACAATATCACTTTAATTTCTGGAGAAGCCAAATATTTTTTCTCCAGGACAGCACTCATGTATGTTTACATGGGACACATGAAGTGGGAGCACATTCAACCTTATGAAAATAAGTTTTGGAAAAAAAACAAAATCGATTTAAAATTCGGGTTTGTTAAGCATGTTAATGCCGCAGAAAAAAGCCTTGAATTTAAAGATAATTCCACTTTGCAATACGATAAACTCATCATTGCTTGTGGTTCTAAACCCAACAAATTTGGATGGCCAGGACAAGATCTAAAAGGTGTAGGAGGCATGTACTCCAAACAAGATCTTGAAACCATTGAAACCTATGCTAAGAACAACAAAGAATGTAAACGAATGGTGATTGTTGGTGGTGGTTTAATTGGTATTGAACTGGCTGAAATGATGCTAACGCGAAATATTCCTGTAACGATGTTGGTAAGGGAAAAAAGCTTTTGGAACAGTGTATTGCCAAAAGGCGAGTCTCAAATGTTAAACGAACACATCAAAGCCCATCACATCGATTTACGCTTAGGGGTAAATCTGGAAAGCATAAATCCTGATCAGGAAGGAACAGTAAAATCCGTTACCATCAAAGAAACAGGCGAGGAGCTGGAGTGTAGTTTTGTAGGTCTTACGGCTGGTGTTTCTCCAAATATTGACTTCTTAAAAGACTCTGGATTGCAACGAGGAAGAGGTGTAAAAGTGAACCGATTTCTTGAAACTAATATTGAAAATATTTATGCCATTGGAGATTGCGCAGAGCAAAAAGAACCCAACCCAAACAGGCCATCTGTAGAAGCAGTTTGGTATACTGGTAGAATGATGGGTGAGGCCATAGCACAGACCATTTGTGGGCGAAAAACAGAATACAACCCAGGGCATTGGTTTAATTCTGCCAAATTTATTGATATCGAATACCAAACCTACGGCTGGGTGCATAGTGAAAGACGTTTACCAGATTACGAAGCTCAGTTTCATTGGAGGCATCCTGAAAAATGGATTTGTGTCACCTTATCTTATCATAAAGAAACACATGAGTTTTTAGGCATAAACACCTTTGGAATACGTATGCGCCATGAAGTTTTTGACAGATGGTTAAATGAAAAGAGAGATTTAGATTATGTGATTTCAAATCTGAAAATAGCCAATTTTGACCCTGAATTTTTTAGGCATTACGAAGGCGACATTTTAAAAGCTTATAAAAATCAATTTGTTAGTATTTAATCTCATAACTTCCTCACAGGTCTTCGACACCTGTGAGGTTTTATAAAAAATAATGGAGCAATTGACATTCAACCTTTACATCCCATACCTCACAGGTACTTCAAGACCTGTGAGGAGAACAATAAATATAACGGTCTAATTTTATACTTATGAAATACGAACCAATAGTTTCTGATAGTTTTTACCACATCTATAATTGCGGGAATAATAAAGAAGACATCTTTGTTGAAGATAGAAACTATAAGTATTTTTTAGAGTTAGTGAAAAAATACGTAATTCCAATAGCAGACATTTGGTCGTATTGTTTATTAAAAAATCACTTTCATTTGCTAATTAGAACAAAAGAAGATGTTGAAAGCAAAAAGCTATCACAAGGAATTTCAAACTTGTTCAACACTTATGCAAAATCATTTAATAAAGCCTATCGAAGAACAGGTAGTTTGTTTAAGGACCGGTTTTCACGAATAAAAATTGAAAAGGAATCTTATTTAAAAACAGTAATCATTTATATCAACACTAATGCCGTTCATCATGGATTTGTTGAAAGGGTAGAAGACTATGAGCATAGCTCTTACAAAGCCTTAATATCTGATAAAGAAACACTTTTGAAAAGAAAATGTGTTATTGAATTGTTTGGAGAAAAAGAAAATTTTAAATTCGTTATTAAACGAAAGCAGACTATTATTGGAGAATTGGCTCTGGAATAAAATTGAAATAATAACCTTAAGTAGTATACCTCACAGGTACTTAGAGACCTGTGAGGAGAGAAGGAGGAACAGAAAAGCCATCCTCACAGGTTTAAAATACCTGTGAGGTTTGATAAAGAATTGGATGAAAAAAACAGGAATTTACATGCTTTTAAAATCATAACTATCAGTTATTTAAAGGCTTTTGAAGAAAGAGAAAAAATAAAACAAAATACTATGAGTAATAAACTAAACGCTAGTATGTCTTTGGCCAACCCAAATGCCAATGGTGTGTCAAGAAAACAAAAAATAGCTGTTACACTAGGTATTGTGGGTTTATTTATATTTACCCTAACCATTTTTAATGTCGATCTTGTCAACCATAGTTGGTTTTTAGGTCTGTCCATCAGTTTTATTGCCGTCGGAACCATTTTGTTCAGTAATGACTTATACCTTGCCCAACAAGAAGGTATAAAAAACAACGCTGTATGGTTCAAGTCCATATCTTCAAGAGGCATGTTGGGCTGGATTACTGGAGTCGTTTTAACAGTCTTTTACATTGTACTTTACTTTTATCCAAATCTTTTGGGTTTAGGTAAAGATGGTGCAGAAAACACAGGATTAGTCGCTTTATTTGATCCTCTTTCTCAGTTGCTTAGCGGCAGAAATGCAAGCCAATGGTTTGTGTATGGAACTCTATATACCTTAGCTATTTTAGCGTTTGGTTACAAATTTATTTTAAAATACAGACATAGTAGATATCAGAAATTAAGAACGATTTCAGTTATGTTCTTTCAGTTGGCGTTTGCTTTCTTGATTCCAGAATTTATGTACCGATTGAATTCTGGTTTGCCGTATTACGACCTAAAAAGCGTTTGGCCATTAAACTATTATTTGTTTGACGAGTGGTCTGTAAAAAGTTTTATATCAAGTGGAAACATGGGACTAGTCATGCTCATTTTTGGAATTGTTTCCATTTTCATCATTACACCTATTTTAACTTTTAAATACGGAAAACGTTGGTATTGTTCATGGGTTTGCGGTTGTGGAGGTTTAGCAGAAACCGTTGGAGATCCGTTTAGACATTTGTCTTCCAAAAAAACATCTGCTTGGAAATTGGAACGTTGGTTAATTCATGCCGTACTCGGATTTTCTATCGTTATGACAACAGCTATGGTATATTCGTATTTAGGATACAAAAACAACGAGTTTTGGCTAACTAGAGAAGTGTTTATTTATCTAGTAATAGGGGTTTTATCCCTTCTTTTTGGTGGTGTTATGTTATTTAAACGACAGGAGTTTCAAAAGGATGCCAAATACGGATTAATCGGATTTATTGTGGTGGTAGCCTTGCTTTTGCTCATGCATTTTACAGGAACGACGAAGGAATTATTTTTTATAAAAAGTGGAGAGCTAAGATCTGCATATGGGTTTTACATCGGGTCAATTTTCTCAGGTGTTATTGGTACAGGGTTTTACCCTATTTTAGGAAGCAGAGCATGGTGCAGATTTGGCTGTCCAATGGCGGCTACTTTAGGGTTTCAGCAACGCCTATTTTCAAAATTTAGAATCACTACAAATGGCGGACAATGTATTTCTTGCGGAAATTGTTCGACCTACTGCGAAATGGGTATAGATGTTAGAGCATATGCACAAAAAGGGCAAAATATCGTAAGATCATCCTGTGTAGGCTGTGGAATTTGTTCTGCCGTTTGCCCAAGAGGTGTGCTAAACCTTGAAAATGCATCCACAAAAGACAGAATAAACCCTAAAGAAGTACTATTAGGTAACGATGTGGATTTAATGGATTACCTTAATAAGTAATACACTATGAACGAATACCAACAAAATTTGGTTTTAAATATTCCTAAGCATAATTTTAAACATGTTTAATATCAAATGTTGCACCATCTATTTGATGACTTGATTAGTAAAAAGGGTTACCCATTTAAGTCGCATTAATTTATCGATAATTTCATTCGAAGCTTAGTAAGCATTGACTTAGAGTTTAAATGATTAAATTTTTGAAAGCTAAATTGACAGCTTATTATCATTTGTTTGCGAACTAAATGGTTAGCCCAATTATTAAATTTAGCATTCTGAGACGAAAATTAGGCTACAGAGTAGGACAGAGATTGCAATTTACAACAGAAAGTGAACATAGTTTATATCCTGAAAACAAGATAAAAGCTTTCTTAGAAGGGAATATAAAGACTTTCAAAACTGTTTTGACGAATCAAACTTGGATAGATACAAAACAACTTAAGCTAGCCTTAAATCTGCTTAAATAAAGTACATAAGAATACATCTCAGACCTTTAAAATCCGTTTTACCAGTAACCACAAAAAAAGCCATCTCTAAGAGACGGCTTTTATTTTTTTGATCTAGCTAGTAATCGCTAGAGAGGTTATTAATCCTTAATCACTTTCTGTGTATGTTG
>JAUIFC010000271.1 GCA_030429455.1 Bacteroidia bacterium | reverse complement strand
AAATCTCGATCAGATTTTAAGACGGATTGCCTTGACAATCGAAGGTTATGTAAATGACAGTGCACTTGCCGAAATGCCTGTTTACATTGATTATAGCCCAAGGTTGACGCTTAACTTCAGAACAGCAGATGCTGTAAATGTTCCTATAAAATATAGTTTAATTGCAAACACAAGTTTTGTTGGCAATAACAAATCTCAATCGAAAAACACCTTATCTCTCCTAGAAGTCATTGATGGTGTACTAGAACAAAATTTATTATTGAAGGCTCAAAAAATGGATATTGATTTAGCAGGTCAAGAAGTCAAAACAGCCAAAAGTAATTATTTACCATCGCTAACAGCCTCAGGAACTGGCACATATGTCGATCCTGAAGCGGCAGAACAAAGTTTTGGGCAAAACCCAGAATTTTCTACTGCTGGAAATATTACTCTACAGCAAACTGTGTTCTCAGAAGCAGCAAATGCCAACATTACTATCCAAAAGAAATTGCAAAAGGCACAAGAGGAAAGTTTTAACGCTTTCGCTTTAGATGCTGTTTTCGATGCCAGTAACGCCTACTTTGCAGCCCTGATATTAAAAGCCAATGTTGAAATCCAGATGCGAAATTTGGAACTTACCAAGCAGAATTTAAAAATAGCAAAGCAAAATTTTGAATCTGGAGAATCAGGCAAGTCAGACATGTTACGTTTTAAAAGTCAAATGGCCCAAGACACACAAGCCGTTGTCGAAGCCGTAAACCAACTTGAGCAAGGATTTATAGCCTTAAAGCAATTATTAAATCTTCCTTTGGATAGTGAGATAGATGTAGATGATGTTTCTCTAAATGACGACATGCTTAAAGATTATCAATACGACGAATTGGCTGATCTGCTAGATAATCCTGCCACAAAAGAACTCTTTATAGCCTTTCTTACCCAAGAGGCTAAAGAAAATGCTCCAGAATTGAAATCTTTACAATATAACCTTGAAGCCGTAGAAAGAAGTTTGAAACTTAATACAAGTGGAAGGTTTTTACCAACTCTAGCTCTACAAGGCCAATACAACAGAATATTTAACCGAAGTGGCGCAGGAAGTACACCCTTACCTTTGCCAGGTTCTACACTGTTGGATCAAAATTATAGCGTGGCTTTAAATGTTTCTATTCCTATATTAAATCAAAACAGGAATAACATTAACCAACAGACCAGTATCATTCAGCAAGATCAGCTTAAGGTAACAAAAGAAAATACAGAGCTTGCCATAGATAGTAATATTAGAAATTCTGTATTGAATCTTGTCAATCAAATTTCGAATATTGACTTATCAGGCATTTCTGAGGAAGCTGCCAACGAGGCTTTAGAACTTACAAAAACTGCATACGCCAGTGGAGCAGTTACAATAATTCAACTTATCGATGCACAAAACAATTATGTGAATGCACAATTGGCAAGAACCACGGCTCTTTACAATTTCCTGATTAGTGGATTACAACTCGAACGCTTTTTAGGTTATTATTTCATCTTAAATTCCGATGAAGCCAATTTGGAATTTAACCAACGTTTTATGGAATTTTTTAATGCTCAAAATTAATACAACAAGATCAAAATAAGTTTACGATGCAAATAGTTAAAAAACTTTTTCAATTAGTAGTTCTAGCTGGATTAATGGTATCCTGTTCTGGAGAAAAAAAAGAAACCAAATCTTTTGTTCGCCCTGTTAAATATCAAAAAGTCGGTTATTTAGGTGGAGAAAAAATAAGAACCTTTAGTGGTACTGCAAAGACCGATAAAATAATCAATCTAAGTTTTAGAAGCAGTGGAATTATTACGGACTTAGATATGAGAAGAGGTCAAGAAGTAAAAAAAGGACAACTCCTTTCTGAACTTGATAATGTTCAAGCACGTTTAAATTACGAAAGTGCTATAGCCTCTCAAAATAGTGCTGCATCACAGATGAATACGGCAAAGCTAGCCCTAAACCGAACACGCTCCTTGTTTGAAAAGGGAAGCGCTTCTTTAAGCGATTTTGAAGCAGCAAAAAATTCGTACAAAACCGCAAAAGAGAGTTTCGAATCTTCTAAACGAAGCGTTGCAATCCAACAAGAACAAATTCGCTATGGATACCTTTATGCGCCCGCAGATGGTGTCATTGCAGCAGTTAGTGTTGAGATAGATGAAAATGTAACACCTGGTCAGCACATCGGTACACTTAATGCAGGAACCAATATGGAAATAGCCTTAGGAATTCCTGAAAGCGTTATCAATATGGTAAAAAAAGATGACGCTGTAGAGATTTCATTTTCTTCAATAACAGAAAAATCCTTCGAAGGTATCATTTCGGAAGTTGCGCCATCAGTAGACCCAAATACAGCGACTTATCCTGTTCGTATCAAAATCTCAAATCCAACTGACAATATAAAAACTGGAATGGCAGCAAACGTGACTTTCGATTTTGGTGAGGATAAAACAAACAAGCCTGTACTGGTTGTTCCTGCACATGCTGTCGGCGAGGATAGTGAAGGGCGTTTTGTTTTCTTAATAAATGAAAATGGAGAAAAAACACAAGTCAAAAGACAACAAGTTAAAATTGGAGATTTAACCGCAGAAGGTTTTGAAATCGCCTCTGGATTAAAGGCTGGTCAGAAAATAGCAACAGCAGGTTTGCAAACTCTTTTAGATGGGCAAACGGTTAAGCTTCAATAACATCAAACACTTTTTGAAATGAATTTAGCTCAATTTTCTATAGATAAGAACCGTATTACGTTTATGGTTCTGGCTACCATAATACTCCTTGGAATTGCGATGTATTTCGGCCTATCAAGAGACAGTATGCCTCCTTACGCCGTTAGAGTTGCCACTGTAGTTTCTCAATTTCCAGGAGCAAGCCCTGAACGTGTCGAACTTCTGGTAACAGACAAGGTTGAAAAAGTGGCTCAAGAACTGCCTGAACTTAAAGAAGTGGAAAGCACATCGCGTACTAGTCTGTCTGTTGTAACTGTAACCTTAAAGGATGAAGTTCCTGAAAGCGAGATGCAAGAAGTTTGGGATCGCTTAAGAAGAAAATTAAGTGTTATTGAAGGATTACCTGACAATGTAGTCCCAAATCTAAACGATGACGGCATCGGCGATGTGTACGGAATAGTTGTAGGATTGTCTTCCGATGGATACAGCTATGCAGAAATGAAAGAATTTGCGGATGACATTAAAGACGAACTCATAAAACTACCCGATGCCGCAAAAGTGGAATTGGGTGGTGTTCAAGAAGAAAGAGTTTTTGTTGAATTTGATAATGCTAAACTTAAAGAATATAACCTTACAGCTTCTAAACTTCAACAAAGTATCTCAGCTACAAACATTCTTAATTCTGGAGGTCAAATTAATCTAGGAGATGAAAGGATTATACTGGAACCAACAGGAAATTTTAATTCTGTTGAAGATATTCGAGACATGCTGATTCCTGTAGGAGATGGTTCGCAGCTAGTCAAGCTTGGAGATATCACTACTGTAAAAAAAGGCTACATCGATCCACCGAGCCAAAAGGTGAGCATTAATGGTAGAGAGGCTATTACAATGCATGTTAATCTTAAAGAAAAT
>JAUIFC010000046.1 GCA_030429455.1 Bacteroidia bacterium | reverse complement strand
CAGAAATCATTTCTTATGAGGAATTGCAATTGCCCGCAGGCCACTTTATGGCGTACAAAATAGAATACAAAGGGTTTATTCAGAATTTTGCAGTTGGAGGCAAAGGCATGACCAAAGACACCTATTGGTATGCTCCAGCATTAAAACAAAACATCAAGCACATCCAAGAAGGCGAAGGAGGTTTTGTATATACAAATGAGTTGATCGAATACACCACGGGGGAATAGGTTATACCATTTGTGATTTAAAGTTACTGTAAAAGAAGATGTTGATGTACTATATGTTCAATTTTGACGCACTTCTTGTTGCAAATGATCTAAGAAAAGTATGCCATGAAGATGGTCGATTTCATGTTGAAAGATAACCGCCGTAAACCCAGAGACAGACTCTTTAACTCGTGTTTTATCGAGTTTATCGTATTCGATTACAATGGTTTCTGCTCTTGTGTAGGTGGTTGCCCTTTCATCTGGTATGGACAAACAGCCTTCCAAACACGATTGCTTTTTTTCAGAATATTCAATAATTTTTGGGTTAAGGTATACTTCGAATGGAAAATCCTCTTTATCAAATCGCTGAACCCAAATGATATCTTTTAAAATCCCAACTTGTGGCGCTGCAATACCTACACCAAGCGACATGCTATCTCTTACTGTGCTGTAAAGCCGGTCTATAAATTGTTTTAAAACTTTATCCTTTGGATCGACCTTAATCTTAGAACTTTTTGTCCGCAAAAGTATGGAATCGGTGTACTTTGTAATCTTAAACACACGCATTGGCACATCGGCATTAGCCTTCATGATAAGCGATTCTTCTGCTTTAGAAAACTTATGAGAACTCTTACAACTTAACATGAACAAAGATAATAGCACAATGCAAAAGGTACTTTTGAAATAGAATGTTGAAGTCTTAAAGGTCATAATTTAGTCGTGTTGATGAAGGGAATATCTATTGCCTCTTTACAAATATAGGTGTTTATCAATCTGTATGTTTTGTAAATAACTATATAAACTTCTATGGAGCAATTTATTCTAAATCATACTCATAGAGCATATTTTTTGTTCTCTCTACACCATTATACATTAAGACATCAATTATTGAAAGCCAAGGCATAAATTCATATGAAAATTGTTTGTATTCAATTTTTCTTGTTCTAATAAATTTTAAGTCAATGTTATTTTGCTTAAATCTATCTTTACTATACAATTCTTTACCACCAATTGCATTGATATACATATCTGCATTTAAGCTATTACATATAGCAATTATTTTATCTTCACCCTTTAATAAATGGTCAATTTCTACTTTTGACGACTTGATGATATTTGTTTCAATTTGAAGCAAATTACACACTTGATTAATCGAAAAATAAATAAATTCAAATAAATTTATGTTTTTTTGATGAAATAGGCCTTCAATAAATTGAATATTCTCTTGGTAAAAAGGAGCTTTCTTATATGAACTTTTAATCCACTGAATAATTTTATGTCTTTCCTTACTATAACTATCTGCCACATATCTTTCATTAACAGGCAAACATTGACTATCCGATTTTAAAGGTATTGTGAAAAGTTTATCCTTTCCATTCATTAAAATTCTATTCCTGTTGAACCAACTTTTCTTGGTGTATTTGATATTGTCAAAAATGATAAATTTGTCAACAGATTGAATTAACTGATAATATCCAATATATGCCAAAAAATAGGGTTGCATTACTGCTACTTTCATTTGTTTCTCTTTTTTATGACACACAACTCCTTGACAAAGCGAATATAAGTTAGGTTAATCAAATGGTATACTAAAAAACCACCATTCAAGCATTTGAAAGGTGGTTTTCGATATCAGATTGAATTGTATGCTATAACTCTAAGGCACGTCTAATATCGTTGTGCATTAATAATTCAGTTGGGTTTTCAAGGGCTTTCTTCACTTCTACCAAGAAACCAACAGACTCACGTCCATCAATAATTCTGTGGTCGTAAGATAAAGCTACATACATGATTGGTCTAATGACCACTTGACCATCAACAGCAATTGGGCGTTCAACAATATTGTGCATGCCAAGAATACCACTTTGAGGTGGATTGATGATTGGTGTAGACAACATCGAACCAAACACACCTCCATTGGAAATGGTAAAGGTTCCTCCTGTCATTTCATCGACTGTAATTTGTCCGTCTCTTGCTCTAATTGCTAGACGTTTGACTTCAGCTTCAACACCTCTAAAACTTAAATTCTCCGCATTACGAATCACAGGAACCATTAAACCTTTAGGACCTGAAACTGCTATACTAATATCCATAAAATCGTAAGAAATCATTTCTCTACCATCAATCATAGAATTTACTGCAGGGAATTCTTTTAAAGCTCTAACAACCGCTAACGTGAAGAATGACATAAAGCCTAGACTTACGCCGTGTTTTTCTTTAAATTCTTCTTTATACTGCGCTCTTAAATCGAAAATCGGTTTCATGTCCACCTCGTTAAAGGTCGTCAGCATGGCTGTTTCGTTCTTGGCACTTACCAAACGTTCAGCAACTTTTCGACGTAACATAGAGAGTTTTTTACGACTTTCTCCTCTGCTGCCAGTTCCTGGTGTTCCCATAGATGGTTTTGGTTGAGCTTTTACAGCATCCTCTTTAGTAATTCTTCCATCACGACCTGTCCCAGATACATCACTAGCTGGAATATTTTTTTCATCTAGGATTTTCTTAGCTGCCGGAGAAGGTGTACCTGTGGCGTAGGTTTCCTCCCTTAATCCCTCCGAAGGAGGGAGACTTTTTTCTTCTTGCTTCGCAACAGCTGGTTCAGGTTTTCCTCCTTCGGAGGCTTTAGAGGAACCCTTTTGTTCCCCTCCTTCGGAAGGGCTAGGGGCGGCAGCCTCCGTGTCAATCAGGCAAACCACTTGTCCTACTTCTACCACATCACCTTCTTCTGCTTGTAGGGTAATGATACCACTAGCTTCTGCAGGAAGTTCTAAAGTTGCTTTATCGCTGTCAACTTCAGCAATAGGTTGGTCTTTTTCAACGTAATCGCCGTCTTGTACTAACCATTCCGCGATTTCAACCTCGCTTATAGATTCACCTGGAGAAGGAACTTTCATTTCTAGTGCCATAATTTTAGTCTTTAGTTTTTAGCTATTAGTCTTTAGCTTTATGTTTTTATTTTAGTTATTTCGCTACTAGCTAAGAGCTAATAGCTACAAGTTTTTATTTATAAATTTATATTGTCTTTTGTTGCATCGAAGACGTAATCGATGATTTCTTGTTGGCGTTTTTCAAATCGAGCAGAACTTCCCGCAGCTGGTGAGCCGTAGAATCGTCTACTACATACTCTGAACTTTTGAGCTTTAGGATAATGCAATAATAAATGCGAATAAGCACCCATATTTCTTGGTTCTTCCTGAGCCCAAACTACATCTTTGGCATTTGCATATTTAGAAAGCACTTCGTCCATTTGATGTTCTGGTAAAGGGAATAATTGTTCCAAACGCACCAAAGCAACATCCGTTCGATTTTGTTCTTCCTTATATTTTAATAAGTCGTAATAGAATTTACCCGTACAAAATACTAAAGTCTTCACATTCTTTGCATCAGCATTATCCACATCGATTAATGGCATAAACTTACCATTTGCTAAATCTTCTTTCGTCGAAAGCACCCTAGGATGTCTCAATAAACTCTTAGGTGTAAAAATGATTAAAGGTTTTCTAAAATTGGTCTTCAACTGACGTCTTAACACATGAAACAAGTTAGCTGGTGTCGAACAGTTGGCCACATACATATTGTCTTTTGCGCACAATTGCAAATAACGCTCCATTCTAGCAGAAGAGTGTTCTGATCCTTGGCCTTCGTACCCGTGAGGCAAAAGCATGACCAAACCATTTTGGGTTTTCCATTTGTCTTCTGCAGCGGAAATGTATTGGTCGATCATAATTTGAGCACCATTGCTAAAGTCTCCAAACTGTGCCTCCCAAATGGTTAAGGTATTTGGGCTTGCCATGGCATAACCATAGTCAAATCCAACAACACCATATTCTGACAACAATGAATTATAGATGTAAAATTTAGCATTATCATTGATGTTGTTATGAAGAATAATCTCTTCTTCGTTGTCTTCAACTTTTAGAACGGCATGTCGGTGAGAAAAAGTTCCTCTCTCAACATCTTGACCGCTTATTCTTACATCATGCCCTTCTTCAAGAACGGTTGCATACGTCAAAACCTCTGCCATACCCCAATCTAAGGCATTCTTTTCGAAGTACATTTTGTATCTAGAATCGATAATTCTTGATGCTTTTCTTAAAAATCCTTTGTCATGAGGCAACTTCGTTATGACTTCAGCCAAGTGATTTAATTTCTCCAAACTGTAGGTCGTATCAACCTCTTCCAGCATCTCTGCTTGTTTAACGGTTTCAAAGCCTTGCCATTCTTCTTGAAGCATAGGGGTGATAAATACGCTGTCTTCTTTTTTAGCATCTGCAAGCTTTACTTCCATGCTTTCTTTGTACTCTTGTTCTAAAGCTTTGACATAAGCATCGTCGATAATATGTTGAGACTTCAACTTATCTGTATAGATTTCTCGAGGATTTCTATGTTTTGCAATCGCTTTATACAATTTAGGCTGTGTAAAACGTGGCTCGTCACCTTCGTTATGTCCATATTTTCTATAACCTAATAAATCCAGAAACACATCGCGTTTAAACTGCATTCTAAAATCCAATGCAAATCTAGTCGCATGAACAACAGCTTCAACATCGTCTGCGTTGACATGAAGAACTGGCGATAAGGTCACTTTTCCTACATCTGTACAATAGGTAGATGTTCTGCCATCCAAATAATTGGTGGTAAAACCGATCTGATTATTCACTACAATATGAATAGTCCCTTGTGTTTTATACCCATCTAAGCCAGCCATTTGTACAATTTCGTAAGCGATACCTTGTCCAGCAATGGCAGCATCACCATGAACGACAATTGGAAGAACATTATGCTCAGAACCTTTATGATGGTCATCTTGTTTTGCCCTGGCTATTCCTTGCACTACCGAACCAACCGTTTCCAAATGCGACGGGTTTGGCGCAATGGTCATGTTTATTTCTTTACCGGAGTCTGTACGTCGAATAGAAGTCCATCCCAAATGGTATTTTACGTCGCCATCAAAAACTTCTTGATCGTAATCTTTTCCTTCAAATTCATTAAAGATCTCTTTAGGGTCTTTACCAAAAATATTGGCTAAAGTATTTAATCTTCCACGATGTGCCATACCCATTACAAACTCCTTGACACCTTTGTCCGCAGCACCTTCGATTAAGGAATCCAATGCCGGTATCAAGCTTTCATTTCCTTCTAACGAAAATCGCTTCTGTCCTATAAAGTTTTTGTGTAAAAAACTTTCGAACGTCGTGGCTTGATTCAGTTTTTTTAGAATATGTTTTTTCTCATCAACACTTAATTGTGGTTGATTTTCATTCTTATAGATATGGTCTTGAATCCAAGATACAATTTCTGGCTTTCTGATGTAGACATATTCGATTCCAATGGCATCACAAAATACATTGTTTAAAAATGCGATAATTCTTCGGAGTGACACCTTTCCAAGACCGATTAATTCGCCAGCACTAAACTCTACATCAAGATCTGTTTCGTAAAGTCCAAAGGTACTGATGTCTAAAGGAGGAAAATATTGTCTTCGTTCCCTAACTGGGTTTGTTTTGGTAAAGAGATGCCCTCTGGTGCGGTATCCATCGATAAGTTGGATGACACGAAATTCCTTATTAATATGGTCAGAACCTTTAGTACTGCCAGATTTTGAGAAACTAATGCTCTGGTTATCTGACGGTTCTGGCTGAATTACTGTTTCAACTTCATCCATTGCAGTTTCGCTCCCAAAGTCGAAACCTTGAAAAAAAGCTCTCCAGCTAGGCTCGATACTGTCCGGATATTTCAGGTATTTTTGGTAAAGTTGATCTAGTTGTTCAGGGTGAATGGTATTCAAAAAAGAAAAGGGATCCATAAATCTTTAAAAATAGTTAGGGCAAAATTACAAATTATCACGAAAACGTTAACGTTTTTTGGGCTTATTAGTACAAAAGATTATTGTTTTAAAGTTCTTGTTTGAAAATTAATAGTTTTATATGGCTATTGGTTCAAAAACTACTTGATCTTTTTGTAAAATAATAAACCTTAAACGCCTAAAAACTGAACCCTGTTATTAAACATTTCTGTGCATCAATTCTTTAGCAAACGTTGTTAGAATTTCCTTTTTTTCAACAGAAAGTTCCAGCGTATCAATAGCCGACAGTGCTTGATTGGTGTACTCCTCTATGCGCTGTGTGGAGATGGCTTTAATATCGTAAGCGCTATAAAGATGCTTGACAGTTTCAATTTTTGCTGAAGTATTTTTAGGGTATATGCTAAACAAATGTTTAAGTTGATTCTTATCGTTCTCCGAAGATAATTCCAAAGCCTTTAGATAAAGGTATGTTTTTTTATTTTCGATGATATCTCCTCCGACTTGTTTTCCGAATACTTTTGGGTCGCCATAAACATCCAATAAATCATCTTGAATCTGAAAAGCTATGCCAAGGTTTTCTCCAAATTGATAGAGTTTCTTTTGATTTTCGATGGACGTATTGGCTAAAATACCACCCATTTGAAAAGAGCAACCCACTAAAACGGCAGTTTTCAATCGTATCATTTCGATGTACTCAGAAATTTTTACCTCGTCTTGGTTTTCAAAATCCATGTCGTATTGTTGGCCGACACAAACTTCTTTCGCAGTTCTAGAAAATAATTTTATCAAACTGTAAAACAACTTTTCATCGTAACTTTCAAAACATTGGTACGCCCAAATTAACATGGCATCGCCAGATAATATTGCTGTGTTGACGTCCCACTTTTTATGAACCGTCACTTTTTGGCGTCGTAATGGTGCCTCGTCCATAATATCATCGTGCATCAACGAGAAATTGTGAAAAACTTCGACGGCTAAAGCAGCATCTAATGCCTTTTCCAAAGGCAAATTGTATAAATCTGCGCTGAGTAAAACTAACGCAGGTCTAAAGCGTTTTCCTCCTAAACTCAACAGGTATTCAATGGGTTCGTGAAGTGTTCGCGGTTCGTTTTTTAAGTAATTATTCTGATTAAGGTAATCGTTAAAAAAGCTGGTATAGTTGGTAATACTTTTCATATGAAATAAAATTAAAGCGAAAATAGACCCTATGATTAATACATAAGGTTAAAGGCTTGTCAAAATTTGTAATTATCGAATGCTGTAAGCTTAATTGTACACGAAATTGGGTGATGTACTTTTTCAGATTTCTAGTGATAAAAATCCTGAAAAAGCTCTATTAAACTTATAACAGACTTCCGCAGAAGTGACAAATCATCACCAATATTTTGCAATTCATCCTCAAATTATTGAACAAAAATTATGTAGACCATTACTTTGCCTAAAATATAAATTCAGATTAAAAAAATCAGTTTTACCATCAACACCCAAAGAATGGTATGACAATTCTTGCGATTTTGTCATGAAAAATCATAAGCTTTACGCAAATCATTCGTTAGAACTCATTACACAAAAAATGATACCTAAAGAATTGACATTAATTAAAAAAATCAAATCACATCATGGAGATTAAAGTCCTTGACAAAACACATATCGAGCCTTCGCTTCAAAATCAAATCTCTAAGCTCTTTAAACAATTAAGCCCCGACAAGACGCAACAAAGTTTAGATAAACTATGTAGTCAAGGCAATCCTCTAACATTAGTCTGTTGCATTGAGAATGATCAAATCATTGGTATGGCTTCGATGGGCGTTTACACTGTAATTTCGGGTAAAAAAGGATGGATTGAAGACGTCGTCGTGGACAAAGAACAAAGGGCAAAAGGAATAGGACGAAAATTGATAGAAAAGTTGATTAGTATTGGAAAACAAATGGAATTAACAGAAATACTGCTTTTTACAGAAGACCACCGAATTCCCGCTATAAGACTCTATTCAGATTTGGGTTTTAAGGTGAAAGACAGCAGAATCTATAATTTAAAATTCAGATAAGCAAAGGTTGATTTTTAAAAAATAGAAGTCTGTTTAAGTACATTTCTAGTGAAAATTTCAACCAAAACAACAATAATTTCAGCTGAAAATTCATTGCAATTGTTTGCCTTTAACCGAAAAACAGGTGATTTATAAACTGAAGTTTTTCGTTTGTAAATTCAATATCAACAGTTTATAAATCTAGTATTTAGTTTACATCAATAGAAAACGTTGTAGTATTAATTTTTTGTAAAACTTTGGAAACTTTTTTTGTTTTAAAAGTTTCTAAGCTAATTTTGCCCTCGTGAAAGACGAAATTATTCATAGAGCAACAGAACTTTTTTTAAACTACGGGTTTAAAAGTGTCACCATGGATGACATTGCTCATGAGTTGGGGATTTCAAAAAAAACCATCTATTCACATTTCAAAAACAAAGGCGAGCTCGTGGACGCCACCACCATGTCGCTTTTTGAGGTGATATCAGAAGAAATAAACCTTATTTGTGATTTAGAAAAAAATCCTATTGAAGAGATTTACGACATTAAACAAACCGTGATGGGACATTTGAAAAATGAGAAAGCATCACCGCAGTACCAGTTACAAAAATACTATCCTAAAACATTTAACTCTCTAAAGCAAAAGCAATATGATATGATGCTTACATGCGTAAATCATAATTTAAACAGAGGAAAAGAGCTAGGGATATACCGAGAAAATATTGATGTGCCATTTATTTCAAAACTTTATTTCTACACACTATTAAATATCAGAGATATAGAATATTTTCCTTTAACAGAATATTTTTTAGCCGACATTTTAGAACAATTTTACGAATACCACCTTAGAGGAATATGTACCCTAAAAGGCCTTTCTATATTAGACAATTTTATAAAACAAACCATTAGTCAAACCAATGATTAAGAGATTAATAACCATAGTAATAATACTTTTTGGCTTGAATGTTCAAGCACAAGATGCCGTATTAAAGTTTAGCCTTCAAGAAGCCATTGATCGCGCTTTAGACAGCAGTTATGTATCCATGAATGCCAAAAGAGAACAAGTTAAAGCACTAAAACAAAAGTGGGAAACCACGGCAGACGGTTTACCACAAATTAGCGCAGGTGTCGATTATCAATATAATCCAAAGCTTATTGTCACACCACTTCCAGCAGAAATAATAGGCGGCCCTCCAGGAACATTTGTCCCGGTCACCTTTGGCACGCAACAGAACATGAATGCCGTTGCAACACTTAATCAGCTTATTTTTGATGGCTCCTACCTTGTTGCCTTAAAAGCGGCTAAAACTTTTTTAGAATATTCTGAAAACGCTAACGAAAAGACAAGATTGGAAGTAAGACAAAATGTTGTCAGTGCTTATGCCAATGCACTTTTGGTAGAATCCTCGTTCAAGATATATTCCAATAACCTTAGAGTTCTGAAAGAAAATTTGGATGAAACAGAGAAAATTTACAACGAAGGTCTTAAGGAACAAGAAGAAGTAGAGCAATTGCAAATTACCTACAAGCAGCTCAAAAATCAAACTAACAATGTTGAAAGAAATTTAGAACTTTCTAAACAAAGCTTATGTATGCTTTTAGGATTGCCTATTGCGACAAATATCAAATTGACCGACAATCTTGAAGACCTAGCGATGGAACAATTAGCAGATTTTAATATACTAGAAACGCAGCTTGATCCCGCTGAAAATGTAGATTACAAAATAGCCGATAATTTGGTACAGCAACGTACCTTAGAATGGCAACTCGAAAGAAGCAAAGCTCTGCCAACACTTAAGGCTTTTGCCAATTACGGTACGACTACCTTTGGAGAAAGTTTTGTTTTTTTTGATAACAATACCCAATGGTTTCAGTTTTCGACAATTGGTGTAAGTTTAAATATCCCGATATTTAGTTCGTTACAAAGGTCTAAACGTACCCAACGTGCGGAAATAGCAATGATGCAAGCCCAGACCGATTTCGAGCAATCTGTCGAAAACATAAAATTGCAATTTAGCCAATCTAAAAGCGATTATAGGTTTGCTTTAGAAAACTACCAAACCTCAAGAGATAATTTAAACCTTGCAGAACGTATAGAATCAAAAAATGTGACAAAGTTTAAAGAAGGTATCGCTACAAGTTTCGAACTTAGACAGGCTCAAGAACAATTATATAATGCACAAAACTCCTACTTGGAATCTATGCTAAACCTTATAAACAGCAAAACAAGTTTGGAAACAGTGCTGAATGCTGTTGATGTAAAGTAAAAAATTTAACCGCAAAGTCCACAAGGAATGCGCAAAGTTCGCAATTAGAAATGACTGAAAATGAAATATCAAAATTAGTGTTCGACTCAGCCTTAAGTGTTCACAAATCTTTAGGTCCAGGACTTTTAGAAAGTGCTTATGAGGAATGTCTAGTGTACGAATTAAAAAAATATGACATTACCGTTGAAAAACAAAAACCTCTGCCTTTAGTTTATGAAGAAGTAAAACTTGACATAGGCTATAGAGTTGATATAATGATAGAGAATAAAGTTATTATTGAAATAAAGTCGGTCGAAGCTCTTAACGATATTCATAAAGCTCAAGTGTTAACCTACTTGAAATTATCGGGTTGTAAATTAGGAATGCTTATAAACTTTAACGTACCTCTCATTAAAAATGGAATAAAAAGAATAGTAAATAATTTATAGAAAACGCATGGCGTGCTTAGCGTAAAACTTTGTGAACCTTGCGGTTAATAAAAAAAACAATTAAATAGTACAAATGAAAACCATATTAAAACTAACTTTCCTATCGCTGTTTGTTGTCTCCTGTGGGAATAAGGAACAATCCATCGATGACATTTTGGCTACACAAGACCTGCAAACCATTCAAGCAAAAAAAGATGAATTGGTGACTCAACAACAAGAACTTGCAGTTCAAATCAAAAAATTGGACGACAACTTAAAAATGTTAATGCCAGATGGTAATATTCCATTAATCACAGCATTTAACACCAAAGCTCAAAAATTTGTTCATTTTGTTGAAATTCAGGGTAGTGTTGCTACAAAGCAAAACGTAATGATATCGGCAGAAGCCAATGGATTACTAGAAAGTGTCTATGTTAAGGAAGGTGATGTCGTAAAAGAAGGGCAACTTTTGGCCAAAATAGATGACGGCGGATTATCGCAACAAAAAGCTCAAGCTATAATCCAAATGGAATTGGCAAAAACAAAATTCGAACGTCAAAACCGTTTATGGCAACAAAATATTGGAAGCGAAATAGAATTCCTTAATGCAAAGTCAAGCTACGAGGCTCAAAAGGAAACGGTCAGTCAAATAGAGAAGCAGCTTAGCAAAACATCTGTCATAGCTCCATTTGATGGTATTATTGATGATGTGGCCATCGATCAAGGAAACGTCGTTTTATCAGGTCAAAGTGCTTTAATGCGGATTGTAAATCTGGACAATATGTATATCTCTGCCGATGTTCCAGAAACATATATCACGAGCATAGACCAAGGCACTACAGTCGAAGTCTTTTTCCCTGTATTACAAAAAAGCTTTAATGGCAAAGTAAGACAAACAGGAAGTTTTATCAATCCTGCAAACAGAACTTTTAATATCGAAGTAGCTGTGCCAAACGAAGATATGGACATTAAACCTAATTTAACATCTCGATTAAAAATAAACGATTACACACAAGAGAAGGCTATTCTCATTCCTCAAAGCATCATTTCCGAAAATTCAGCTGGAAAGCAATATGTTTATGTGCTAAAGGACATTAAAGGAAACAAAGCCACCGCAACACAAAGCATTATTACTACTGGAAAAACGCAAGGGGATTACATTGAAGTATTAAGCGGGTTAACTCCTGATATGCAACTTATTTTAGAAGGCGCAAGAAGTGTAAAAGATGGACAGGAGGTGAAAATAGATAATAGTTTGTAGTCGTTAGCCTTTAGTCGCTGAAAGGAAGAAAAATTAGGTACTTAAAAATGTTATGATGAAAGAAGCAAGATTTAGTTTTGAAGATTTAAAGTTATATCAAAAGGCTTTAGATTTTGTGGAAAAAACATATGCCCTGACCGATAGTTTTCCAAAATCTGAACTTTATGGATTAACTAATCAATACAGAAAAGCGTCTGTTTCAATTGCACTTAATATCGCTGAAGGTTCTGGCGATACTGATCAGCAGTTCAATAGATTTCTGAATATTTCAAATGGTTCAATTCGCGAATGTGTAGTTTGTTCAACCATTGCGAAAAGGTTACACTTTATAACAGAGCAAGAAGATTTGGATACAAGATTAAAATTACAAGAGTTGTCCAAGATGCTTACAGGCTTGAAGAAGTATTTAAATAAAAAAGTTTAAAATGTGCTTTTTTAATATCTATCACATCAACTAACGTCTAAAGACTAAAGACCATAGACTAAAAATAAAAGACTTATGTCAAAAAAAAATACAGAAAAAGAATTTGGATTATCCTCCTGGGCAATTGGCAATAGGAGAACCATGTACGTGGCAATAATACTTATCCTTTTATTAGGTGCATCTGCCTATTTTGCTATGCCTCGTGAAAGCTTTCCAGAAATAAAAGAAACCAAAATTTACATTAGCTCACTCTTTCCTGGTAATACAGCAGAAGATATTGAGAAACTTATCACAGACCCTCTGGAAGATAGGCTTAAAAATGTAAGTGGTGTGGTCGAAATTACATCGACATCTCAAGAAGACTATTCCATGGTAATCGTCGAATTTGAAGACGATATGTCCGTAGATACTGCAAAGCAAAAAGTAAAAGACGAGATAGACAAAGAAACATCTAGCGAAGATTGGCCAACCTTTAACAATGCTAAAGTCGAACCTAACGTATTCGAATTAAGCCTCTCCGAAGAGTTTCCAATCCTTAACATCAATATTTCAGGCGATTATCCCGTGCAAAGACTCAAAGAGTTTGCAGAATATCTTGAAGATGAAATTGAGGATTTACCAGAAATCAAACAAGTTGACATTCGTGGAGCACAGGAAAAAGAGGTAGAAATCGCCGTTGATGTCTATAAAATGATGGCAGCGAAAGTCAATTTTAATGACATTACAAGCGCCATTCAAAACGGCAACACCACAATATCCGCAGGAAATTATATTACAAGCGGACAAAGAAGAACGATAAGAGTAATCGGCGAAATCGACAATCCCGATGAACTCCAAAACTTTGTGGTAAAGTCTGAAAAAAATAGCCCAATTTACCTTCGCGATATTGCAACAATCAAATTCAGACCAAAAGATAAAACCACTTACGCTAGAGAATATAATCCTGCGTCCAAACAAGGTGAATCTGTAGTCATGCTGGATGTAAAAAAACGTTCTGGCAAAAACATGGTCGAAGCAGCAGACAAGATCGCAGTTATTGTCGAAGATGCTAAGAAAAATGTTTTCCCACCTAACTTAAGAGTAACAACGACAAACGACCAATCTTCAAGAACAATTGGTCAAGTAGACGACTTGGTGAACAACATTATTTTTGGTATCATTCTGGTTGTTACGGTTTTGATGTTCTTTTTTGGATTCAAAAATGCGCTTTTCGTTGGTTTTGCTATTCCGATGTCTATGTTCTTATCACTCACGATATTAAGTGCATTAGGTTATACGATGAATACCATGATTCTATTTGGTCTTATCATGGGACTCGGAATGCTTGTAGACAATGGTATTGTAGTTGTGGAAAACGTATTCCGTCTCATGGACGAGGAAGGCCTCTCTCGAGTCGATGCTGCCAAAAAAGGAATTGGAGAAATTGCATATCCAATTATAATTTCGACAGCGACCACGGTAGCTGCTTTTATTCCCTTAGGATTATGGCCAGGCTTAATGGGACAATTCATGAAATATTTCCCAATCACACTTTCCGTTGTTCTAGGCTCCTCTTTGATAGTAGCCATATTTTTCAATTCTGTTTTAGTTTCTCAATACATGACGGTTGAAGATAAAGAATTACCACTGAAAAAAATCATTAGAATTACAATCATTTTTGTCAGTATTGGATTACTCATCGCCTTTTTTGGAGGAGAATACAATGGCCTAGGAACACTTATGGTCTTAAGTGCCATATTAGTATGGATTTACAGGCTATTTTTAAGAAGCGCTAGTTTAGGCTTTCAAAACAAAATCCTACCCATTTTTGAAAATATCTATGAAAAGACATTATCCAAAGCCTTGAGTGGATGGAAACCACCAATTATTGCAATTTCTGGACTTTTACTTTTTGTAGCATCCTTCATGGCTTTTGGTATTTCTGTAGGAATGCAACGTACAAAGATTGAATTTTTTCCAGACAATAAACCAAACCAAATCATAGTCTATATCGAATACCCCGAAGGTACGGACATCGAAAAAACTAACGAAATAACTAGCCTCATTGAAGACAAGGTATTCGAAATTCTAGACAATAGTGAATATATAGATAAATCAGAAAATTTCTTGGTAGAAAGTGCCATATCTCAAGTAGGTGAAGGTGCAGGAAATCCTCAAACCGATTTAGGCTCGGCTGCAGAAATGCCTCATAAAGGAAAAATTACTGCTTCCATGCGTGAGTTTAAATTTAGAAAAGGGGAAGACAGTGAACTCTTACGTCAGGAAGTGCAAGAGGCTTTGAGCGGCATTTACCCAGGTGTTTTGGTCTCTGTAGAAAAAGACGCCAATGGACCACCGGTTGGACCTCCAGTAAATATCGAAATTGAAGGAAACGATTATGATGATTTGATTGCTACTGCCGAAAAAATGCGGGCATTCATCAACTCCAAAAATATTTCTGATATCGATGAACTTAAAATTGATGTCAACAAAAGTAAACCAGCAATGGAAGTTCTTGTAGATAGAAAAAAAGCTGGTGAATTAGGTGTGAGTGCAGGTCAGGTTGGACAACAATTGAGAAACTCGTTATTTGGTGTAAAAGCTGGAGTTTATAAAGAAAAAGGTGAAGATTATGATATTTATGTACGCTTTAATGAAGACTTAAGATACAATACAAGCGCATTATTTAATCAAAACATCATTTTTAGAGACCCGTCCAATGGTCAAATCAAAGAAATCCCTGTTGCTGCGGTGGCAAATCAAAGAAACAACTCTGGATTTAGCGCCATAAAGCACAAAGATACAAAGCGTGTAGTTACGGTGTATTCGGCACTTGCGCCTGGATATGTAGATGCCGGAGCTGCAGTAGAAAAGATTAAAAACGAAATGAAAAATTTTGAAGGCCTACCTTCGGACATTAAGATAGATTACACAGGCCAAATTGAAGAACAAAACAAGGAACAAGCCTTTTTGATGAAGGCCTTTTTTTCAGGTTTGTTTTTAATATTTTTAATTCTCATTTTTCAGTTTAATTCTGTCTCTAAACCTACGATTATCATGATTGCTATCTTCTTAAGTTTGATAGGTGTGTTTAGCGGTATCGTCATCACAGGAGCTTCATTTGTCATCTTGATGACCATGATGGGTATCATCGCTTTAGCTGGAATTGTTGTAAACAATGGTGTTGTACTTTTAGACTATGCTCAACTCCTTATCGACAGAAAAAAGAATCAACTTGGTTTAGGCGAAGAGGAAAACCTGTCTCGTGAGGATCTTCTGGAACAAATTATCAAAGCAGGAAAAGCTAGGCTGAGACCTGTTATACTAACAGCAATCACGACCATCTTGGGATTAATTCCTTTGGCCATTGGTTTAAACATCAACTTCTTTAGCCTAATGAGCGAGTTAGATCCAAAAATATACATCGGAGGAGATAATGTGATTTTCTGGGGACCTTTGGCATGGACCGTTATCTATGGGCTGTTTATTGCAACATTCCTCACTTTAATTGTTGTACCGGTGATGTTTTATCTTAGTAAAACCGTAAAACTTAGTGTAAAGAAAGTGGAGATATAATTTTTAAAATGGACATTATTATAAAAAACCGTCTATGTACTAGACGGTTTTCTGTTTTTTAGGAATAATTGTAAGGCTATACTTCAAGATTTTGCTTGTCAATAATACCATTTGTGATTTGAAATTACTGTAAAAGAAATTGATGATTTTTTTCTTTATACTATACAGAATAACAAAGCATGACCATAGCCTCGGTAATTTCAAGTTATAAATGGCATACAACTAATCTTCAATATTGGATTGTTTAGAAGGCTTGATGACAATATCAGGATGAAAATCAGGAAAAACTCTTGTAATAAATTCTTTTGGTTTACCTGAAGCATCTAAAAATGTCCAATTCGCTCCATTGTCATAAGAAACGGCAAGTAATGTGCTCTCTGTTTGAATTTTGCCATTCGGTGTGTTCATTATAAGAAATTGTGTAAGCGTACATTGAGTGGTATTATTCTTTTCGTAATACCGAGATGGATTTTTAAAATAGAAATCTAAAATAACATAGCCTGCATCTTTCATTTGATTTATACCTTCTTTAGAAGCAGTAATCAGTGCTTCTTTGCCACCCATCATATCAACTATTGCTGGAAATGTATAATCTGCAAGAGCTATATAATCTTCATTTAAAAAAGAGGCGCTCATTGCTTTAAGCTGAGCATTCAAATTCTTGTTGTCAGTTTGACCGTGAAACTGATTTATTATAAAACAGAATAGTAATAGATATATGTGCTTCATTGTAAATATATTTAGTTTTTCAAAGCTACAAATTATTTGATGTTCATTCAATTTAAATATACCAATGTAACATTCTCAAACTTCTGTATCTAAAGGTAAACTGAAAACTTAGAAAAATGAAAAAAGCAATAGTATGTTTAGCCTTTTTATGGATACCTATTTTTGCCCTAGCAGGCGAAAATAATAAGCCTATTCACGTTGAAGTGTCAGGCAGTGGACAACCCATAATTTTTATTCCTGGATTTACTGTTCCAGGCGAAGTATGGAAGCCTTTGGTAAAAAGATTAGAAAAAAACTACGAATGTCATGTAATGACTTTGGCAGGTTTTTCGACTAAAGCACCAATCGAATTTCCTTGGTTGCCAAAAATAAACCATGCGATTGAAGGGTATATTCAAGCAGAAAATCTTGAAGATGTCATAGTTGTTGGCCACAGCTTAGGAGGTACAATTGCAACATGGCTAGCAAGTCGAAAAGAATCAAAAGTTTCTCAAGCCATAGTTGTCGATGCACTTCCAGCTACAGGTGCTTTGATGTTTCCAAATTACGACCCTGATAATTTGATATACGACAGTCCTTATAACAAGAGGCAGTTACAAATGGACGCAGAACAATTCAGCATGATGGCAGCAGGTATGGCCGCTAACATGAGTTTACAGAAAGAACATCAGGAACAAATTAAACAATGGATTCTAGAGGCTGACCGCGAAACCTATGTCTATGGTTACACGGATTATCTGAAATTTGACATGAGAGAAGATCTAAAACACATTCTAATTCCTGTGACAATCATTGCAGCTACATTGCCATATGGTAAAGAAATGGCTGGACAAACGTACAAGACTCAATATGCCAACTTAAAGAACTATGACCTTATTTTTGCAGAAGGTGCCGCACATTTTATCATGCTTGATAAACCTGACTGGTTTACCTCAAAAATAGAAACACTATTATCTAAAGGTTAATGGATATAGAAAAAGACTTTAGCACAATTTACAATTTGCATTCTCAAAAAGTGTTTAGACTATGTTTAGGATACTCAGGTGGCGATGAATTCCTTGCCCAAGAATGGCATCAAAACTGTTTTATAAAAGTATGGAATCACAGGCATAGTTTTAAGGGAAATTCTTCCGTGAGCACATGGATTTACAGAATTGCAGTAAACACTTGTTTAAGTGACTTGAGAAAACCGAAAAAAACCACATCGATAGAAAATGTAGCCGTCGCCGACAAGATTGATGAAGAGACAGAACCACATGATCGGAACGACCTCAAAAAAATGTATAAATGCATAGATCAATTAAACCATCAAAACAAAACCTTAATTCTACTTGAATTAGAAGAAATTCCTCAAGCTGAAATCGCCGACACCTTGGGAATTAAACACGGTGCCATCCGTACGCGCTTAAGTAGAATTCGTCAAACCCTTTTAAAATGTATTAATCATGGAAAATAACACCTTAAATCAACTCTGGAATAACAATGAAAACAACTCGAATTTACTCCAAGCAGAGGCCATCATCAAAAAAGCCAAAAGCCAAAGAAAAAGACAATATATAGGCATTATTGTCCTCTCAATTACAGTCATAATTCTAGTGGTTTATGCAACCCTGTTTTTTCCTAAAAATTTTAATAATTTCAGTTTAGGTCTACTGTTGATGATTGTTCCCTTGGTGTTTAGAATTGGACTCGAATGGTTATCCATCTATAAGAAGCAGTCTAAAATTACTGAAATGAATAGCAAGCTATTTCATAGCTATTTAAAAAGGTTTTATAAATTAAGAAAAGTAGTCAACTATATCATTACGCCATTATGCTTTGGAATTTATGTTTATGGGTTAACCTTATTATTTCCTTATTTTAAAAATGAATTTTCCGAAGGGTTTTATACCTATTTAATCATTTCTGCAATCGTCTCTTTGGTTGTCATTGCAGCAATAATTGTAAACGCTACGATTAAAGAAGAAAAATTTTATCAAAACTTGTCTAATTCTTAAATAAATCACTTCACCGATACAAAACTTGAATTTGCATCATAAAAACGCCAAGGAAGCTTGGCGTCTTCTCCAGCATAATCGACGCCTATCCGAGTGGTTTTGACAATGTTTACAGGCTCTTTTTGAGTGTTTTGTAGCCAAATTTTTTCTCCACAAACAGAAATACCATTTAAAGATTTATCCAAACCTAAAGCTTTGGAAACATTCCCTGGGCCAGAAGAAAGTGTTTTGTCGAGTTTAGACTTTTTTCGCCTGGAAAGCATAATATCGATGCCTGTTTTGGGCTCGATGGCACGAATAAGAACCGCATCTGCATTTCCTTTGGTATTTGTTACGATATTAAATAAATGGTGAATCCCATAGCACAAATAGATGTAAGCAATGCCGCCAGATTCGTACATAACGGAAGTGCGTTTAGTAAACCTTCCCATATGGGCATGGCAAGCTTTATCTCCTTTTCCAGCATAAGCCTCTGTTTCTGTGATTATTCCAGTAGTCAGCACTCCATTTATCGTTGTGCATAATTCACAACCTAAAAGTTCTTCGGCCAGTTGTACAACTTGATGGGATTGAAAGAAAGAGGCTGGTATTTTTTTCAAAAGAATAAGATGAATGTTTAGAACAAAATATTTTTAACGTCAATTAGATTTATTATAGCTTATTTATCAGCAATATAACATAACATACAGCACTATTATATTACTAACACCCCTATAATCCCCTCAAGGGGATATTCTGTGACAGGATTTCATCCCTTGAGGGAGGACAAAGGAGGGTGTTGATTGAAAATCAAGATATTAACCCATTGTTTATATCGAACTCTCGTTTTTAATCTTTCATTGAGCAATTAAGCTACTTTTTTGATTAAATCAAAACAAGGACATTTTTTACAGCGTTTCGATTCTGCCTTTTTATACTTCTTACAACATTTGCTTTTTACTTTCCCTAAAGAGTCAACACCTTTCTCAGACAATTTGACGATTCTCTTATTTTTAAGCTTTTTATCCTTTTTAGTTTTGCCCATTAAATGATAATTCTTGGGTCTAAAAATAGTATTTATATTTAATCTAAATAAATATAATTTGCAAAAAGATGATATTTGTCATGTATTTTTTGATGCTGAATTCGATGAATTGACGTCAACGACTTAAAAATAAGGCAAAAACCTTTTGAAGCATTTAAACCAACAAGGTTTCTATGACTCTTGGAAAATGTTCCATTTCTAATTCGTGAATTTTAGCCGCTACCTCTTCCGGTGTATCGGTGACATCGACATGACATCTAGCTTGAAAAATAAGCGCTCCTTCATCGTAATTTTGATTTACATAATGAATGCTAATGCCAGTTTCCTTTTCTTTATGTTCCACAACAGCCTTATGAACATGCATGCCATACATGCCTTTACCGCCGTATTTTGGTAAAAGTGCAGGATGAATATTTATGATTTTTTCATTAAAAGCAGAAATAATAGTCTCAGGAACTTTCAATAAAAACCCAGCTAAAACAATCAAGTCTGGTTGAATGGCCTTCAATTGATCTATGACTTTAGACGAATTGGTAAATTCTTCTTTAGTAAACAAGAAATAATCCACATTTAAGCGTTTTGCCCTGTCAAGAACGCCAGCATTTTTCTTGTTACAAAAGACAGAGATCACGTTAACATTCACACTGTTTTGGAAATATGTGATGATGTTTTCTGCATTTGTTCCACTGCCAGACGCAAAAATGACTACTTTCTTGGTGCTCATATCAATAAATTATAGTCTTAAAAGAGAATATTTTAGTCCAAAAATATCACTTAATCGTTATCGTTTGATATCTAAATTCACAAATTTTCATTTAAAACTTGTTTTAACACAAAGTTTATTATTTTTGCACACTATAAACTTTAAATTTAATAATTATGTCAGACATTTCATCTAGAGTAAAAGCTATAATCGTAGACAAACTTGGCGTTGACGAAAATGAAGTTGTTAACGAAGCTAGTTTTACGAATGATTTAGGTGCAGACTCTTTAGACACTGTAGAACTTATCATGGAGTTCGAAAAAGAATTTGATATCCAAATCCCAGACGACCAAGCAGAAAACATCTCTACCGTTGGTCAAGCTATCTCTTATATAGAAGAAGCTAAATAATTTACTTTTCATGGAATTAAAGCGCGTTGTTGTAACAGGTTTAGGAGCCCTTACTCCGATTGGGAACAATATCCAAGAGTATTGGGAAGGGTTGTCTCAAGGCAGAAGTGGTGCTGCTCCAATAACGTATTATAATACTGAGAAGTTTAAAACCAAGTTTGCTTGTGAAATTAAAAATTTTGATTTTTCAAGTTACTTTGACAGAAAAGAAATAAGACGTTTAGATAAGTTTACGCAGTATGCACTTATTGCTTCGGATGAAGCCATCAAGGATTCTGAGATAAATCTTGAAACCGTAGACAAGTATAGAGTAGGTGTCATTTGGGGAGCTGGAATTGGAGGACTTGAAACCTTTCAAAACGAGGTAGTAAACTATGCGAAAGGCGATGGCACTCCACGTTTCAATCCATTCTTTATCCCAAAAATGATTGCAGATATTGCGCCTGGTAATATCTCGATCAAACATGGGTTCATGGGACCAAATTACACTACTGTATCTGCTTGTGCCTCTTCTGCCAATGCCATAATCGATGCCCTAAATTATATAAGAATGGGCTATAGCGATATAATTGTCACTGGCGGTAGTGAAGCGGCAGTTACCGAGGCAGGCATGGGTGGCTTTAATGCCATGCACGCCTTATCCACTAGAAACGATCATCCAGAAACAGCATCTAGACCTTTTGATGCGACTAGAGATGGATTTGTTTTAGGCGAAGGTGCTGGTGCTCTCATTTTGGAAGAATACGAACATGCAAAAGCTCGTGGTGCAAAGATTTATGCAGAAGTCGCTGGAGGAGGATTGTCTTCGGATGCCTATCATATGACGGCACCTCATCCTGATGGAATAGGCGTTATTGCTGTAATGAAAAACTGCTTGAGAAATGCAGGCATCAAACCTGAAGAAGTAGATGCTATAAATACACATGGCACTTCTACTCCACTTGGCGATGTTGCCGAATTGAAGGCTATCAAGGAAGTTTTTGGCAAGCATGCAAAAGACATAAATATCAACTCTACAAAGTCTATGACAGGTCACCTATTAGGTGCAGCTGGTGCTATAGAAGCTATCGCCTCCATATTGGCCATGAAAAATAGCTTGATACCACCTACAATTAATCATGAGACTGTAGACGAAAATATTGATGCCGAACTTAACTTAACCCTCAATGAGGCACAAAAACGAAATGTAAATGTCGCTATGAGCAATACGTTTGGTTTCGGAGGTCATAATGCTTGTGTGATATTTAAATCTTTTCAGGAATAAATAGTTTTTATTTCATGAAATTTATAAACAATATTTTTAAATCCCGTTCTGAAAAGGACGGGATTTTTTTACCTCATATCCAACAAATAATCGGCTTTAAACCAAAAAATATAAGTGTTTACAAACGGGCTTTTACCCATCGTTCTTTAAATTATAAAGACAAATTAGGAAACGATATAAATTATGAACGATTAGAATTTTTAGGCGATTCCTTATTAGATTCGATTATTTCAACATATCTGTTTAAAAAATCACCGCAAGGCAATGAAGGTTACCTGACCAAAATGCGCTCTAAAGCCGTAAGCAGAAACAATTTAAACCGCATTGGAAAAACCTTTAAACTTCTTGACTTGCTCATGTCGGAGGTAAATCCCAACCAATTTAATGACAACATTTATGGCAATCTTCTAGAAGCCTTAATTGCCGCCATTTATCTAGACCAAGGATTTAAAAAGTGCGAATGGTTTGTGACCGAAAAAATCATTAAACCTTTTATAGACTTAGATGAACTTGAAAACAAAGTGATAAGCTACAAAAGTTACATGATAGAATGGTGCCAAAAAAAGAAATACCGCTATGACATCAAAGAATATCAAGATTTGGGCTCGGATGCCGATGGGCAAAAGTATTTCTCTATGGGTTATTTTTTGAATGAAGAATTAATTGCGAAAGCTAGAGCGACTTCAAAAAAAAAGGCAGAAGAGAAAGTATGCCGAAGAGCATACTATGTTCTTCAAGACCAGATTATTGATTAAATTGTAATTATAACACATTCTTAATAACAAATTATTTCACATTGTATACATTTACAAGATGTATAAGTTGTCATTAGATAGTTTTCAAGAAACCTTCAGCCTTGTCGGAATTTCCTCAAATTTAGAAGGTTTTAAAATAGCATATCTCATCAACAAAAAATTGGGATTCAACTTTGCTAAACCAAAAGAAGATGTATTAATGACCTACGACGGTGAAGTATTGAATTTTGAAATTTTCAAATTTTTCTATAAAAAAACTCAATCTACATTATATTTGGTGCAAAATAAAACCTCTTTTAAAAAAAATAAAAAGACCATCACAAATACACTTTTTGATGTAGACGAAA
>JAUIFC010000270.1 GCA_030429455.1 Bacteroidia bacterium | reverse complement strand
CAGAGCTGTGTTCCGCTTCATCGATGCCATACAAAGATTTAATAACCAAAGTAAACAAACAAAAAAAGTTATTAACTTTGAATATGAATAAACATATAAAGTGTCAACCAAATTTAGGACGGGTCAGTTCGTCCTGCGGACGCAACGAAAACTTAGTTGTTGTGTGTAGTGTTTTTGCGAACTACTTGATTTTCAAATGTTTGTTATTAAGTTCAAAATGAGCATTGACAAGACATACGCTTTTGCAATTTTGGGCTTGTGTGTTGGCTGAAGCGAATTGCAAATGTGTATGGCTTATGCTGTGGCTTCTTCCACAATGTTTATTTCTTCTTCTGTCAATCCGTACAATTCATAAACCATTTGGTCTATTTCTTTATCCGTTTTATCAATTTCTGCTTTTAATTCCTCTGCTTTTTGTTTTTGCTCGTTAAAATACTGCATCCATTCAGCTTCATCACTTAATGAGAATTTATGGTATTCAGTTTCGTTTTCTTTGGCAGACTTTTTACGAGCTTTGTCTAACTCTTTTAAAAACTCACCAAATTCTAGTTCTTGCCAATTATTCAATTTTCTTGAAAGTTTATTCAGTCCAGTTTTGGCAATAATTAGGTTATTAAATCTTGTTTTAAGTTCAAAAAATATTTTATGTTTTAAGGAAATACTTTGAGTTAATTCTTTTACTTTTTGTTGTTGCTCATTATTGGCTAAAGGAATTTTTAATAGTTTGACGTCTGTCATCATTATTTGAGGAAATGCTTGCTCATTCATAATCATTTTTTGTCTCACTATATAAGTCAGTAACTTGGAATTTAACAAACCAAGCAAGAAATATATGTCGATATCATTGTTTTTTAAAGAACAAGAATATAGAGTGCTTTCAGTCAAAGCTTTATTTTCTAAAAGAACACAACATAGATAATCTCCTGTTCTTCTGATAAGAATTCTAGGTTCTATATTGTGCTTTTCTATATTTTTAGTGCCACCAACTATAGTAAGTTGATTATAATCACAATAAAAACTATTAGTAATTGTATATCTACTTATACAATTTCCAAGTAAGAATTTATCAGGTTGATTATTCTTAATTTCATAAATAAATTCCTTTCTGTTTTTAACTGCCATTCCTTTAAATAAGTCGCAATAAAAATCTATCGTTTTAAATTCAAGATTTGTATACTTTTCTAAAACTGGGTTTACTGTTTTTATTATTTGACTTATTTCCTTATTTCTGTCCATTAGAAATTCATCTATTGAATCATTAAGATTTGAAGTTTTTAAAAATTCAAAAATCATACTTCCAGTCGTTGCATCATCAAAAACCCAATCCTCAAAATAGATTGCTTTATAAATATTGCCTTTGAGTTGCATTGTTGCAACGCAATCTTCATAACTTCTCGTTTTTAAAAACCCTTCAGGAATAATAAATGATGATATTCCATTTTCTTTGATTAAATCAGCTGATAGCTCATTGAACAAGGTGTAAATATTTTTAGAATTTGCAGTCTTTACGCTTTGAAAATGGGTTGTATAATAGTCGAGCCAAGTTAAATCTGTGTTATTTCTAGTCATATTTAGATATGGCGGATTTCCGATTACCACATCAAATCCACCTTTTGAGAATACTTCTGGAAACTCATTTTGCCAATTAAAAGCTTTGTCTCCTGCAACAGTTGGGTCGTCTATTAAACTGTTACCACACTTAATATTGTTGTTTAAAGACGTTAGTTTTCTACCTTTTTGTGCAGTTCTCAACCAAAGCGAAAGTTTAGCGATTTCCACACTTTCTTCGTTGATGTCAACTCCATAAATGTTGTTCTCTAAAATGGCGTTTTCCACTTCCCTCAATACCATTGCATCTCCAAAAAGTTTGGCTTGTAACTCGTCAATGTATTGATGTTCCGCAATTAGAAACTCCAATGCTTGGTTTAAAAAAGCACCACTTCCACAAGCTGGGTCACAAATCGTAATTTGCAACAACCATTTTCTGTAATCGTCTAACTTTTGAGATAGCTTTTTTAAGGTTGTTTTTTGTCTTCCTTTACGTTCTTTTTCGTATTCAGCTTCTTGTATGTCAAGTTCAGTTTTCTTTTCCTCGCATAGTTTACCAACTGTATTATCTACAATGTATTTGGTAATGTATTTTGGTGTGTAAAAAACACCGTCTTTTTTACGTTTGGTTTTACTTTGGTCAGATGTAATTCCTTGAATTTCTGCTTGAATTTCGTCAATGTCGTTTAAGGAATGTTCAAATATGTGTCCGAGAATGTTCACGCTTACTTCACTCTCAAAATCGTAATTACTTAAATTTATTGTGTGTTTATGAAGTAATTCATCATTGATCTTGATGTTGTCTAAAATTTCGTCGGGTGTGAAAAGTCCACCATTATAGGCGAAAATATCGTGATGCCGTCCTTTGTGTCCTGTGTTCATATAACCAAAATACTTTTTAAATCGGTCGTACAAAGGGAAATATTCGTCATATTTATCACGTAATTCAGTCCATTGGTTTACAATAGAACGAATTGAATTTGGTGGAAGCAATAATCTATCTTCGGCAAAAAAGATGAATAAGAAACGGTCGAGTAATTTCTGTGTTTTCTTGAATAACGTTAGTTTGTCGTACTCTGGATTTTCTTTTTGAATGGCATCAAAAATCTCGTTTCTAAATGAAGCGTAATCTTTGTAAAGTTTTTTAGTGACATTTTCCTCTTGCGTTAAAGATTCGTCTTTAATCCTTTTAGGAATGTCTTTTAAAAGATATTCAGACGATAGGCAAAGCCAAAGAATGTCGAAACGCTCCTTTGAAAGTTGAAATAAATTAAATTCCTCAAAGTCAACTGCGTTGTCAATGTAAAAACGCAACTTCTCAAAGTTGGAAGTAATGACATAATTGCAATCAGGTTGGTTGTTCTTATATCCAAATGCTTGGGTTTCTACTTTGCTTAAATCGGTTGTATTTGTTCCTTTTAACTCAATTACTGCGAGTGCTTTTTCACCATTTAAAATTGCTCCATCTGTTTTTTTAGAGCCTTTTATGTTTTTTAATTCTGTTGTCAGATTAAAGTCAGGCGTTGGATTTTTTACGTACCCAAATACATTTACAAAAAGATCAATCAGAAATTCGCCTTGATACTGTTCTTCTTTTGAGTTTCGAATGTTTTCTTGAATGGATAGATTAAGGAAATGACTCTTAAATCGTTCGTATGCTTGCGCAACTTTTTCGGACTCCAATCCTTTTAAATATTTGTTTAGAACAGAGTTTTGGAATAAGCTCATATATGTTTATTCTTTTTTCTCAAATTTAAGATTATTCCGAGCGTTGGCAAGAAACAGCTCTTTTATTTTTTTAGCGTTGGCTTTCGTGTTTGAAAAAAAATAAATGTGCTGTTTGCGCGATGGCTTTTTTAGTTATAATGTTCAATTTTAAAACGATTCATACATTACACACAACGGTTTGGCTATATGCAGTAGCGCACAAAACCAGCCTTTATTTTTATTTATTCAGCTAATTTAGCAAATAAATCCCGAACTTTTCGTTTCAGCTCCCAAACCTCGTCATTGAAGATACATTGTGTTGAACTAAACCTTCGGTAGCTTTTAATCTTCTAATATTCAATTACTTTGCAAAAGTA
>JAUIFC010000269.1 GCA_030429455.1 Bacteroidia bacterium | reverse complement strand
CTAACCGTTCTTGCCCCTTTGGTGGCATAACGGACGGCGCATAAGGGGACAAGGGCCCAAACACACAGACTTTACAATATTTTACTGAAAATCGTTAAAACTCCCAAACTTCAAAGTAAAACAAGCTGCCCTTGGCTCCGGTTGATGCGCTTTGTTATGCACTACTGTATTTTATATAAGACAGATTTTTTAGAAATAACAAGACAACAATACGAACAATTCATAATTGATTAATTTATATAGTTTTACGTAAACATATTTGGTGTTTATATTAATGTTTGTTGATCTTAAATCGAAGAGGGCCTAAATAAAATCTAAGCAAATTTGCATCAAAATAATACTCGTCTGGCCCTGCTTTAAATTCAGCAAAACCAGTTTCATCAACATGCTTAAAACGAACTTCATCTGATTCTGGAATTAAACCTACATCAAAAGCAATATTACTTAAATTTATTTCTTTTCTTCTTTTCCAAACAGAATTACAAAACTCACTATCAATAATCTTTCGACTTAAAACAAGATAAATCAATTGTTCATATTTTTCGGATGGCTCAAGAAATATTAATCTGACATTTTGCTCATAGCCAATATCGTAATACCATGCCCCACCAAAATCAAAAATATATCTATTACAGTCTGGGTTATATATACTCTTCTCGTAAACATCCCTTGGTCTAAAAAGTATCATTGTTGTATCGCTATTATTGGTAACACTATAATAGATTTTCAAAGTGTCATTAGGGTTATAAACCGAATCTATTAATTCTGCCGAGAATTTAACTTCACTGATTTCGTATCCAACAGCAATTTTTCCATAGATCTGCGCGGCTAAAGATGTACTGATCAAAAGCATTAAGAAAAGCAGTGGGAAGATTTTAGAAATAAGCATATTGTCTCATATTCGAAAATTATTCTTTTAGTGCATAACGGACGGCGGTTAAGGGAGCCGAGGGCAATAACACACTGGCCGTATAAAATTTTACCCAATTTTGTGAAGACGATGAAACATCAAAGTAAAACAAGCTGCCCTTGGCTCCCTTTGAACCGCTTGTTAGGCTTCAAAATTTTAGGAATTGACCTTCATTTTAAATTCACTACTATTGCTGAAAAATGCTTAGTGACAATGACTGAAATTTCCTTCTAATTTTTTATATCTTTAAGGAGAGCGACCCAAACTATTTTTATAACAAAATTTTCTAACAGAAGGCAAACCTTTAAAGAACAAAGAATTGCCACTAAAATGGATTTGCTCTCCTATTTTTATTTCTCTTATCTTAGTTTTCCCATTTGAACAGCTATATTAAATCCATAAGTAATTGTTTGGGGATTAATATTTGAATACCCATAAATGCCAACACCTAATCCTGGTAAAGTTAGAAATAATTGACTTTCTAGTGCTACACCAATTGTTCTAAAATTTTGAAACTGATTCAAACTCTCACTCTTTCCTTCAACATAACCTAAACCTACCGCTAAAGAAGTAAATGCAAATCTTCTTTTCTTCATTGCCCCTAATAATAAGCTTACTTCGGTTACTCTTTCTAATTGAAGAGGATATACTTCATCGTAATCAATTCTTTGATACGATGCTTTTGAGTAAATATATCGCAAGGTTACTAATTTTCGATTAGAGGCGTAGGTGAAACTACCTACTATACTTCCTTCAAATTGCTCAATTACTTTTCCCGGCCCTACTCCGATATTCAACCACCCTTGTTTATCCGTTACAGGGCTAAAAATTTCCTGTGAAATTAGATTTGAATTTAACAAAAGTAGAGCACAGAAAAGAAGTTCCAAAAAATTGTGAGGTCTAAGTTTCATTACTCTTCTATCCTGATATTTTTATCGATTTGTAAAAAATGATTAAAAGCCCAGCGAAAATTCTTTCGAATGTTTTATTTTTATGTTTCTCCACTCATTTCGTGCCCAGGCGAAATTGCTGTGCATCAAGGCCACCCGGTAAAATTTTGTATCGGCTCTAACCCGCGTCCCGCATGGGTTTTGAAAAAAAGTTAGAGACGCCTTCTAGGTTTTCGGCTGTAAGAGCCTAACGGACTGCGGCTAAGGGGACAAGGGCATTAACACACAGACCATAATCGATTTTACATAATTTTCATGAGAACTCCTAAACTTCAAAGTAAAACAAGCCGCCCTTGGCTCCGGTTGAGCCGCTTTGTTATGGCACCTCTTTTGTGACACGCCAAGCTTATTAAAACTTGCGCAATCATCTGTAAACAAATTGAATTTTTCCGCTGAAGGTTGAAGCATTGATTTAACTTTTTACAAAACCAGATAGTGTCGTAAACATTCGCTGCCCTGCACTTCGGATTTCGAACTTTTGAAAGATTTACAATTATAGTATTCCATAGTGATCCCGGGACTTTAGAAACACTCATTATTTACGAATTTCTTATAATCTTTCACAAAAAAGGAAGCCTGAGAACTTTAGCGGGCAGCCATTAATTTACCACCCAATTTTCAGTAACATGAGAAAATCTTTTTCCCAGTTTTCCCTGTTTTTTCTCCTTGGGTGGCATAACGGACGGCGGCTAACCGGGCCCAAGGGCATTAACACACAGACTATAAGAAATTTTACAAAATCCGAAGAAAACTTAAAACCACAAAGTAAAACAAGCTGCCCTTGGGTCCGGTTGAGCCGCTGGTTATACAGCTTGATGATTACATAGTTTTAATGCTCACTTTTCTCTTTAATTCTTCTTTGATCGAAGTATAAATATCATCTCCTGACAAATATCTATAGGCGCTTTATCAAATGAACCATATTCATGGACAATTTCTAATCCACTTGACTCAAATAGCAATAAAAATTGCGGATAAGTGTAATAACTCATTTTGAGCGGTGTCTTTTCTTCTTTTACTAGCTTATTGCCCTCAAAGCTCTTATAAATAAAGGCACCTTCCATATATTGTTCTAACTTATTTACACTATATCGAATAAAATAACGACGTATAACTCTTTTGAGATTTAACGGATCAGCCCATTCGACATCAAAAACCTCTTCTTTCATTTCTTGATCAAGTAAGTTAAAATTCGGATAGAACACATTAAATGCCAGCAATCCATCCTGGGGGTCAAGATGTTTTTTGGCACGTTTGAATGCATTCAGCTGATCCTCGACAGTATACATATGTTGCAATGAGCGAAAAGGAATTATGACCAGTCGAAACTGTTTTTCAAGAGAGAACTTACGCATATCTCCTAAATGTAAGTTAACCAGATTTTGAACTTCCTCGGCTTCATTTCTCAGCTTTTCTCTAAGTATTGATAGCATATCTTCAGAATAGTCAATTCCGGTTATATCGATCCCACTTTTAGCGATCTCAAGTAATATTCGTCCTGTTCCACAGGCGATTTCAAGTACGGGACCTCCGTTCTGTTTTGCCATTTCAAGATAAAAAGATACATCATTGAGATCTGGCCTTGAAGTGTATGAGCCGTCATAATGTTGAGCGATTAATTTGTAGTCTTTTGCATCCATTTCTAATCTACAATCTTTACTTGTTTAGCTGTATAACGGACGGCGGCTAACCGGGCCAGGGTCCAAATACGCAGACCTTAAACAATTTTACAAAACTTCGTTAAAACTCCCAAATATCAAAGTAAAACAAACTGCCCTT
>JAUIFC010000268.1 GCA_030429455.1 Bacteroidia bacterium | reverse complement strand
GGTCTTAAAAATCTTTTTTCTGCCGTCAATGCCTTTGTGCTTAAAACAAAGCACGAGAATTGTCGTTTGCTGTGGGTTTTCGACATAAGCCTCCAATCTTTCAATTTGCCTTAAATCCTGTGCTTCTCGAACAATGATGACCTGATACGGCGACATCATGGGGTAGCGCTTGCAATAATTCACTAAGTCATCTACTTTGGTATCTTTGCCGTAAAGTAGCGTTAGATTAAAGGCTTTTTGGTCTTCAGCCAAAACATGGTGCTCAATATATGATGAAATTTGATCGACAAAATATGTTTCTTGTTCGCCAACGAGTAAATAAATAGCTTTGTAATTTTGCTGCTTTAACTGTTTAAGTAAATCATCGACTTCTCTCATAAGCGCGTAGAATGTAAGACTTGTTTTTAAATATTGAATGAAACCGCTAAACTTCCCTCAATTCGACTTTAGATTTCAAAAATATCAAAATAAAATTAGGATATTTTCAAGGCTTCGAAAAAAATTTCTCTTCCTTACTCCAGAAGAATGGGTAAGACAGCATTGTGTAAATTTTCTGATAGATCATAAAGGCTTTTCGGCACAGCTTATGACAGAAGAAACTACTATAAAAGTCAATGGACTTACAAAACGCTGTGATATTGTGACGTATCATTCCAATGGAAACATTAAACTGATTGTTGAATGTAAGGCGCCTAAGGTGAAAATTTCTCAAGATACATTTGACCAAATAGCAAGGTATAACATGGTTTTAAATGCCGATTATCTTATGATTACGAATGGAATAAATCACTATTATTGCAAACTTGATGTTGAAAATGAAACATATATGTTTTTAAAAGAATTGCCAGATAATTGAAAGTTGCCGTCGTAATATTAAATTGGAATGGTTTAGAACTCTTGAAAACTTTTTTACCTAGTGTTGTAAACTTTTCGACAGAAGCAAACATCTATGTTATTGATAATGATTCGTCAGATGAATCATGTTTGTTTTTGAAAACTAATTTTCCAAATATTCAGATTGTAAAAAATGATCAAAATTTGGGATACGCTGGTGGCTACAATCAGGGATTAAAACATCTAAAGGAAGATGTTTTTATACTATTAAATAATGATGTCGAAGTTACCGAGAATTGGTTAAAACCTATGCTTAAGATTTTTAAAAATGAAGAAAACGTAGCTGTAATTCAACCTAAACTTTTGGATTATAAAAACAAGGCATATTTCGAATATGCTGGTGGTGCAGGAGGTTTTATTGATGCATTTGGTTACCCTTTTTGTAGAGGCCGTATTTTTGACACCGTCGAAAAAGATCTTGGTCAATATGATAACGATCAGGATATTTTTTGGGCGAGTGGTGCATGCTTTGCAATAAGAAGAAAAGTATTCTATAAGGTAGGTGCTTTAGACGAAAATTACTTTGCTCACCAAGAAGAAATTGATTTATGCTGGCGAGTTTTAAATTTTGGGTATCTTGTAAGATATACCAAAGATTCGACCGTTTATCACAAAGGCGGTAGTACATTAAACGCCTATAATCCTCAAAAAACATTTTTAAATTTTAGAAACTCCTTATTTAACCTGATTAAAAACGTGAAAGCGCCAGTGAGTTTTGTTTTGGTTTTTGCGAGATTGCTTTTGGATGGATTGGCTGGTGTAAAATTTTTGATGTCTGGCAAATTCAAACATTTTGTTGCTATTTTGAAGGCTCATTTGTCATTTTATCTTAACTTTGGCAAAGTTTTTGAAAAACGTTCTAAAATATTTAAACTTAAAAAATATTCAACCTTAAATTCTATCGTCTATCGATATTATATTTTGAATAAAAAGTATTTTGATGGTAACAATTCTACTCTTTAAAGTAATGTTAATGCCATTCATAACTTTACATCAAGCCTTAAATTTGTGATTAATCTTAAAAATGAACCTATGAAATATTTTGTTAGCCTTTTATTAGTATCCATTCTGATGACCTCTTGTGTCTCTAAGAAAAAATTTGACGAAGCTCAGAATGATTTACAACAAACCAAAACTCTATTGGACAATGCCAATATGAAGCTAAATATCTGTGAAGAAGAAAAAAATAGCATGTTAGAATCTTACATGCAACAAATCAAAACTTTACAAGAAACAAATCAATCCCTTATCAATACTCAAGGCGAGTTGACTACGCTTACTACAAAAGGTGCTGAAAATTTGCAGAAAACCTTAGAAAGCATTCAAGAAAAAGACTTGCAAATAAAAACGATGAGAGATGCTATCAACAGAAAAGATAGTGTTACATTAGCTTTGGTGACCAGTCTTAAAGGTGCTATTGGAAACCTTGACGACGAAGACATCGAAATCAACGTAGAAAAAGGTGTTGTATTTGTTTCAATTTCAGACAAATTATTATTTGGAAGTGGAAAATATAATTTAACAGCTAAAGCTAAAGAAATTTTAGGTAAAGTTGCTAAAGTGATAAACGCTAAGCCAGAATTCGAATTCATGGTTGAAGGTCATACCGACAATGTGCCAATCGCTATAGACTGTTTTGAAGATAACTGGGATTTAAGTACAAAACGTGCAACGTCTGTGGTTAGAGAATTACAAAAAGAACATGGTGTAGATCCAGCAAGAATGATTGCAGCAGGAAGAGGTGAATACATGCCAATAGAAACTAATGATGATAGATTAGGAAGAGCTAGAAACAGAAGAACAAAAATCGTTGTGTTACCAAAAATCGATCAGTTTTATAAAATGATTGAGGATGGTATGAAAAAGCTTTAATTAAGAAAACATATTTTAACCCATCAAAAAAGCCCCAATTTGGGGCTTTTTTTAATGGGTAACTTTTTCAGAATTAGTATTTAATTAGAATAGTATCTCCTCCGCTTTATTTCCCTTTAAAAATGGGTTTTCTTTTTTCAATAAATGCAGTAACACCTTCTTGGTAATCTTCAGATTGTGCAGCTTCGATTTGGTATTTCGACTCTAATGCAAGTTGCTCTTCCAAAGAATTGTCTAAAGATTTATTTAAGGCATCTTTAATCAAACCTAAAGCCATGGTTGGCATTTGGGCAACTTTATGGGCTAACTTGTCAATTTGCTCTTCGAATGTTTCTGCCGAGTAATACGTGTAAATCATACCTAGTCTTTCAGCTTCATGGGCATCTACTTTATCACCTAACATGGCTAATGCCGAAGCTTTTTGAAAGCCAATTAATTTTGGTAAAAAATATGTTCCGCCACTATCAGGGATTAACCCGATTTTACTAAAAGCTTGGATAAAACTTGCTTTTTCGTTGGCAACTACAATGTCACAACATAGTGCAATATTTGCTCCAGCCCCTGCGGCAACGCCGTTTACGGCAGCAATAACGGGTTTTTTGATGCCTCTTATTTTGGATATAATGGGGTTATAGTGTTCGTCTAAGATTTTTTTAAACCCTGGATTGAGTTCAGGATTGCTCACTTCCTGTAAATCCTGACCTGCACAAAAGGCCTTTCCTTTTCCAGAAACGACAATAACACGAATACTTTCGTCCAAAGCACAATCGTCGAGGTGCTTTTGAAAGGACAAAGCCATTTCTCTATTAAAGCTATTAAAAACCTGTGGTCTGTTGAGGTAAAGGTAGGCAACGCCTTCTTTTTGATGTTTTTGTA
>JAUIFC010000045.1 GCA_030429455.1 Bacteroidia bacterium | reverse complement strand
GAGGAAGACAACTTTGATTGGCGAATAAAATTAGAAGGCAGTTTAGACCAAAAGCAATGGAAAACGGTTTTAGATAACTATAGAATTTTGTCGATAGAAAATGCCCAAACAACGTTTAAGCACACGACTTTAAATTTCCCGCTTTCAAACTTTGCCTACTACAGATTGTTAATTAAAAACGAACAAAATGTGAACCTTAAAACCACTTCGATTTTAAAAAACGTTTTGGAAAAAGGTGTTTTCAATTCATTTAAAATTGAAGAATTTGTAACCTCCGAAGATAAAACCAACAACCAAACAGCACTAAATATCAAATTATCTTCTCCTTCAAGAGTAAGCGCTATCCAAGTAAACGTTGCTGAAAGCACAGATTTTTACAGGTCGTTTAGATTAAAATATTTGAGCGATAGCATCAAAACTGAAAAAGGGTGGAAGTACAGGTACAGTCCGTTGACTTCTGGCGTTTTGACTTCCGTGGAACCAAATGAATTTCAGTTTACATCCACCAGGGCAAAAGATTTAAAATTAATTATTGAAAATCATGACAATCAACCGCTTGATATTTCTTCTGTTGAAGTGAAAGGCTATCAACATCAACTCGTTGCCAGGTTTGATAAACGCGCCAAGTACTTTATGCTGTATGGAAATGCAAATGCCTCAAAACCAAATTATGACATAGAGCGTTTTAAGGACAATATCCCAAAACAATTAGTCAATCTGCAATTAGGAAACGAACAAATTATTGAAAGCGAAGCAATTGAAACTGCCGAACCTTTGTTTACAAACAAAATTTGGCTGTGGGTTTTGATGGTTGTCGTTATGTTGTTACTTGGAGGATTTACCTTAAAAATGATGAAGCAGGAAAAGCCCTAAACAGAACTATTCTAAAGTAACAAAAATAGGGACGTGATCAGATATTTTTCGAGCTTGTTTTAGTTCATTAAAATCTTTGTAAAAGTGAATGATATCTGATGCTTTCATGTTAAAAACAGACGCATTATAAAAGATGTTGTCATATTCTGAAGCTAAGCAACCACTTTCTAAGCATTTGGTCCGAAGACTTGTCTTTTGATTTTTTAAAACTGGTAAATAATTCATTTTCTTGAGTGGATTTAACACTGTATTTTTTTCAGAAGTATTGAAGTCGCCTAAAAAGATCAGGTTTTCATTTTTATAATTTTCAGGAAAGAATTTAAAATATTTCAATTCGCGTTCTGGTTGCTTAGATTTTGGTATGGCATGGAAATTTACTAAAACAAAACTTTTATTTTCATAAGACAATTTTATCATGTAAGGTTCACGTTCTATGTCTTGCACATAATTTTGATCCAGCCACGGTTTTCCAACGACCTTTAATTTACTTGGTTTCCATAAGAATGCGTACCGCTCACTGCTATAAGGGGAACTCTCCGTAGGTTCGCTAATGGCATAAGACCACGTTGCACCTTTCCTGTTCAATTCATCGGCGAGTTTGGCGATGGCTTGAGAACCTCCATATCCGGCGACAACTTCCTGAATGGCGATTACATCAAATTGATTAACGACTTTAGCCATATAGTCTATTTGTTCTGCTGTTTTGGACTTTCCCATGTCTTTAATGTTCCAAGATGCTATTTTGACTTGAGCCGTGGCAATAACAGTAAAGAGAAGGATAACAGCTTTAATAAAATATTTCATTTTACGAAGGGTTTTTTGTTATTTGTGAAAATTGAAATTACTAAAAAAACACCAACTAATACATCGATGATATTCTTTAATTGTGCTCTTAATGCAGTTTTGCGAAAGACTTGAAGCGAGGAGAGACCTATTGTAAGTGCTGATGAAGTTCTATTTATAACTTTTAAAAACAACTAAGAAAATATCGCAATTATCAATCCACACACAAACAAAATAATCACACAAATCAAACAGATTGTGTTGTAATAAACTCAAGATCGATCCTATCAAATGGATAATCTTTAAAATCAAATAATTTAGTTATGGTTTTACCATATTTGATTTTGCTGTTTTTCTTTTTTCTAAAGTATAAGCTGTGATGATCAAAATTTAAAATGCTTAGACTTAAAACTTAGAAATCAATATTACAAATCGAAACGGAATAGCCAACTTAGAAATATTTAATCAAAATATACAGTTTAAACACCTCTATAATCACTTCAAAGGGAATATTTAAAAACTTACTTTTCCCCTTAGAGTTCAGATACAGAATGATGTAATTTGATAATCAAACATTTACCTGCTTACCTAAATCGAATTCAAATTATCTTATGATTTGCCACATGTCGTGGGTCAGGAATAATGGCTTCTTTTTCTGCATGAGTCACGATAATGCTGTAACTGCCTAAATCTTCAACGACTTTGCCTTTTATTTTGTAAATCCCATTGCTCCTAATAGAGTATGTTTTAGCGACTTCTGGAAAATGAACCGTGTCAAAAATATCACCATCTTGATCCAAAAAGGTTCCGAAGTACATCAATTGTCCTTTTTGCGTTGGCGTTGGTTTTGCAGTAACACGTTTGCCAAAAATCTCAATGGTTTTATCCACCTGTTTTTTGAAGTCTTTGGCTTTTGTGTGAGGTGGGAGTTGTCTTTCAAGCAGTTTAAAATAACCACATAACGGAAAACCTATCAATTCGATTTGGTCGTAAGCTTCGATAATGGCATTTGTATTGAGATTTGGAATTTTAAAAGCCTTTGTTTTTGGTCTGAATAATTTTGGTAGTACTTCACTTGCTGAAGTTTTTCCAATTTTAATATGGACTTGCCACATGAGTGCATGCTTTTCAAGGCCTGTAAATCTAAAAGCATTTACCCTTAACAGCAGTATGGTTTGTTCTACACCAATGTAAACACGTTCTAAGAAATCATCGAAATTAACAAATTTTCCATGCAATTGTCGTTCGCTTATAATCCGTTGAATGCTTCCTCTTTCTATGCCTTTTAGCATGATTAAACCCAAGTAAACGGTCTTGCCATCAATTGTATTTTCGATGCCACTATTGTTTATGCAAGGAGCTTCAACTTGACCGCCTTGTCGTTTTATTTCGTGTACATAAGTTTCAATGGAATAAAATCCTCCGCCGTTATTCAAAACAGCGGTCATAAATTCTAAGGGGAAATAGTATTTGAGGTATAAGCTCTGGTAACTTTCAACAGCATAGGATGCCGAATGCCCTTTTGCAAATGCATAACCGGCAAAAGCCTTGATTTGATGCCAAACTTCTTCTGTCAATTTTGGGGTATATCCTTTTTCCAAACAATTTTTTCTAAATTTCTGTTCGATTTTTTCAAATTGTCCTTTGGATGTTACTTTGCCACGCATTCCTCGTCTTAGGATATCGGATTCGGCTAAAGACAAACCTGCAAACTCATGTGCGACTTTCAACACATCTTCTTGATACACCATGACACCATAGGTTTCATGAAGGATGTTTTGCATGACTGGATGTGCTTCTTTTCGTTTTTCAGGTATTCGGTGTCTTAAAATAAATTCATTTTTCATACCCCCATTCGAGACACCAGGTCTTATGATGCTTGATGCGGCAACCAAGTTGAGGTAATTATCGGTTCTTAGTTTAGTCATCAATGTACGCATAGCGGGAGATTCGACATAAAACACACCCATGCAATCACCTACTTTCAGCAAGTTGTTTATGTTAGGGTCATTTTTAAAATACTCGATATCTTCTATGTCATGAATTTCAGCATTGGGTTGATTATAGGTAATGACTTCAATGCAATCATCAATCTTCGACAAACCGCGTTGAGCCAAAATATCGTACTTGAAAATACCGACTTCTTCAGCAATATTCATATCAAATTGTACGGTTGGAAATCCCTTTGGAGGAAGAATGGTGCTGATGTAATAGGAGATGGGTTTCTCCGTAATAATAATTCCGCCAGAATGCACACTGGTATAGTTCGGAAACCCATGAAGCCATTGGGCATATTTGGCAATGAGTTTCAAGTATTCGGCGTTGGTTTTGTTAGTTTTGGTTTTATAGCCTTTTAAAAAACTATCGATTTCAAATTTAGGAAGGCCAAATACTTTACCTAATTCTCTAATAACTGCTTTGTACTGAAAGGTGACATAAGTTCCCATAAGTGCTACGTTTTGGTACCTTTTAAAAATGAAAGCAGTGACATCATCACGATCTTTCCAGGAAAAATCGATGTCGAAATCAGGTGGGCTATTTCGGTAAACATTTATAAAACGTTCAAAATAAAGGTCTAATTCTATGGGGTCTACATTCGTGATGCCAATGATGTAAGCGATAATACTATTCGATCCACTTCCTCGTCCAATATAGGGATAACCTTTAGATTTGGCATATTGAATAATGTCGTAATTGATGAGAAAATAGGATACAAAATCCATCGCCTTGATGGCATACAGCTCTTTGACAACGCGGTCTGTAATTTTGGTGGTTATGGTCTTGTAGCGTTTTCGAATGTTTTGTCGACAAAGGGTTTTGAGGTACTCAAAATCCTCATCGCTGTTTTTAAAATAGGTGAGTTTATTTTGATTTTCGCGTTGATCGCCAAACTTAAAATGAACTTCGCATGAGGTGAAAATTTCTAATGTTTTTTTTATAATGCTAGAGAAAACTTCATAATGCTTCAACAGTTCATTATGCGGTAACATTTTATTATTGGGGTCGGATTCTTCGGTTTTTGGTAACTTACTCAACAAAGTATTGAGGTCAATAGCTCTTAGTAACCGATGTGCATTAAAATCACGTTTGTCTCTAAACGTCACTTGTTGCTGAATGACTAGTTTGTCATCTCTGTATTTATAAGCCGAAAACATCAACCGAGAAATATTTTGAATCGAAACGCCTATAAATTCATTCGGTTTAAATGTTTTTAGTTCTAATTCTAGTATTTTTTCAAAAGGGTAAATGACAAAACAATTTTCAAAAGAAGGTGCTTTGACTGGAAACTTCTTTTTCAAATGAAGATGTTCGGTCAAAAACGCATTGATGTCTTGAAAGCCTCTATTGTTTTTTGCCAATAACACATATTCTTGTTCAATGCCATTTCTGATATCTGCTCCGAGAATACCTTTAATAGGTTTGTTTTCTATTTCTCTTAAAAAATTAAGGCAGGCCGTTGTGGTATTAATGTCTGTAAGAGCTAAATATTCAACCCTGTGTTTCATGGCAAGGTCAATCAATTCGGTTTCTGAAAACGTCCCAAAGCGCAACGAATAGTAAGTGTGACAATTTAGGTACATGCTTATTGTTTTCTGTGGGCTAAAAGTACAGGTGGCTCTCCGTTAAAAGGATTTCTGTTATCTCGAATCGTTTTGACATCCATTGTAGAAGCGCGCATGATACTGTTTGAACCATATTTGTTTTTTATCCGGTCTAAGGATTTGTAGAGGTTTATGCTTTTTTCGCTATCCTCAAATAAGTTGATTTGGTAATGGCCGTTCACCAAATCGGCAAACCGGACCCCAACCAATCGAATGAGTAAACGCCTAGTGTGTAGTTTGTCAAACAGCTTATGGATGGCAGGAATGAGAATGTGATCGGCATTGGTGTATGGGATTTTGACTTGTTTGGAATAGGTTTTGAAATCTGAATAACGGATTCTAATCGAGATGTTTCCTGTCAATTTTTTGCCCATGCGCAACTGATAGGCCAAGTTTTCGGTCATGGCGGTGAATGTGTTTTTCAACTTTAGCATATCGATGGTGTCTCGTTCATAAGTGCGTTCTACAGAAATCGATTTACGTTCACTATATGGAATAATAGGTGAATTGTCCAAGCCGTTCGCTCTTTTCCAGATGGTTTGACCGTTTTTGCCAAGAATAGATACCAGCAATTCTACGGGCATTTTTTGTAACTGTTTTACCTTAAATACGCCAAGGTTCATCAGCGTTTTCCCAACGGCGTTGCCAACCATTGGGATTTTCCGAACGGATAATGGCGCTAAAAAACTTTTTTCAAAACCGTAATCGATTTTAATTTGAGAGTTTGGTTTGGCTTCGCCAGTAGCGACTTTTGATACTATTTTGTTTTCAGACAACCCAAATGAAATAGGTAATCCTGTATCTGTAATAATTTTGGAACGAAGTTGTTTGGCAAATTTATAATTACCGTAATACCTATCCATGCCTGTGAGGTCGACATAAAATTCATCTACGCTTGTTTTTTCAAACAATGGCACTTCAGATTTTATGATGTCTGTCACCAGGTTTGAATATTTCATGTACGTCCAAGAATTTCCTCTAATGCATACCGCTTCAGGACATAATTGCCTCGCCATTTTCATCGACATGCCTGAGTGTATTCCAAATTTTCGCGTTTCGTAAGAACAAGCTGCAACAACGCCTCTATCGCCAGTGCCGCCAACTAGAAGCGGTTTTTTGGCTAATCTTGAATCGATCAATCGTTCTACGGACACAAAAAAAGTATCCAAATCCATGTGTAAAATACTTTTCTTCATTTTTCAAAATTAGTAATAATATTATGCATTTTTTGCATAGATTTGTTGCATGAAAATATTTGTCGCACAAAATATCAAACACCTCAGGCAGAAAAAAGGCTTGTCTCAAGAAGAGCTTGCGGAAGAGTTAAAGATTACCAGAGCTCAGGTGTCAACGTTTGAAAGAGAGACGTCTTCGCCGTCGATTCAGATTTTATATAAGCTTTCTTCATTTTTTGAAATACCGATTGATATTTTAGTCAAAAATGACCTTTCCAAAGCGAGTGATACCTCATTTATAGAGTTGCGAAATAAGCGGGTTTTGTTTCCTATTTCAGTAGATGCAGACGACGATAACTTGATCGAAGTTGTTCCTGTGAAAGCCTCAGCAGGTTATTTGGCAGGTTATGACGATCCAGAGTATATCGAACAATTACAAAAGATAAAACTGCCTTTTTTGCCTACAGGAAAGCATCGGGCGTTTCCCATCAAAGGTGATTCAATGCTGCCAATGAAAGATGGTTCTTTTGTAATCGGAAAATTTATTGAAGACCGTGATGATATTAGAAGTGGTAGAACTTATATTTTGGTCACTCTAAATGATGGCATCGTTTACAAAAGGGTGTACAATAACATCAAGGTTGATAACTCTTTAGAATTAAAATCGGACAATAAATTTTACCAAGCCTACAGCATTCCGATAGATGAGGTTTTGGAGATTTGGGAGTTTGCATGTAGCATCAACACTCAAGAGTATACCAAAGACGAGTTGCAAATTAGCAGTATACTTAACATGTTTAACGAATTGGGCATCGAGCTAGAATCCATAAAAGAACGGCTAAAATGATTTTTACCATAATAGATGTCGAAACCACTGGCAGAACAAATCGAATCACGGAGATTTCTGTCTTTAAGCATAACGGCCACGAGATTATTGACGAATTTACATCGCTTGTCAATCCGGAACAGACTATTCCTTATCACATTACTGCCCTTACTGGGATTGACGATACTTTGGTGGAAGATGCACCAAGTTTTGAAGATATAGCCGATACAATTTTAGAAATTACAAAAGATGCAGTTTTTGTAGCTCATAATGTCAACTTTGATTACAACGTGATTCGAAACGAATTTAAACAGATTGGTAAAGATTTTCGACGTAAAAAACTATGTACAGTCCGCTTATCACGAAAACTTTTGCCTGGATTTCCTTCTTACAGTTTAGGAAAATTATGCAAAAGCCTTAACATTCCTATTGAAGGCAGACATCGGGCGAGAGGAGATGCCGCTGCGACGGTCATTTTATTCAAAAAATTGTACAATAAAGAGGATGATCTCAAGACAATCACTTATTTTTTAAATCCAAGATCAAGAGAAGCAACTTTACCCTCTCATTTGCCTTCAAATGTATTTAATAATATCCCTCATAAACCTGGAATTTATTTGTTTAAAGACAAACGAGGAAAGATTATTTATGTTGGTAAAGCCATAGATTTAAAGAAAAGAGTATTGAGTCACTTTTACAGTAAGAAAAAGAAGTCTTTAGACCTGTGTAGAGAAACGCGACATATCGAATTCGAACTTTCTGGAGGTGAATTAATTGCACTTCTTATGGAAGATGCTTCAATAAAGAAAAATTACCCAAAATATAATGTAAGCTCAAAACGGAATGCAAGTACTTTCGGAATTATACATTATAAAGATATAAACGGGAATTTACGATTGGCTTACCAACCACTAAAACATACTGCAAACCCTTTGACTACCTTTTACAGTGTAAGAGATTGTCGGTTGTTTTTAGAAGAATTATGCGAATCTTTCGAGTTATGTCCAAAACTTTGTCATTTACAAGACAGCTCAAGCGAATTCAACCATTATAAGATAAAGTGTTGTGATGGTATTTGCAAAGCCACAGATTCCTCAGAATCTTACAACCAAAAGGTGTTTAAGGCCATTAAATCTTTAACCAATACCGACACCATTGTTATAAAACAAAAGGGTAGGCATATGGAAGAAAATGGATTTGTGTTATTAAAAGAAGGCAAGTACCAAGGCTATGGGTTTGTGGACAAAAATGAGCAGATTAGCCACGCAGAAGCACTTGAGCATTTTTTAATTCCACAAAATAATAATATGGATGTAGAAAGAATATTACGCCCTTTTCTCCTTAAACAAAACGCCGTTAATGTAAGTGATACAGTTGCAAACGAAACTTAGTATTTTTTTCATTTTTTTTAAAAAACAGCTCTGCAGGTTAAATTTGAAATCCAAAAATCTACTAATTATCAGCTTAGCCTTTTTTAATGAAAAATTATTGTCAATTTCACGGAGATTAAACTTATTTTTTATAGTTTACACATTATTATTTTCGACATTTGTAAAAAATTTCTAGCATAGTGAAAGTTTTATTTCTTACAAGAGAATTTCCGCCTTACGTATATGGTGGAGCTGGTGTTCATGTGGAGTATTTAGCAGACGAACTCTCAAAATTAATGCAGGTTGAAGTCAGAGCTTTTGGCGATCAAGACACTTCTTCGGATAACCTTAGTGTAAAAGGTTTTCCCTTTGAAGATGGTGTTTTTAAAAATGCAGATGACAAATTGAAAGGTGTTTTCAAAACACTCTCTACAGGTTTACACATGAATGCAAACGCCATCGATGTAGATGTGATTCACTGCCACACTTGGTATTCTCATTTTGCTGGAATTTTGGCAAAACTGTGTTATGGCGTTCCATTGGTAGTAACGACGCATTCTTTGGAGCCTTTACGTCCTTGGAAACGCGAACAATTGGGTAGAGGTTACGACGCGTCTTCTTGGGTCGAAAAAACAGCCATCGAAATGGCAGATGCTATTATCGCTGTTTCCGAAGAAACCAAAGAAGATGTTTTAAAACATTTCGATGTAGATGAAGACAAAATTAAAGTGATCTATAACGGAATAAACTTAAGCCAATACAAAAAAGTTGAAGGTACTTCTGTCTTAGAAGAATATAACATCGATCCCAATAAGCCTTTTGTACTTTTTGTAGGTAGAATTACCAGACAAAAGGGAATCATTCATCTGGTTAATGCGATTAAGCATATCGATCGTGATACGCAAATTGTCCTATGTGCTGGTGCTCCAGACACTAAGGAAATTGCAGTGGAAATGGAAAATGCTGTAGCTGAAGCCAAAAAGGACAGAGATAATATTTTCTGGATAGACAAGATGTTGGACAAAGAAGACGTTATTCAGCTCTATTCTCAAGCAGATGTATTCTGTTGTCCATCGATTTACGAACCTTTCGGCATCATTAACATCGAAGCTATGGCATGTGAAACAGCAGTGGTTGCCAGTGCGGTAGGTGGCATCAAAGAGGTTGTGATTCCTAACGAAACTGGAATATTGGTTCCAGTAGAACAACAAACAACAGCACCTTTTGAACCTGTTGACCCTGAACAATTTTCTATAGACCTCGCCAAAGGCATTAATCAGGTAATTAGCGATAAAGCCTTACAAGATAAAATGGCAAAAAATGGACGCCAGCGTGTTGAAGAATTCTTTGACTGGAAAGCCATAGCAGAACAAACCAAATCTTTATATCAATCTTTAATATCTTAATTTATGATTAATAACAAAGTTATCAGTATAATATTAGGAGGTGGACAAGGTTCACGCTTGTATCCACTAACCGACCAACGTTCTAAGCCAGCAGTGCCAATAGCTGGAAAATACCGTTTGGTTGATATTCCAATATCAAATTGTATCAATTCAGACATCAAACGTATGTATGTTTTGACGCAGTTTAATTCAGCCTCTTTAAATCAACACATTAAGAACACTTACCACTTCAGTTTTTTTAGTTCGGCTTTTGTAGATGTCTTGGCGGCAGAGCAAACTCAAAAAAGTAAGGATTGGTATCAGGGAACTGCCGATGCGGTAAGGCAAAGTATGCATCACCTATTGAGGCATGATTTTGAATATGTCTTGGTGTTATCTGGAGATCAATTGTACCAGATGGACTTTAACGAGTTGATAAAAGCGCATGAAGAAAGTGGGGCTGAAATCACTGTGGCTACTCAACCGGTGAATGCTAAAGAAGCGACTTCATTTGGTATTTTGAAAACAGATGAAAATAGTTTTATATCCAGCTTTACCGAAAAACCAAATTCAGAACAACTACAAGGCTGGGAATCTCCAGTTTCTGAGGAGATGGAAAAAGAAGGCAGATTTTATTTGGCGTCTATGGGTATTTATGTTTTTAATAAGGATTTACTTGTTAATTTAATGGAAGAACCAACAAAAGTAGACTTTGGAAAGGAAATCATTCCAGACGCTATCGAAAAGCATAAAACCCTAGGTTATCAATTTGAAGGATATTGGACGGACATAGGAAATATTGATAGTTTTTTTGAAGCTAACGTTGGTCTAACAGACGATATCCCAAAATTTAATCTTTATGATAATGAAAAAAGGATTTATACGCATGCTAGGATGTTGCCAACTTCTAAGATTTCTGGTACACTTTGTGAAAAAACCGTCATTTCTGAAGGTTGTATAATTCATGCGGCTAAAATTGAACGGTCTGTGATTGGGATTCGTTCAAGAATTGGCAATGAATCCACCATCATTAATTGTTATATGATGGGTGCTGATTATTACGAATCCTTAGAAGATGTAGAAACACAACACATTGATGTGTTGATTGGTGTTGGTGAACGTTGTTTCCTTAAAAATGTGATTATAGATAAAAATTGCCGCATAGGTGATGATGTCAGGATAAATGGTGGAACCCATTTAGAGGATACAGAAACAGATGATTATGTTATAAAAGATGGCATTGTGGTGATTAAAAAAGGCGCCACAATACCAAAAGGAACAATTATCTAGAGAAAAGCTAGATCTAATTCGAAAGCGTAAACAAAATTCCCGGACCCCAGTCGTAAGGCTGGGTTTCGCTTATAAAGGTGACAACAGAATTTGAAGTTAAATCTGCAAATCTGTACCAAAGGGTAGTGGACCCATAATTAATGCGCATGACTTCTTCTGTTTCGCCAACCCAATTCCATGTCCCTTGATTTGGAAACCCTTCGTCATTTCCGCCATTATAAGTGCCGTCAGAATTAAGTCTGTATCTTAAACTATTTGTTCCATTTGAAGCAATCCATGTTTTATCGAATAGCGTTTCATTAAATCTGTCAGGAAACTCGGTATCAGAATCATCGCATGATAAAAAGGATAAGAAACAGACAGCAAACAAAAAAATGGGTTTTTTAAACATAGATTATTATTTATATCAATTCAACTGGAAATAGTCATTAACTAAATTATTACGCCTTAAATAACTTCAAAATCAGCCTTTATTTATTCGATTTCAAATATGACTTAGTGCTGTTTTGAATTTTCCAAACGAACAGATTAAGTTTAAATTTTAATTTTCATTCAAATATACAAATGTTTGTCAAGTACGATAATGCAGCACATAAAAAAGGCAACACCGCTTTACAAGTGTTGCCTTTAGTTTTTTAATTTGAAAATTATTCTCTTATTCTACGATAAAGCGTTTAGTTATCGTTTGTGCGTTATCGCTAATTTCTAGCAAATAAACGCCAGATTGTAATGCATTTACATCTATTTGAGAATGGACTAATTGCCCTTGTTTAATGGTTTGGCCAAGTAGATTTAATATTTTGAATGATGGGTTTTCTATATCGCTGGTTAATTTTACATTCAAAATATTACCTGAAACTGGGTTTGGATAAATGACGATATCTATACCTTCAGTACTGATGTTTCCTTGTACTGGCGATATATTATCGGCAAGAATGGTTTGAACTGCAAATTCCGATCCGTCACAAATACCATTACTGTTGGCATCTTCAAAAATAACTACATTTCTAAAGAATGAATTTCCGTTTCTAGCACCACCATCATGATCTGCAACAAATACCAAACGATCAGTCGCTCCTGTGTAGTAATTACCAACATTAATACTATAACTTACCCATTGGCTATTGTTTGGATAATTATCAAAATCTCTAATTCCCCAATTCTGAGTTCCATGAACTTTAAATATCAAATTAGACGATAAGGTATTGTCAGATTCTAAACCTAAGCCATGTATCTCTCCTTCGATGGTGCTACCAAAATCAAACTGAATTACAGTATTTGGAGTAATTGTATAGTTTAAATTGACGTATTTCCATGCGTTATTTTGTAAAACCAACTCCGTATTACCATTTTGTAGTTGAGAAGTTCCGTTGTCTTGATTAGAAAATGGGAAATATGTTCGGTTTAAGTCAAGATTTGCACAGCCTACAGAACCACCGCCACCATCGTCATCTGAAAATCTTACATTATCAACAGCAACATCTGCTTGCCAAGTACTGCCAACAAATCTGTTAAACCTTAATTGAACAGTATTGCCTGCATAAGCAGTTAGGTCTAAACTAACAAAATTCCATTGATTGCCTTTATTTCCAGATTCGTTCCATATGCTGGTCCATGATGCTCCATTATCCGTGCTGATGTCGACATCTAGTGTTCCCATATTTGTTGAACCATACATGTGATAATCAAATTCGAACGTTGGGTTTGATAAACCATTAAGGTCAAAACATGGCGAAGTTAAGATTGCTCTTTTATTTGGATAGCCTGTGCCGTTTCCAGATGCTTCAACATAAATATAGTAACTGCCTTGAGAAGCACTAGTTGGGCCTGTATTGCTCGAAGGTGTTCCATTTGTGCGTAAACTCCAATCAAGATCATCTGCCGAACTTTGTGTCCAAGCGCCAATCGTATTTTCAAACCCTTCCGAATATGGAGCTGATATAGCTCCTGCACAACCTGATACTGGAGGCGGATCCGTAACATTCACGGTTCTTATGACTTGAGAAGCTGCATTGCCTGCCGCATCGCTCACATTATATGTTACTACATAAATTCCAGCAGCATTCGTATTTACTGCATCGCCACCGATGACAATACTTGCTGAAATGTCTCCATCAAAATTATCAGTTGCAGTTGCCCCTTGTTCTGTGTAGTTGTCGCCAGTTTCTAAATCTACAACAGATGCGCCTACAAGTGTTATGACTGGAGGAACTGTTTCTGGGGTCACATTAACCGTTCTTGTCACTTGATTAGCTGCATTACCTGCCGCGTCACTTACGTTGTAAGTGATCAAATAGGTGCCAACAACATTTTCATTTACAGTATCTCCTCCAACCACGATATTTCCAGAAATATCGCCATCTACATTGTCTGTTGCAGTTGCGCCTTGTTCGTTGTAAGTTGCACCTTGTTCAAAAGAAACATTTGACGGGCCATTTAAGGTAATGACTGGAGCTTCTGTATCGGCAGCTGCGCCAACAAGATTAACGGTATAGTCTTCAACTTCACCATAGGTGAAATTTCCACACGCCGATGGCACGGCGTTGTATTGCATAGTTACACGCATTCTTGTGTTGCCCACAACTGTACCAACTGGAATTGTAAACGACCCACTTGCAGGAGTAGCTGTGGAAGCGGCTTGCGTCCATACTTGTTCGCCAGCATCACTAAAGTCGCCATCTTTATTGTAATCTATCCATACGCCGTAGCCTTCTGGATAAACCGTTCCAGTCCAAGTTGGTGTGACTGTAATAGTGTAAGATTGACCTTGTGTTAAACTCGTGGAAATATTTGTAAAGTTGGAATAAAACTGAGCTCCAGAAGCATTGTCTATTGTATTAAGCTCTACTCTGCTTATGTATTCGTCATTTGTATTTGTACTTTGAGAGGTACAATAATTTAGTTGTATTTCTGTCGTGATAAAACTTGCAGAACTGCTGTATGCAGAAGTAGAGCTGTCAGGACATTCGCTTCTAACTTGAACCTCATAAGAAGTTTCAGGAGTTAATCCTGTAAGATTGGCAGAATTTCCACCAACAGCTGTTGTGGTCCAAGCGCCACCAGATACTCTATAGCGTAATGTATAAGAAGCGCCTGGAACAGGATCCCAACTTATAGTCGCTGTAGTGTCTGCAAATGCATCAACAGTGACATTTGTTGGTGTTGTGGCATTACAAACAATAGGAGTGTTAGATAATCCTGTTACGATCAAGGAGTAGTTTTGACTTCCTCCCACTAAAGAACCTTTGTGTGTTACTGTAATTGTATAAGTTCCACTTGCATTTGCTACTTCAACACGTTCGAAAGGATCGACATTATTATCGCCTTTTCCGTTTGAATTTACGCCAGTAAGCCTCCAAGGAGTGTAGGTTGTTCCGCCTTTACTTACTCTAATGTCCAAATCGTTTACCAGCCTTGGTGTTGTGGAATTTAAAGCAGTTGTTGCAGTACCTGCTCGATCTGTCCATGAAATTGATGCAAGAAGGTCATTTACTCCATCAGATTCAACAGTGATTTGGTAGCTTTGACCTGAAGCTAGGGTTAATTCACTAATTTGTGATGCGTTGCCATCTGCACTTAATGTTTCTGCTGCACGTTTAGCATTTAATAATCCCCAACCATAAACAGCGTCTGGACCGTTTGGACCAGCATCGTCTGCGGTATGAAGTGCTAAGCCTTTTAAGGTTGCAGCGCGCAAATAATTGCCATTTAGGTTATTAGCATGTTGTTGAAGTAATAAGAGCGTTCCAGCAACATTTGGTGATGCCATCGATGTTCCTGAGATGCTGTTGTAAGCTGTATCGCTATTTTCATAAGTCGAATAAAGACCAGTTCCGTTTCCAGTTATATCTGGTTTAATTCTAAGGTCGTCAGTTGGGCCCTCTGAACTTCCACTATTTATAACAACTGAAACTAAATTGCCTGAAGCATCTATGTTGGCATCTTGAGCATTGGCCACAACCATGTTATTTTTGGATGTAGAATGCCCTGTTAATTTATCGTAGGCTGAGTTACCATTTAATGGACTCCCATTATAGTTTGTACTGCCATCATTTCCTGCAGCTACGACCATAAGATAATAAGGTGCATTGTACATTAAATTATCCCAATCTCTGGAATCTGTAATGTAAGCTCCGAAATAGTAATCAGGTACAAGGTCTGATCTAAAACCATAGGAATGGTTGGAGATCAGCATGCCATTATTAGCTGCTGTAGTAGCTTCGGAAAGATCACTATTCCAATCGAATCCAATGGCTTGCGCTCTAGGAGCCATCCCTTTGGCTGCTGGTTGAACACCAGAAGCAATAATTGTTCCTGTGACGTGGGCAGCGTGAAAATTTAATGTAGTCGAAGCATCTCCAATCGAAAATCTGTTATTGCCGCCAGGGCCGTCGTATTCCTGATGCGACGTTCGTGCTAATCCACCATCCCATACATGAGCTGTCATATTTTGCCCATCAAGACTTAAACCTAAAGAACCACCAATATTTAGGTGATTTGTTCTTGTAGATACTGAGGCATCGACGTTAAAGGTTGTGTAATAAATTGGAGAACCATCAGGCGCAAGTCGTTGTAGCTCTGCGTATTTTCCATCTTCCTCTACAATTGTGGGCCAATTGTTTAGTTGAGCCGCTTTTAAAGCAATTTGCTTTTCCTTTACGGCTTTGTTGTTAAATTGCCTTTGCAGCTCACTGATTGCATTTTTGTCGTAACGACTTGTAATCTGTTGCTTTTGCTTTGTGGTTTGTCCATATGAAACAAACCCGAATACCATAATCAAAATGAGCATGATGTTCGTAGTGTAATTTTTTTGCATAATATTTAATATTGTTGATTAACGAAGTGTTAAAAATATATAAATTGTTTATTCACAACAATAAATAAATGTTAAAATAATTAACAATCATTCAATCAGCTCTATTTTATCATTGAAATATCTTTTATAACATCTTACAGTCAGGCCTTTGTGGACATTGTTTTATAAACAACATGCCCCGATAAAATCGAGGCATGGATAAAAAATTTAAAACGAATTATTCTAAAACGTTAAAGCTTTCAACTTAATTGAATTTATTCAATAATGAAACGTTTTATTGTTGTTTCAGAATTAGTTTTAATTTCAATTAAATATACACCAGATTGTAATTCTTTAACATCAATTTGTTCAGTGTTAAGTTCACCTTGTTTTACAACTTGACCTAATAAGTTGAATATTTTAAACATAGGACTTTCATTATCACCTTTAAGTCTAACATTTAAAGTATTATGGGTTACAGGATTTGGGTATAAAACAAATTCTAAGCCTTCAGAACTCAATTCGCCATCGATAGGCGATAAATTATCTGATGAAACACTAAGCACATTTAAATCGGAATCGTCACAAATACCATTGGCATTGGCATCTTCGAATATTACGATATTTCTGAAGAAAGAATTGCCATTCTTTGCTCCTCCATCATGGTCTGACACAAATAGTAATCTGTCTGAAACACCGGTGTAGAAATTACCGACATTAATTGAGTAGTTAACCCATTGGCCATTGTTTGGATAATTATCAAAATTATTAATTCCCCAATTTTGAGTTCCATGAAGTTTAAACACCAAGTTTGAAGACGTTTGGTTGTCAGACTCAAGTCCTATTCCATGGATTTCACCTTCAATTGTGCTTTTAAAATCAAACTGGATGACGGTATTAGGTGTAACTGTATAATTCAAATATATAAACTTCCAAGCATTGTTGAACACCTCTAGCTCTGAATTTCCATTTGATAGTTGATAAGACCCTTTGTCCTGATTGTGGAAAGAGAAGTAGGCGTCACTCAAGTTAAGACTATCACATCCAGCAGGGTTATCAGGCAAATCTGAAAGTTGAACGTTATCGATAGCAACGTCTGCTTTCCAAGAAGCACCTGTCACACGATTAAAACGTAAGTGAATTATCGTATTTACATAGGCCTTCAGATCAATACTGGCATAATTCCACTGATTTCCTTTATTACCAGACTCATTCCAGATACTTGTCCATGTCATTCCATTGTCCGTACTGGCTTCAACATCTAAAGTTCCCATATCAGGCGCCCCTTTCATATGATAATTAAAAGTGAGCATTGGACTTGTAAATCCACTAAGGTCTAAACAAGGTGAGTTTAAAATAGCACTTTTGTTTGGAAAACCTGTTCCGTTTCCTGAAGCTTCAACATAAATGTAGTTGATGCCACGTATCGCGCTATTTGGACCTGTACCACCAGAAGGTGTTCCATTGCTATTTATAGTCCAATCAATATCGTCTAATGTAGATTGAGACCAATTACCTAAACCGTTTTCAAATTCTTCATAATGTGGAGCACTTATTGGAGTAGTACATTCCAAGAAAGGAGATTCATTTAAAAACTCAATATTGTCTATGGCCACATCAGATTTCCAAGTCGGCCCTGTAACGCGATTGAATCTTAAATGTATTGACATGTCGATATAAGCATTTAAGTCCACACTGACATTGTTCCACTGATTCCCTTTGTTGCCAGACTCACTCCAAATACTTGTCCATGTCATTCCATTATCTGTACTAGCTTCAAGATCTATGGTTCCCATATCAGCTGCACCTTTCATATGATAATTAAATTTGAACACAGGGTGCGTTAATCCGCTAATGTCAAAACAAGGAGAATTTAATACTGCTCTTTTATTAGGATAACCCTCATCATTTCCTGAAGCTTCGACATATGCATAATAGCTGCCTTCTGAAGCACTTCCTGGACCTGTACCGCCAGAAGGAGTGCCATTATCTAGTATTGTCCAGTCAATATCGTCTAAAGTAGATTGCGTCCATACGCCCAATCCATTTTCAAAACTTTCAGTATATGGAGCTGATATTGTATTGTCACAAGCCAAATATGGAGATTCGTTTAAGAATTTAAAGTTGTCTATCGCTATATCCGCTTTCCAAGTAGAACCTGTAATTCGATTAAAACGTAGTTTAACCGTCATGTTGGCATAGGCACTTAAATCAACTCTAGCCTCTTTCCACTTATTTCCTTGTTTGGCTGATTTGTTCCAAATACTTGTCCATGTATTGCCGTTATCAGAACTCACTTCAAGGTCAATATTTCCCATATCATTCGCACCATTCATATGGTATTCAAATTTGACCGTTGGATGTGTAAGACCATTAAGATCAAAACAAGGAGAATTTAGTATAGCTCTTTTATTAGGGTAACCATTGCCATTTCCAGACGCTTCGACATAAATATAATAGTCGCCTTCAGATGCGCTTCCTGGACCTGTTCCACCAGAAGGTGTACCATTGGTTCTTAAAGACCAGTCTATGTCATCATCTGTACTCTGGCTCCAGTCTCCAAATGTGTTTTCAAAGCCTTCGGTATAGGGAGCAAATACCGTTAATCCACAGTTTGAAGATGAATCTGTTACATTAATGGTTCTTATAACTTGACTAGCAGCATTTCCCGCATTGTCACTAACATTATAAGTAACAAGATAAGTTCCGGCAAGGCTAGTATCAACGGTATCACCGCCAATTACGATATCAGAAGTTATGTCTCCATCAAAATTATCTGTTGCTGTTGCTCCAAGTTCATTGTAGATGTCGCCGACAACTAAATTTATAACAGCATTCCCAATTAAAGTAATTACAGGAGGTGTCGTTTCAGGAGTTACATTAACAGTTCTAGTGACTTCGACTGCTGCATTACCTGCATTATCACTCACGTTGTAAGTTATAATATAAGAGCCTATCACATTAGTATCAACAATGTCGCCACCGACTATGATATCCGCTGTGATGTCGCCATCGATATTGTCTGATGCCGTTGCACCTTGTTCGACATAAGTATCACCTTGTATCACATCTATCATAGGATCACCAATTAAAGTGATTACGGGTGGTGTCGTTTCAGAAGTTACATTAACAGTTCTTGTGACTTCGACTGCGGTATTGCCGGCATTATCACTCACGTTGTAAGTTATTGTATATGTGCCAACAACATTAGTATCTACTATGTCTCCGCCAACTATGATATTCGCTGAGATGTCGCCATCGATATTGTCTGATGCCGTTGCACCTTGATCGACATAAGTATCGCCTTGTATCACATCTATCATAGGATCACCAATTAAAGTAATTACAGGAGGTGTCGTTTCAGAAGTTACATTTACAGTTCTAGTAACTTCCGCTGCTGCATTACCAGCATTATCACTCACGTTGTAAGTTATAATATAAGAGCCAATCACACTAGTATCAACAATGTCGCCACCGACTATGATATTCGCTGAGATGTCGCCATCGATATTGTCTGATGCTGTTGCACCTTGATCGACATATGTATCACCTTGTATCACATTTATCACAGGATCACCAATTAAAGTGATTACGGGTGGTGTAGTTTCAGGGGTTACATTGACAGTTCTTGCGACTTCAACTGCTGCATTACCAGCATTATCACTCACGTTGTAAGTTATAATATAAGAGCCTATCACACTAGTATCAACAATGTCACCACCGACTACGATATCAGTTGTGATGTCTCCATCAAAATTGTCTAATGCAGTTGCGCCTTGATCGACATAAGTATTGCCTTGCATAATATTTACTGAAGCATCACCAATTAAAGTAATTACAGGAGGTGTCGTTTCAGGGGTTACATTGACAGTTCTTGCGACTTCAACTGCTGCATTACCAGCATTATCACTCACGTTGTATGTTAGGATATATGTACCAACAACATTAGTATCAACAATGTCTCCACCAACTATAATATCAGCCGTTATATCTCCATCGATATTGTCTGATGCGGTTGCGCCTTGATCAATATAAGTGTTGCCTTGTTCAACATCAATGGTCGACGCTCCATTTAATGTAATAATTGGAGCTTCTGTGTCAGCATTTGAGCCAACTAGGTTCACCGTATAATCTTCTACTTCTCCCCATGTAAATGTTCCACAAGGCGCAGGAATGGCATTATATTGCATAGTAACTCTCATTCGAGTATTCCCTATAAATGTTCCATTTGGTATTGTAAAAGATCCACTGACAGGGGTTGCTGTTGTTACGGCTTGTGTCCAAACTTGTTCTCCAGCGTCATCAAAATCGCCATCTCTATTATAGTCTATCCATACAGCATACCCTTCTGGATAAACCGTTCCAGTCCAAGTTGGTGTGACTGTAATCGTGTAAGATTGACCTTGAGCTAAATCTGTCGAAATATTTGTAAAATTTGAATAAAATTGAGCCCCAGAAACATTATCTATGGTGTTTAATTCAACTCTACTTATATATTCGTCATTGGTATTTGTGCTTTCTGAGTCACAATAATTGAGTTGCAATTCTGTTGTTGTGAAATTTACAATATTGCTAAATGATGATTCCGAATTATCCGGACAAATGCTTTTTACTTGAATTTCGTAAGTTGTCTCAGGTGTAAGTCCTGTAAGATTAACTGAATTTCCTCCTATTGTCATGGTATTCCAAGATCCACCTAACTCTCTGTATCTAAAGTCATAGGAAGCACTAGGAACAGCATCCCAAAAAATAGTTGCTGTGGTATCTGCAAATGCGGCGACAGTTATATTAGTTGGCGTTACAGCATTACACACAACGGGCGTGTTTGATAAACCTGTAATAATTAGTGAATAGTTCTGACTTCCTCCGACTAACGAGCCTTTGTTGGAAACTGTAATTGTATAGTTTCCACTTGCATTGTCGACTTCAACGCGTTCAAAAGGATCTACGATATTATCACCTTTTCCATTTGTTGTTACTCCTGTAAGTTTCCATGGTAAATAAGTGGTACTCCCTTGTGTTATCCTAATGTCTAAGTCATTAATAAGTTTAGGGGTATTTGAATTAAGTGCTGAACTAGCAGTTCCTGGACGATCTGTCCAAGAAATAGAAGCCATCAAATCATTTATGCCATCGGATTCAACAGTTATTTGATAGGTTTGTCCTGATGCTAAAGTTAGTTCACTTATTTCAGACTCGTTGCCGTCTGTACTAAGTGTCTCTGCAGCGCGTTTTGCATTTAACAATCCCCAACCGTGAACTGGATCTGGTCCTGTTGGCCCTATATCATCGGCGGTGTGAAGCGCTAAACCTTTAAGGGTAGCAGCTCGCATATAATTTCCATTTAAATTGTTGGCATGCTGTTGAAGTAACAACAAGGTGCCCGCAACGTTTGGAGAAGCCATCGAAGTTCCTGTAATACTATTATAAGCGTTATCGCTGTTTTGATAGGTAGAGTAAAGACCAGTACCATTACCTGTGATGTCAGGTTTAATTCTATAATCATCGGTAGGGCCTTCCGAACTGCTTCCATTAATACTTACTGAAACTAGATTTCCAGAGGCATCAATATTTGCATCTTGTGCGTTGGCTACAACCATATTGTTTTTGGAAGTAGAATGTCCCGTTAACTTATCATAGGCAGCATTTCCATCCAATGGAGTACCATTGTAATTCGAATTTCCATCGTTTCCTGCGGCAACTACCATGAGGTAATACGGCGCGTTAAACATTAAATTGTCCCAATCTCTTGAGTCGGAAATATATCCTCCAAAATAATAATCAGGTACTAAGTCTGATCTAAAACCATATGAATGGTTGGAGATCAGCATGCCATTATTTGCTGCTGCTGTGGCTTCAGATAGATCGCTGTTCCAGTCAAAACCAATGGCTTGAGCTTGAGGTGCCATACCTTTGGCTGCTGGTTGAAATCCTGATGCCATAATTGTTCCTGTAACGTGTGCAGCATGGTAATGCAAAGAAGTAGAGCCATCTCCAACAGAGTAGCGGTCATTTCCGCCAGGACCATCGTATTCTTGATGAGTTGCTCTAGCTATACCCGCATCCCAAATATGAGCTGTCATGTTTTGACCGTCAAGATTTAAGCCTAAAGAACCTCCGATGTTAAGGTGATCTGTTCTTGTGGATTTGGCAGCATCGTCATTAAAGGTCATGTAGTAAATAGGCGACCCATCAGGGGCTAAACGTTGTAATTCGGCAAACTTGCCATTTTCTTCAACTACAATCGGCCAATTATTGAGTTGAGCGGCTTGAATTGCTTTCTGCTTTTCTGCTTGTGCTTTGGCACTGAACCGCCTTTCTAATTGAGTAATTGCATTTTTGTCATAACGACCTGTGATTTTTTCTTTCTCTTTTTGATTTTGTCCATAAGAGGTAAACATGATAGCCATAATCATAAAGAAAATGACATTTTTGAAATAATTGTTTTTCATGGTGTTAAAATTAAGTGTGTTAAGCGCTATGAAATTAACTCAAATTACATAAATATCATTTATTTTAATGTTAAATTATGTTTATTAACATGTTGAAGGTATTGTGTTCTTAAGGTGCTACTAGTAAACGTCTTAACTTGATACGCTAATTCGAATTATTCTAAATTATTACTATAAAAAATAATTTTTTTTTAATTTCTTGTACACTATTTAGAGTAAAGAAATGGTTTTTAAATGATATTTGAAATAGAGGAAAAAAATTCAATCTTGTTGTTGATTATAGTCTTTAAAATTGGTGTTCATATATCTGATATTCAGTAGTCAATGTACAAAATTGAAATCGACATACCCCAATAAAAAAACAGAAAAAGCTGCCTCAGTATTGAGACAGCTTCAAAAATTTCTAAAGTACTAACTGTTATTACGATTAAATCAAAATATTGCTTTATAGTATTTATTCTTTAATTACTTTTTGTGTAATTTCACCTTGGCTAGTGTTTATCTTTATAAAATAAACGCCAGATGCAATGTCACTCATATCAATATGTTTTGTTGTACTTTTCAGGACTTCTTGGCCTAGGGTATTATAAATCTTCACTGTGTTTACTTCTAGTTTTGAAGGCAGGATGATGTGTAATTCATTCTGTACTGGATTAGGGTATAGGCTTACATGATCTAAATTTAAAAAACCTTGTTCCTCATAATGTAAGTTATATGTCGTAGATGCACTACTACAAGACTGACCCCAATTCGGTTTGTTAGAATTTATCAATGCACTATCTTGCGCAAATTGATTAGGTTCACTAGGTATTTGACTCACACACCAATTGGACAAGTCTTGATTAAATACTGTCGCTTGACGGAACATTCGATCCATATTAGTGACACTGCTCACGTCCC
>JAUIFC010000267.1 GCA_030429455.1 Bacteroidia bacterium | reverse complement strand
ATATTCTAATACGATGTATTGGAATGTTTTGGCTGGTTTTGCGTATAATACTGAAAGCTTCTTACCTATTTTAAATCCAGAGCAAGGAATTACTACAACAACACCGAATAGAAAATCATTTGAGGGATTTTTGAAAACAGAATTAAACATATATGATCTCGGTGATTTAGAGCTTTTCACCAATATAATTCTATACCCTACAATTTTTTCAGATACCAATGTTAAGTCTGGTCGCACTAGAGTAGACTTTAGATTCGATGTAAAGTATGATGATCTCTTTATTGAGGATTTTTACATCAGAGCAGGTTATAATCTCAATTATGATAATAGACCAGCTGAAGCAGGAAAAGCATTAGATTATATCTTTACTACAGGATTTGGCTGGGAATGGTAAATTCTACTACAATCAAAAAAACACCAAACTTGGTATTAGGGTTACCTTTTATAAACTTGTTTACCCTCTTTATAAGTTTCTAAAACTATAATGTTTTTTATTTCTTCTTCAGGCACTTTTAAAGGGTTTTTATCAAGAATAACTAAGTCGGCAAGCTTACCTTTTTCAAGAGTTCCTTTGGTGTCTTCTTCAAAATGCTGATAGGCTGACCAATCTGTAATGCCTTTGAGCGCTTCGTAGGGAGTTGTCTTCTCATCCGCACCAATCACTTGACCTGAACGGGACTTTCGCTCAACTGAAATCCCGACCATCCTCATTAAATTTGGCAGGGCTACAGGTGCATCTGTATGGATGGTTATCCTCAAACCTTTATCCAAGGCTGTTCTGGTAGGACTGATAGAGTTTCCAAGGCTATCTCCAATAATCTGTTTGTGCCAGTCTCCCCAGTAATAGGTATGTAGCGGAAATAAAGAAGCAATGACATTCAATTCCATAAAAGAATCAAGTTGATCTTCCCGAACATATTGACCGTGGATAAGAACACTTCTTCGGTCATCATTTCCAAATTCTTCTATGGCAGGCTTCATTGTACGTATCATCTGGTCCATTGCCGCATCACCATTGCCATGGGTGAAAACTTAACAGTTGTTTTTAAACGCTTTTTTATACAATGACGTCACAACACTATCACTAGGAATTGCTGGATAACCGCTGTAATCTAGGTCTGCCCCATCTGGTGGAATTAAATACGGCTGAGTTTGCCAAACTGTTCTTCCCTATGGAGATTCATCAAGTGTTAAAAAGATGCAAAGCACAGCAAGTAATTAATTACGTTTTATTCACATAATAATTCCTATTTAATCATTTTTATAAACGCTTTTGCCTTCTTCTATGCATTCTGTAATCTTTGTTGAATGTATTTGCATTGGATTTATTTTTAATGAGTTTTCATCAAAAATAAACAAGTGGGCCAAAGCTTACTTTTTCAAACGTTTACTTTCATTTATTCTCGTAATTTGGCCCATATTTCAACTTTTGCCCTTTTAGTAAATATGATATTCCCAGCTGAGTCATAATCAATTTCTAATTCTTTTAATTTAGTATCATTTCCAGGTAGCTTAAACGCAAAAGATGACATCCCATTGGTAAAAACACCGGTGCCTTTTGGAGAGAATTCTTTTTCTGTGCCGTCGGACATTTTGACGCGTAGCTTTTTAAGCTTAACGGTTCCCCGAATACACTTTAACTTTATTGTAGAAATGTTTTGTTTTTTGCCAAGCATATTGACTTTATCTGTTTCAGCCATGTAAGACACAGTTTTTTCCGATAGTTTTATCCAACCCTTTTCTTCAGACTGCGCGAAGGAACGAAGCCCAAACGCAACAATCAATACCAGAGCTAATAGAATACTTTTTTTCATTTTATTGATATTTTAATTTTGTTAACCGACAACAGCGGTTCAATTCTTTGAGTGTTTTCAATCCAACTTATTTAAATTAATCATAACCTTTTTGGTCAAAAAGAACTGTACAACCATACCAGACTTGATCTTGGTGATAGGATTTATTCTTAATTTCGGTTAAGCCATTTAGCTTCAGGCGGTTGGTTTAAATTGCCCACAACGACCTGCTAAACGCAGTTCAGGTATGATAACGAAGATACAATAAAATGGATAAAAATGCCATGATATTGGACTGTTGGCATCATGGCATTGTTTGTCAATTAGATGGCGCAGCTATCGTGGATTGCCATTTTATTGAATTGGGAGTTAGAGTGCCTGATCCAAATTGCATTTAGCTCCGTGCTATGGCACGTTGAGCACTTGAGTGCGTCAGCTGGAGCTGTAGATAATAGAAAGGGTTTTAGCAATTTGGTTTAGCAGGTCGTTATGGTCACACTTGCTTGTGGGGCGGGAGTGCGCAGCACGTAGCCACGCAAGTCAGCTTCAGCTGATTGTGACCATAACGGTTTGTGCAAATGCAGTAACCGACGTTTGGAGGATGTTGGCATTTTGCACATTGTTGGCATCAGTTATCTTCTTTTTAATCTCCTTTTAGAAAAGCCAATACTTCTTCATTTTCTTCATTCATCAAAATCAAATTCAGTCCTTCTAATTTATAAAAGGCTACTTGATTAATTGCTTTGATAAAAGCCTCAGCAGTATCCATTTTATGGCACATTTTCTTGGTGGAGGCAAGATTTCCAAAAACAATTTGGTTTTCGGTCACTTTCTTTATCCCTCCTGAGTATTGATTGCATCCATCATATCCGAACACCTTCAGGTCGGTTAGGTTAATTTCCATTCTCGGTATCGGTGACATACGGTTAATGGGGTTTCCATTTATTCTTGTAGTTACCCAAATATCATGAAGTCTTTGATTTGGATTATTTGGCTTTTCTTTTATGAATTCAAGAATTTTCTTTTCCGTTTTATCAAAAAATATAACCGTCTCGCCTTGTATTTGATAAGTCGATATGGAGTTAAGTGTTTTTTGAAACTCAGGTTCAACATTTTTGTTGATGCACGCTTTTTTAGTACCTGCCACTGTTCCTAAAGATATTTCGGAAGCAGTCAGAGTCTCTATTTGACCTGTAAAATTATTGCAACCTCCATTTGCTGCCAATACTTTTTTAGAGAGTTCAATGGTGATAGTTGGTATAGCTACCATTCTGTTAAGTGGTGCATTGTTCAGTTTTACTAAAGTCCAATCACCGTTCAGTTCTGAGCGAATATCTTTTTGCTTATCCAATACTTTTATAAGTTCGTATTTAATAGAAGAGCCGTCAGCAGGTACTTCGTTTTTATCTAATCGGGTTTCCTTGACCTCAATCTTTTGAAGATAACCTTCTTCAAATTCAAAGCCTTTTATAGAAGCATAGAAGTTTTCCCAATTAGGGTTGTTTATATCTTCTCCCCTATAAATGTTTAAACATTGCATTTTCCCTGCTCCCGCAGAACATTCGGTTTTTATACCGCTTACCCAGAAAACTTTATTCATTTTGTTTGAGCATGATTGAATTAGTACCAGTAAAAATAAAATTAAAAGTAATTTTGTCAGATTCATTATTATTGATTTTACTTTTTTTAATTGATGCCAACGGTTTTGTATAAGAACCGTTTAAATGGTTTTTATACATTGTTGGCAATAGTTTTTTATTCTGTCTGTTTGAATTCTTTGCTAATCGAATAATCACCTTTATAAACGATCCCGAAAATGCCAATATCTTTAATCTTTAGAGGATCAATTTCAAACTGCGGTGCAATATCTAAAATGGTATTGCATAAATCTTTGTATTGTTGAGAGTCAGAGAAATGCATCAATCTTGCGTAACTCAGTCCTAAAGCTTGGTCTG
>JAUIFC010000266.1 GCA_030429455.1 Bacteroidia bacterium | reverse complement strand
AAAACTATAATGAAGCTTATACGTATTATTCAAAACTCAATGCCATAAAAGCTGAAAGAGGAATTGAAATATACACCCAAGAATATTTAAAAATAGCCATAACTTACGAAAAAATGGGGTTTAAAGAAGAAGCTGAATCTTTTTTTAATGCCTATAAACAATACTGCGAAAGAGATCAAACCATATATAAATCGGCAAGCTTAGCAATGAAACATCTTTATGAAGGCAATAGTGACATGGCCATTCAAAGCTTTGAAGCGTTTGCATTACAGGATAATTTTCAATATTGGATTGTTCTTTTTCTTGAAGAAGATCCTCTGATGAAAAAACTGGAATCACATCCGAAATATGAATTTGTCATTCAACAAATTAAAGACAAATTTTGGGCAAACCATGAAGACGTCAAGTCCATGCTTGAAGAGAATAGGTTGTTGTAAAACAGTTTAGAGAGCATAATATTAAACTACCCTAATTGAAAACAATACTTCTAATTGCAAGTCTTATTGGAATCGTAAATAGTATTGCGCTTATCATCTACGCACTGACTACAAAAAAAGGCAATCAGCTTACCAATGAACTATTTGCTTTCTTAATTTTTATGTTGAGCATAAGGATTTCAAAATCTATATTGGTTACATTTTCACCGGATTTACATGATTTTATTTTAACATTAGGTCTATCAGGATTTTTGGCCATTGGCCCTGTATTTTATATGCTCATACATTCGGTTATGGATTCCAAATTTCAATTAAAACCGAAACATTTCATCCACCTTTTACCTTCACTTATGCTGATTTTGCTTTGGTTTTTGTTGGATCATTTAAGGTCAGATTGGAATTATTGGCATTTGTTTTACAGGTTAATTCTGCTTCAATATATCATATATATTAGTTTAAGCTTGTTTAGAATAAATCTTGGCACTTTTAATCGGCAAGATGTCCTGAAGCAACTTAATACGATCGGCTATTTTTTAATGTTAATTTGGTTTGTGTACTTGTTGAATGATGTCTCTGGATTTCCATATATCTCTGGTGCTATTTTATACAGCGTCATTATTTATTTCTCTTTGGTGCTTATCATGAACAAAGGTTACGTGATCGACAAGTCTAAACCCAAATACAAAAACACAGGATTAAAAGACAAAGAACGCCAAAGAATTTTAAAAGCCTTAAAACATTTATTTACACAAGAGCAAATTTATCGCTCCAATACGTTGTCGTTATTGGCATTGTCCAAACGTATTGATACAAGCACACATGCATTATCACAGGTTATAAATGAAAATTATAAGAAAACCTTTTTCGAAGTTATTGCCGAACAAAGAATAACTGATGCCAAAACACTTCTAAAGGAAAAACCAAATGAGAAAATTTCGGATATTGCTTTTATGGTCGGATACAATTCGCTTTCAGCATTTAATACTGCATTTAAAAATGCTACAGGTCTAACACCAAGTAAATTTCGCAATGACAAATAATTCAAAGTATGTCGTTTCAATTTTGGCAGTTGTTTTTTTCTACATTTACGCGATTGTAGAAAAAGTATTTGGTTGGACTTCCTACTCTACAACCGCCATACTACGAAACAACCTTCTTCTTATTTGTCTAGTTTTAGGCTTGCTGTTTCTTATGCACACACGTTTGAATAAAGAAAAACTATCTGCTTTTTTCAGCAGAAAAGAGAAATTTATAATCCATTTGGTTTTAGGTTTACTCCTATTGAGTATTACGTATGTGATCAAAAGCATAGAAATTGTATCCTATGAACATTGGTTTGCTCACAAGGAAAATTCGGAAATTCAATCTTCACTCAAAGCAATCCTAAGCAATAAACTTTATGCCTTTTTTCTTTTAGGACCTTTTGTTTGGCTAAATGAAACTTTTGGCGTTTTGACAAGGGTATTTATGATGCATTACCTATGGAAACTTAGTTCATCAAAATATTGGTCGTGGTTTAGCATCCTATTGGTAAGTTTGCTTTTTGCTGGTCTTCAAGTCGATAAAGGCTGGACAGAAATGATTACTGCTTTTCTAATCGTGACAACCTCGAACCTTTTTTACTTAAAATATAGAAATGCGATTCCTATCATCATTGCTCCTGTTTTATACACAACGATAGATTTAATCGCTTTTTGGGTGTATAATTTTTAGAAAACACCGTTTTTTCTTGCTTCCCTATAAGACAGTCAGTGATTGTTGATGATTATAAAGACTTTTGAGGCATCAATTAAAATCGTCAATGTCATGAAAATTCTTAAATCCTTACTCGCTTTGGCTGTTGTGGTTTTTATTCCATTTGGTTTAATGCTGTGGTACAGGATGCACCAATCAACAGGATTTGCTACTGTGGAATTAATCATGTATCCGCTCCTTTTTGGTGGCGGCAGCATAATTCTGCTATACTTTCTTAAACAATATTTTCTTAAAGAACCTTTATCAGACTTCAATTCTGGTAAAAGTAATCTGATAAAAGACCTGCTCTGGGGATTAGGATTGGTAACGGTATATTTCATTTTATTTTTCATAGAAAGAATAACACTCAGCGATTTTCTTAAATTTCAATCCAATGACGAATTACTCACACTTCTGTTAGACCTTAGAGAAAGTCCAATTTTGCTTCTCATATGGTTAGGACCTGTTTTATGGATTGGTATTGCACTTTATGAAGAATTGCTTCGCATTTTCATGCTTTCAAGCCTTTGGAAATTTTCAAAACATTGGCTATGGTCTGTGGTTGTTATTCTATTAAGTGCCTTAATCATGGGCTTAGCACATTGGAGTCAAGGGTCTTATGGCATTGTAACCATCGCAATAAAGAGCTTGGTCTCTGGCTATTTCTTTTTTAAAATAAAGCGACTATTGCCATTGGTGATTGCGCACGCCTTATACGACGGAATCCAAGTCGGTTTGCTATTATCAACTTATCCTTAATGACTTACAATGAAAAACTCTTTAGACCTATTCCAAGAAGAATACGCTGAAATACAAGCTATTTATGCAAAACTTATACATGCGGTTACAAAGTCCAAAGCACTTGATGCCAAAACAAAACACCTTATGTATCTCGCTATGAAAATTATTACAAATGACAAAAATGCGATTACCTATCATATTCCTTTAGCGAAAAAAGAAGGCGCATCAAGAGATGAAATCAAAGAAACGATTGCCCTATCCATTACAGTAGTTGGTTCAAAAGGCATTTCGTCTTTTTTGAAGGAAGCTTTAGAAACCTATGACAATCATAAAATTTAAAAAGATGCAATCATATCTAGTTTTACTTTTAATTCTCCCCGTCTTCTATTATGGTTGTGAGGAAGATAACAAAAACCTAAGAGTATTCGAGGATGTTCACAGCTTGGTGGAAAACGAATTTTTCGATGCCAATTATAATGGTATTGACTGGAAGAACATGAAAAACAAATACAAGCCAATTGTAGAGAATTGTAAAAGTAATGATGAATTATTTACCGCGCTAAACCATATGCTTTTTGAGTTGAATTGTTCTCATTTAGGAATAGGACTTTTGAGCGAACTTGAATCCAATAGCTCGCCATACCTTTTTGCCAAAGGTGAAATTGGTGTTGATATCAGAATTATTGAGGAGCAAATGGTTATTACTAAAGTCGCTGAAGGATCACCAGCTAGTTTAGCCAAATTAAGAGTCGGTAATATTATCAAAGAAATTAATGGCCTTAACTTAGAGGACATTTCCAAAAAAAGCATTTACAAACCTCCTTTTAATCAGCGTAATAAAAAA
>JAUIFC010000265.1 GCA_030429455.1 Bacteroidia bacterium | reverse complement strand
GCCATTTTTAAGTTCATCTTGTCGCTTTAACACAAAAGGAACTGACACACCATCCACTGTTAAAACACCTCTGAGTTTTGTGGCTCGGTCTGTCCATTTATTTTTAAAAGCGTATTTATAAAAATCACTTTGCAAAAAGAAATGTATCGAATCTCCATTGACTTCAACACCTTGAAACGGAATTCGATTGGCATTTTGGGCTGTACTTGAAAAAAATACTTTGAATTGTGCATTGTCTTTTTCAATATGAAAACTAATTTCATCCGTAAAATTACCATACTCAAATACGCCACTATACCTTCCAGAATATTTAATGTTTTGTTCTGAATTTTGGCAAGCAATAAAACCTAAAATAAGTATTAAAACAGCTATAACTTTTATGTGTCTTATTTTTTTCATATTACTACTAATTGTTAGACAAAACTATGCTATTCAAAGTATTGTAAGGTTCTGATACCTGTAAAATCAATAATTCGAACCTTTTTTCTTTCAACAATTCCCTTTATTTTAAAATAGAAATTAAATGTGTGTTTCTAAAACAGATAAAGGTATCGGCCCATATTGAAGTACTTTTTGATGAAAGCGTTTTAATTCGGCTGGAGAAGTTATATCACCTTTCAATTTATCTAAAATATTTTTTCCGTATTTGTAGGTAATCACCTGAACTGGCCAACGTTTCATTCGTTTTATTTCTCTTATCGCGATATCGTCTTTTCCCGATAAATGTTGTTTCCAAAATTCCAGTGCTTTGTCGTCCGACCAACCGTAATAATTCAAGCCAACATCCAAAGCCACTCGAATCGATCGAATCAAATCCCATCTCAACTGCGCGTAACTGTCCATGCTGTTTTTGTAGGCATGTAACTCAGGCCCAAACTGTTCGATGTAGGCGGCCCATCCCTCAATATAACCCATGTAGCCAAAAAGTGGCGTTATTGGCAAATTATACAAGGATGTCATATGATTTTGGTAGTGGTGCCCGGGAATTGCCTCATGCACATAAAGCCATCCCATATCGCGAACATCATAATTCTCTTCAAAAAAATTATAAAAAAACGTATCATTATAATAGTAAGCCGGTGCCATCGCCAAGGCTCTGTCTGTTCCAGCTCTGATATTCACTTGAGGCACCTGATCTACATTTGGGAAATAATCTTTAGCTTTTTGTTCTACAATTGTACTCAGTTGGTTGTACTTCTCTAAGATTTCTTTTTTATCCTGCATAAAAAACACCTCATCTTCAATGTGTTTGTCAAACTCACTTTGAGTCAAACCCATTTCATTTTGAATTTGCACGATTGCAGATTTCACTTTTTCGATTTCAGTTAATCCAAATTGAAAAGTAGCATCCGGTGTTAGGCTTTGATCTATCCATTTTTTTAAAAAATAAGCATACCATTGTTTGCCCAAATCTTCTTCATAAAGTTTTGAGCCTTTTATGGTGTAATTTTCAGTTTTCCATTGTTTCTCCAAACTAATACGCTCCAGGTTCAGTTGAATTTCGTAGTCTAAAACGGCTTTAGTCACTTGTTCCTTTTTGGTCAAGTTTTGAGCGTTTAGGCTTTTTAATTGCGAATTATATTCTAAAAAGAAAGCTTCCTGACGTTCTAAGTCTTTAAGACTGTCAATTGCATTCAAATTATGATTGTAACTCAGTTCTAAGTTTGGAATATTGAGCTGCTCATATTCAACTATAAAATTATCCACAATATTCGAAAATGATTGATTGGATTGCGGTTTTGTTGAATGATTCAAAATGGCAAATATTAAAATGATTAAAGTTCTAAACATATGTATTATAGCTAGTTATGTTTTGATGTTATTATAAATAGTAGTTTAAGAAAAACATGTTTTTTCAAAAATTCTTCAAGGTGGTAAATCAAGATTTTAGAGTAAACACCCTCCTTATATCCAATTAAAGAGATTAAAGTGGGTGTTATTCCATACTAAAAATCTAAATATTATAAACAAAAAACACGTTAACTATAGCTCATTGAAAGCTTGTATGTTTTGTTTATAAATTCTTCTTTTATTTCGTTTAAGCGTTTTAAGTAGGGTTCTGGTGCTACTTTTATCACTTTATCGATCTCTTTTACAGCGCTTTTTACATTTCCTAAATGATATTGGGCAATGCTTTTATTGAGTAATAGATACCACGCTTCTGGGTACTTTTTTAAGGATTGCTTTGAAAAATCCAAAGCATCTTCAAACGCACCAAAATGCAATAAGAAAACGTTGAATTCATTGGAATCACGTTCATTCATGTACATGGCCATGGCATCATCTATGGATTGTTGCATTTCGTCTGTTTTTCCTAACTTTTTTTCCAAAAGAATTTTAGTACTCAAGTTTTCATGGTTCTTGTTGGCTGCAAATCCATTCAAGCCACCTTCAATAGAGCGATTTGCCCATACCAATGCTTCTTCCAGATTTGTATTGTGATTATAACACCACATGGCGGCATCGTTCCAAGCTTGCCAACGGTAGGTATTTATCCCTCGGAGTTCTTGTCTAAAACTTTCAACAACAGTTTGATTCAAATCCACTTCAACTTTAAACGGCAAACGGGTTTCGTCCCATTCCAATCCAATGGTCAATGAATTTTCAGTTCGGTTTAAAAACTCGTAATCCAACTGTTCAGATTTGGCGCAAGCTTCAGACTTCACATTTACTCTTAAGGTGATGTCTTTCTCTTGATCCAAATAGTAACTGCCCCATTGCTGATGGTTATGTGCAAATAACAGCTCGTAAGTATCGCCTCTGGCAATGACATAAAACGCATAAGTACCGGCTTTAAGCGGTTTGCCTTCTATGGTAACATCTGTGGTAAAATTGATTGTTGTAGCCATGTCGGCACCAGCTCTCCATGGGCGTGGTTCGTTGTTTTGATGTATGATATTAGGATTGTTCCACACATCTCTACCTCTGAGCGCCGGAGAAGAATAGGTAATGGTAATATCAGTAACACCTAAACGTTGAGTTTCGGAAACTTGAGGGCTCATTCTTGGGGTTTTCATGGTATGAAATTGCCCAAATGCCAGAACAGTGCATAGTAAAAATAACAGGTTTAAAAAGGTTTGATTCATTGTGTATTGATTTTATGATTTTGACGCAAACCTATAGCCTGCAATAGGTTTAAAGGTTCGGAAACCTGTAAAATCAATAATCAGAACGCTTTTTTTGAAAAAATAACTGGTTTGGACTTCTGAAAAAAACTAATCTGCTAAAAACACTTAAACTATGTTTCATCATGATATCATGTCTTTTCGAGTTACCGAAAATTTTCCAAATTTTATTTAATAGTTAGTGAAGTCTAAAATGTTTAATTTTCTGTAACTAATCAGGATCCTTTCTTGTTTAGCTATCTGATTATTTAAACTAAAAAATTAACCGCAATCGCTAAGGGTTTGTATTCAACAATTTAGCTTATTGTAACCTTTGCGCAAACCTTAGCGGTTATAGCGGTTATAGCGGTTATAGCGGTTAAAATAAACAAAGCCTTGGTTTCCAATAGCTTGAAAATTTAATATTGGACTGATTAGTTACAATTTTCTTAAAAACCATAACATGTTCCCTTCCATCGCGGGAAGGGCTAGGGATGGGTGTTTTTTGTATTTTATGATGTCATACCATTTATAACTTAAAATTAAAGTAATAAATCGCCCTTTTTTTCTTTTACAGTAATTTCAATTCGCAAATGGTATAAAACACCCATTGCCTGTCAGCATTTCCCTCAAGGGAAAAAAGTATAAAAGAAGGTTCTA
>JAUIFC010000044.1 GCA_030429455.1 Bacteroidia bacterium | reverse complement strand
TTTTCAAAGAATTGGAAGAGCATGAACCACTAGTGAATAAGAAAAGATTGGTCTTCGGCCATTTGATGAGTTTGTACAGAAAACGCGATCGTTTACGATTTAGCTATAAAGTGAAAAAGCAAGCTTATCAAGAGTTGAAAGAACAACCATCTCAAATGATAAGTGTGATAAACGAGGAACTCAAGCACACCAAAACAGGCATTCAGGAAATGATTCAAACCATCGAACATAATGAGAACGAAACCGATACATTAGTCAAGTTACTTGAATCGCATATTGAAAGTTATAAAATGATTTTCCTGGAAGTGTTTAACAAAACACCATCGTCGGAATTTGTTATTGTCGACTGGCCCAACAAGCATGAGCTGCTTAAGTATTATCAAATGTAATCTAAAGATATTTTGATCATAAAAATGATAATCTGAAACACCTAAATGTCACGTTGAGCGCTGTCGAAACGATTTAAAACTTCAAAATGAGTCAGTTAGGCTTCGACTTCGCTCAGCCTGACAACAATTAATAATTAGTTCTGCTATAGCATATAATTACTTAGATCAACTTTTAATTTATAAGTAAAATAAATTTTCTCTATCCATTTTTAATGTGATGGAGCAGTATGGTTTAAGTAAATAAATTAACCTTTAAAATTATAACAAATGAAAATATTTGTAAAGCCACTTATGGCTTGTGTTATAGCATTTTCAATCTTTTCTTGTCAAGAATTAGTGACTTGTAACGAAATCGATAAAACCGATATGACGATGTTGTTCGATATATCAGATTCAGATTTATATCAAGATATTGTTGACGATTTAAACAGCAATTTGCCCCACTTTATGAAGCAGACCAAATTTGCCAATATTGGCGAATGTGAGCAAGCAAGTTTGTCCATTGGAAATCTCTCTGCCAAAGACGAATTGGTGACACGAACAAGTAGCATTGTTGTCGATCAAAAAGGGCTTAGTGGTACTGAAATACGTAAACGAGCAAACCCAATCCCTTTAATGGATTTGATGAAGAAAGCCATTAATGAGTACACAGAATTGAGTAAGGATGAAGAATACACGTCGTCCACAAATATTCTGGTAAATCTAGTCAAATCAATTGCTAGTTTCGAAGACGACGCCGACAATACCTTGTTGATTTTCTCGGATATGGTGATTAATAACAAGGCGGAAAACATCAATTTTTACAGAGCAATACCTGAAAAAAGTAATGCTACCATCAACAATTTGGTTGATAAAAGTTTACTGGCAACGCTTCAAGAAAAGATAGATAACGGGCTACGTCTCAATGTCATTGTCGTCTTAAAAAATGAACCTAATAATAAAGTGAAAAAGAGAAATGTAAAAGAATTTTGGATAGATGTATTTAATGTTTTGGAATTGGAAAATGTTCAGTTTATAGACAACTTATCTAACAAAATTGTATGGGATTTCGAATAGTCTTAGTCATACTTATTACGATAGTCGTTGCTGGCGTAACTTTAGGGATGCTCTTCAAAGACTTAAGGAAGTTTTACGTCAAGGAAACGAAAATTCTTTACAACAGGTTTAAAGTCAACAGGTACAACTATGCAGATTTAACCGTTACTTTTTTGACGTCTTTATTTATAGGCTTTGGAACCTATATCTTATATAAGTTTATCTTGTTGGCGTTTGCATATATTTTATCTTCAGACTTAATTCAATTTTTTATTTTAAATCGTGGTGTGTTTACGTCATCTGGAGTAGAGTTTCAAAACCCATGGCTCCTTCGAAATATCCTCTATGGAGCCATCTTAACTCCAATCGCTCAGTACTTTTCCATTTATGTTATGATTACAAGCTTAAGTCTTGTGATGAGTCGAATGAATCGATTGTTTAAAGGTGAAATTTATTCATCCTCTAGCATTGTTTACTTCGGTACGTTTGCATGTTTGGTGTTTTTGATTGTTGAAATTTCAGCTTTTTCACAGTCCATTTCTTTTGTAAATCTCACCACCAATATCATCTTGTTGGTTGGCGCCAAATTGTCTTACCTCTTGTTCTTTTTTAGTGTGTTACACATGGTTTTAAAGAAAAATGAAGAGTACCGCCAAGCCATCGAAAAAGAGCTGATTATTCATAAAAGAGAGAAAAAGCTGTTGTCCAATAACGGATTGATGATTACGACGATTGGCCTATTTTCCATTACGTTTTTAAATTTCCCATTATATACTGGATTTCAATTTGAAAACAAACTCGGCGTACTACTTTTAAATCTACTGATTGTTCTGGCACTCTTTTATGTGGTTTTGCGATTGGTGTTTCTAAAGGGATTCAATTTTATAGGAATCTATCTGCTCGATGTCAATAAGAATTATTCCATTACCCATCAACTTCAAACGTATTCAAAACGAACCAAGTTGATTGCCAAAGCGAGTATTGGTTTGCTGTTGATTGCTTTTCTCGTATTTAATTTTAAAGGACTTATGTTTTTTGGATTTTACACACTTGTAACGCTTGTTTTAAGTTTCATGATCATTTATGGGGCGTATTTGATGGCGTCTTTTTTTGGAAATAAAAAGGAAAATCTAAAAACGCCAAGCCGCATTCTCGGCTCTTTGAGAGTCGTCCTGTTGCCAACTTACCTGTTTATTCTTTTAGTTTTTGCACTGATTAGTATTTTTCCAAAGCCGATTGATGTAAGTAAATATTCTGATTATCAAGCAGCTGTAATCGATTATCAAGGAAATTTACTTTTCAAAGCAGAAACTGAAACTGAAAATCCTTCCATTGCCATCTCCTATGAAGAATTGCCACCGTTTTTTGTAAAATCACTCATTTTAAAAGAAGATCGTTCGTTTTTGGATCAAAATAGGTTGTGGTTCAATCGCGCCAACTGGCATGGCACGTCGATTAATTTTCTAATGGGTCGAGGAGGTTCAAACCTTAATCAGCAATTGTTGAAAAACCTTGCCTTCGACAAAGTCTTTCCTCAAGAAATTCAACGTAAGTATTCGGAATTTGTCACCAGTTATCAATTGTCGTTTCAGCTGAATCCCAATCAAATTTTGACGCATTACGTCAATAATGTGGCTTTTAATGGAGGAAAAGGCCATAAGGGAATTGTCAATGCCAGTTACCACACATTTGGCAAAAATATCAGCCAGTTGAATGAATTGGAAATGCTTTATCTCAATTTCACCTTGCATCGAGGAAGTACGTTCAAACTCTCAGATGACCTTTACATTCCATATGAAGAAGCTTTTTTTTATAAAGATGATATCAAGTTAAAGCTATTGAAGTATGCATCCCAATGGAAAAACGATGACCTCATTACAAAAAAGGAATTTACCAAATTGAAAAGGAGTCAGTTGAATTTTAGAGAGCCAGAATTATTGAGAGCAAATGATGGTGAAGATGTGTATGTGTTACGGCCTTATAAAGTGAATAATGTGGCGTCCAGAAACATCTTTTTCAAAAGAAAATTGAATGAGCTACAGGTAAAGAATGAAGTTGTAAAAACAGCCATGACTTCAAAAAATTTAAATGAAACTTATCTCGCTGTGAATTCATTTTTACAGAAATACGATAAATCTGCTAATTATTCATTGCATGGAGCAGTACTTGTAGCCAATATAAAGACCGGTAGTATTCTGAGCCATTTTGGAGGTAAAACTACTTCGGATTTAACCCGTTTTGTAAATGGGTATCCCATGGCGTCGCTTATCAAACCCTTTGTCTATGCGGAGATGTTGGACAAGAATATTCCTACGAGTTTGAATGGAGCCAAACGAAAAGGTCATCCTACATTAGACCAACGAACAAAAAGCAATGTTTATGAAAATAAAATTCTGGACATGTCCTATGTTCTTCGAAAATCTAAAAATCCTCCTTTTAGAAATCTAGTGGATCGTACAAAACCTATCCCTCTTTTTAGGTCTATTGAAAACAGATTTAGCAGTATTGGCATCCAACCAGATCCAGATATACACTTGGAAGATTCGAGCAAAGCCAAAGAACATATGCTCAATTATCCATTAGGAAGTCGACGCATGACTTTGGTCAATATTGCCCAACTTTATCAGGTGTTGCTTAACAATGGAAAATATGTTCAGCTACATGTTGGGGATAGAGTCTATCAGCCAAATGATATAGCTTACAAAGAAATTCTATTTAAGCCACATCGGGTTTATGACGAAGAACATATTTCTCAAATAAATCAAGCATTGGAAAAGGTGTTTAAAAAAGGAGGAACTGCCGAAGGACTTCTCTCAAAATTGCCAAAAGGCATAAATTATTATGGCAAAACAGGAACATCAGATAAAGCTCGTCACGGCTATACGGTGCTGTGCGATGGCGAGATCATGGTTGTGGCTTGGGTAAGTTATGGCAAGCAAGAAGGTCAAAATTTGGAATTGGGAAAACGCAGTATTCCTGGTAGATCAGGTGGCTATTCCGCAGGTCATCTAGCTGTGGATGTTTATAATGCGTTGTATTGATTTACAGATTAATAATCTCACGCCAAGCCGCCGAGTCGCAAAGAGTTTATGTCCCAAAGATTTAGGTTTAAACCTATAACCCAATCACCTCATAACCAAAATTTAACACTTCTGTGTTAATTACATCACTCAGAGGATAAAAACCCCCTTCGGGGGTTTGAGGGATCACTTCCCCGTACTCCCAAACCCACCAGCACCACGCTCTGTTTCGGAGAGTTCGTTGACTTCAATAAACTCTGCTTGTTCAAATCTGGCGATTACCATTTGAGCGATGCGCATGCCGTTTGTGATTTCAAAATCAGTTTGAGAAAGGTTGATTAAAATTACACCTACTTCGCCACGGTAATCTGCATCAATGGTTCCAGGTGAATTCAATACAGTAATTCCATGTTTTGCTGCTAATCCACTTCGAGGACGCACTTGAGCTTCAAAACCTTCTGGTAAAGCCATAAATAAACCAGTTTTGACAATGTGTCGTTCCATGGGTTTAAGCCTTATAGGCTCTTGGCAAACTGCTTTTAGATCTATGCCAGCAGAATCTTTTGTTTCATATTTTGGAAGCTCATGGCCTGATTTGTTTATAATGTTAATTGTCATTTTGAAGATTTTTTAAGGTATCCTAATAGTTCTTTCTTTTCTTGAATATAAACGATAAATATGTAAACGAGTATCATAAGTATTCCAACCCAAAAATAATGTCTTAAACCATAAAAATACAACCCTGAACAGAATATACCTATAACGGCATACAGACTTAATCGCTTTAATGGATAGTCTATTTTATAATATTTCTGACCGAATAGGTAGGACAAAACCATCATGCTGAAGTAGGCCAATAAGGTCGCTAGAGCAGAGGCTACATAGCCATAAGTTGGTATAAAAGCAAAATTAACAAAGAGTGTTAAAGTCGCACCTACCGACGAAATTATAGCTCCAAAATAGGTGCGATCTGTGACTTTATACCATACAGAAAGATTGTGATAAATTCCTAAGCATAGATTCGCTAACAGTATAATAGGTACGATTCCAAGGGCTTCATAAAACCCTTCTCTCCGAATAATCAGTTTAAGATAGTCCAGAAATACGGTTACACTTAGTAAAATTAGCAGACCAATGATTACAAAGTATTTTGTAATCAGGGCATAAGCTTTTTTAGGATTTTTTGTTTTTGCATGACTAAAGAAAAACGGCTCTACACCTAATCTGAAAGCTGTGGCAAAAAGTGTCATAAACAACGAAAGTTTGTAACAAGCAGTATAAATTCCTACTTGTGCTTCCGAAATATTTTCAGGCAATAGGTATGTCAATAATATTTTGTCTAAAGTTTCATTTATTGAAAAGGCTAAGCCAGCAACCAAAATTGGCCAAGAGTACTTCAACATATTTTTCCATAAATTGATATCAAACCTATATTTCAGTTTAAGATAAAATGGAGATAGCATCAAAACAGAAAGGCCACTACATATGACATACGATATAAATATGTAGGTAATGCTGTCGTCAATGCATATGTTTTCTAGAGCTGAAAAATTATTTTTCCAAAAAGGTAGGCCAACTAGAAAAAACAGGTTTAAACCAAGATTTAAAGAAACGTTGACAATTTTGACAATGGCATAGTAAATGGATTTCTTTAAGATTCTTAAATAGGCTAGAGGAATCACGCAAATGGCATCTAGGAATAAAATCCAAACAGTCATTTGATAGTATACAAGCTTTATGTTCAATAAAGCAGAAATATCATGTTTAAAGCCTATTGCAACGGCTAAAAAAATACAACTTGAAAACAATATTGAAATAGCGGCTGTTGGAATGACATTGGAATTATCTTCGTTTTTGTTGAAATAACGAAACACAGTCGTCTCCATGCCATAGGCCAAAATGACATTAAAGAAGATGGCATAAGACATGATAAAAGCGATGATGCCGTATTCCCCTTCTGTAAATATCTCTGTATAAAGCGGAATTAAAAGGAAACTAAGAAATCGTGGCAACACCGTGGCTATTCCGTAAATAAAGGTGTCTTTAAATAAATTTTTAAAGGGATTCAAGAAGAATTCTATTTTTTGTAAATTTAAGATTACAATTTATAGAAGCAATACTTTTATTAGGTTTTTTAGCCGTACAGTTCGTTAAAGCTTTTTATATTACTTTGCGAGCTCAGCGCTTTCATTGTGGTCTTTGCATTTAAATGAAATAAAGTTTTAACTCAAAACTCATTCAACTATTTAGTTAATGGTATCAAAACAACAAGTCACACATTTAAGGTTTAAAAAATCCTATATCTAAACCCAAACTGAGGAAAGTTTATCAAATTTTCTAAGGCATTATTCAAGTTTAATCCTTTGTCAAAATCATAAAAGTTTTCATTTGTGGTTAGATAGGTAATCCAATCATTAAACTTGATATAAAAATTGAATTCTTGATTTAGTTGATAGCTGATATTAATATTGAATCCACCCTTAAAATAAGGATCGTCAAATCCATTTAATTCAGAATTATCTAGTGTAATATCTGAATTGATGTAATGTAAACCTAAAATAACTTCACCACTTATAAAAAATACATTTTTAAAAACATTAAAAAAGTATTCGTTTTGAACACCTACCGAATAATCATATCTCGATATCTTGTAGTTAATACCGTTGTTTTTAAAGCTGTCGAATTCAAAACCAATATGAAAACCCACGCAATAATTATCTTTAACAAACAATTGATATTTAGGATTTAAAAGTATTCCAAAACCTGATAGATCTTCCCCAGTAACAGGAATATCGTTGTCAAACCTCGTTAGTGTAGAATTAGTGTAATTAAATCCGAAACCCAAATCGAGCCATTTGTTATTTTGCGCAAAAGGTTTGGATTGTTGAGCAACACCATTATTATTGATGGCCAAAAATAAAATAACGACAAGTGATGTTTTAAGGTGCATTAATCACTGCTAGATGCAATTCTTATGATCAGTTGTTAGAAAACAAATTGTCATTATTGACATAAATTATTCTTACAACCTTGTTTTCAATTAATTTTTGGTTCTTTTTAACAACCTCAATCAAGTGCTTACTTTGTTTACTCATAAATTTATTCCAAAATACGATGATAATATAATCATTATCTTCAAAATCAAATGCCTCATTCGCACTAATTGGATTAAAAAAGGTAACTAATTCGTCAAGAGGAAATGATTGGTTTAAAGGGGCTTGAGTTTTGGGTGGAAAAACTTCAAAATTATCATTTTCGTTCCAATTTAATATAGGAAACCCTGATGCCAAACAATTTACATGATAACTTAATAACTCACCATTTCTTTTGTAATACAAGATCTGTAAAGGCTGCGAACGATATTTTTTATCATCCGCATTAACTTCGTTGTCAGGTTTGGACATTACAAACTTTAAATAAGATTGATCTAATCGATATAAGTCATTTAAATTGATATCATATTTTTCTGCGACCTTTTTTACTTCTTTATTATCAATATTTTTAGGCTCTTGGAAACCATAAACACTTTTCATCAAGGATTTACAACTACTTAAAATGAAAAATAAAACGATAACGAAGAAAAAGTTTAACTTTCTTGCTCTGTAATTAGTTTGCACGATAATTTTGAATTAGGTAAAACAATTTACTCGACATCAATGACATACATCAAATTTCCATCTGAAAGCACATTTTTTTCATAAGTTCCAGAGCTTAGTGTTATTCTTGGGTAATTAGTGCTTGTATCTTCGTCTATATCAATTGAATCAAAATCTGACTCCACTACGTCATCAAAAAGACTCAAATCATAATTTACAAACATTAAAACCTTATTGCTTTGAGGATGATATACAAAATGGACTAGTGTGTCTGGGTTGTTATTAAAGTTATCTAAAACGTGCTGAGGTGTTGATGTAATCGAACTAAGCGATGAAGAAATAGTAGGAACCCATCTTTTACAGTCAAATGTAAATACTAGTTGTGCACATATACTAAATCCGTCTTCACATTGTTTTCTAAAATTAAATTGAAATTCAGAGATTATTTCCAAAGAATAACCACTAGGGCAAGGCCAATTTTTTTGTGCTAAATTTTCAAGATTTTCCTCAATTTGAATATCTTCTTGGAGATTTTGATCTGAGCATGAAACTGATAAAAAGGCAAGTAATAGAATTAAAAGGTTAATTTTTCCGTTGAAAATTTTGAAAACACTATTTCTTGTTTTCTTGTTTTCTTGTTTTCTTGTTTTCTTGTGTTTGATTGCATAATTTTTATTTTTTTTAAAAATAGTTAATTTCTATTAGAAAATGAATAAATTGAATAATAACTAAAATATTTAACATTTTGTTGAATTAATTAGTTTTACAATTAATAGAATTTTAGATTTGTAATAAATGAAATATTACATCATAGCTGGTGAAGCTTCGGGAGATTTGCGCGGCTCAAATTTCCATAAATAAAGGTATCTTTAAATAGACTTTTAAAAGGATTCAATAGAGTAATTTAGATTTTGTAAAAAGGTAATCATAGGAGTCCAAAGGATAGTCTATTTTATATTCAAACTCTTTAAAAACTCATCCGCGGTCATCACTGGCAGATAAGACCCTTTAAAATCGCTTATATTTCTAGAAATAATGATGTCCGAATGACAATTTATAGCACAATTATATTGTAAGGCGTCTTCAAAATCCTTGAAACTAGAGCTCGATGCATTTTCAATGGACTTATCATTTATCGAGGCTATTTTGCATAGCGATTTAAATTTTTTTAATTTATCGATGGCTATGTAGAGGTTTTCAAATTTAGAAATATAGTAACCTGCTGTATAATAAGATATTGGCGAAATAAATATTTTGACTTTACCTTTTTCGGCCAGTGTCGCTATTTTGGCAGCATCGGTGTAATAAGGTTGTCTTTCGCCTAATAAGTCTAAGGTCGTGTTAGTATCAAAAAACAAATTTATAGTCATTTATGCTTTTGCGTTAAGTAGTTCGAATATTCTTTTTTGTAATCTAAATCATTAGGAATTTCAGTTCCAGTTGACATACTTTTTACAAAAGAGGAAATTTCTAGCTCATTTTCAACTTCAGAAGAGGTGATTAATTGTAGATAAGATTCTATCAATTCAGAAACACTTATCTTTTTTTTGGCTGCAAAAGACATGGCTTTATTTGCCAAATCCTTGTTTAGTTTTAAACTAAGTTCAATTTCCATAACGTCTTTGTATGCTTACAAATATAGCTTATATGACTATTAAATCAATATAGTCTTATAAATTGATTTTTGTTTTTGGGAAAGTCTTTTCCAACTTACCTTTGCAAATCAATATTTTAAAATGAAATATTACATCATTGCAGGCGAAGCTTCCGGCGATTTACACGGCTCTAATTTAATGAAGGCGCTCCAACAAAAGGATTCGGAAGCCGATTTTCGATTTTGGGGTGGCGATTTGATGCAGGACGTCGGCGGCACATTAGTCAAGCATTATAAAGAATTGGCGTTTATGGGCTTTGTAGAGGTGATTCTTAACCTAAGGACCATTTTTAAGAATATTAAGTTGTGCAAAAATGATATTTCAGCTTACAAACCTGATGTCATCATATTTATCGATTATCCTGGTTTTAATTTTCGCATCGCTAAATGGGCAAAAGAAGAAGGCTATAAGACGCATTATTACATTTCGCCACAATTATGGGCTTGGAAGGAAAATCGTATCAAAAAAGTGAAACGAGATGTCGATCAAATGTATGTTCTTCTTCCATTTGAAAAATCCTTTTACGAAGATAAACACAACTATCCTGTTCACTTTGTAGGTCATCCGTTATTAGATGCTATTAAGGAATTTGAAAGACCAAGTTTTGATGAATTTATTGCTGAACACAATCTGTCAAACAAACCGATCATCGCCTTGTTGCCAGGCAGTCGTAAACAGGAAATCTCCAAAATGTTGGACGTTATGTTGAGTGTTGTCGACAATTTTTCTGACTACCAATTTGTCATTGCTGGAGCACCAGGTCAAGATGCTTCATTTTATAAGCAGTTTTTAAAAAAGAAACAAGTCTCTCTGATTCAAAACAAGACGTATCAATTATTGAGTTTGTCCACAGCAGCCTTGGTTACTTCTGGTACAGCGACTTTGGAAACAGCGTTGTTTAAAGTGCCCGAAGTGGTCTGTTATAAAGGTAATTATATTTCCTATCTTATTGCCAAACAGATTATTACGTTGAAATTTATTTCTCTTGTAAATTTAATTATGGATCGAGAAGTGGTGAAAGAATTGATTCAGAATGAGTTTAATACCAAACAACTCAAAGCTGAACTACAGAAAATTCTTGAAGACAATCATCGTAAGAAAATATTTGATGATTATACCGAATTGGAACATCAACTTGGCGATTCGGGCGCAAGTCAAAAAACAGCAGAATTAATTTTTAAGGATTTATCCTAACTTTGCTTTATGTCTCACAAAATCAGTTTAAGTTCGGGCAAATACATTTACTTTAGTAGTGATAGCCATTTAGGTGCGCCAACATCAGAACAAAGTTTACCTCGTGAAAAAAAACTCGTACAGTGGTTAGATGAGGTCAAGAAAGATGCTGAAGTGATTTTTTTACTTGGGGATTTGTTTGATTTTTGGTGCGAATACAAAACAGTGGTTCCCAAAGGTTTTGTTCGTGTTTTGGGAAAACTTGCAGAAATAACAGATTCGGGAATTCCAGTTTATTTTTTTGTTGGCAATCATGATTTATGGATGAATGACTATTTTAAAACCGAATTGAATATTCCTGTGTTTCACTCGCCACAAGTCTTTGAGGTGAATGGCAAGCGTTTTTTTATTGGTCATGGTGATGGCTTAGGTCCTGGCGATAAAGGGTATAAACGTATGAAAAAAGTGTTTACAAATCCTTTTTGTCAATGGCTATTCAGATGGTTACATCCAGACTTAGGAGTAAGATTAGCACAGCATTTGTCGGTAAAAAACAAACTTATTTCAGGCGATGACGATGCTCAGTTTTTAGGTGAAGATAATGAGTGGCTTGTGCAATATGCCAAAAGAAAACTAGAAACATCGCACTACGACTACTTTGTGTTTGGTCATAGGCACTTGCCTCTAGACATAACATTAAATGAAAAAAGCTCTTATTATAATTTAGGAGATTGGGTAAAGTACTACACGTATGGCAAGTACGATGGCGAAAATTTTAAGCTTTTAGAATATAAAAGCTAGTATTACTTAATGGATTTTCTATCTTCTTCAGATTTATCTTCTTTAGAAGCATCTTTAAATTCCTTAATACCACTTCCTAAACCTCTCATTAGTTCTGGGATTTTCTTACCTCCAAAAAGTAATAGAATGGCAATACCAATAATTACCCATTGCCAAGGTCCCATTACAAACAACGTATAAATCATGATTCAGTATTTTATGCAAATTTATAAATATTCAAGTCAATACCTTAGGTTTTTAGATATTATTGTTATTAAAAATTTCTAGCAAATAGACATATTATTGGGCTAGGAAAATAAGGAGCTTCAATAATTCTTATGCGAAACAAGCTTTTGGCTTGGGTAAATTGGAAATTTCGGTAACATCAATTGTTCAGCAAAAGATGGTAAATAGAAAAAATCATTTAATTTTGAAATCATTAATTTCAATGCATTTAGATGTCAATCAAAGCAAGTAGAGTAACTAAATATTACGGAACACAAAAAGCACTTGACCAGGTTTCTTTTGACATCAGTCAAGGGGAAATTGTCGGTTTTTTAGGTCCAAATGGAGCAGGTAAATCTACAATGATGAAAATACTCACTGGATATATAAATGACTATGAGGGCTTTGCGAAAGTTAATTTTGAAACGGTAAAAGACCAAACCTTAAGCGTCCAAAAATCGATAGGGTACTTGCCAGAGCATAATCCGCTTTACCTTGATATGTACGTCAGGGAATTTTTGAGGTTTAATGCTGGGATTTATGGTCAGCCCAAAGAAAGAGTTGAAAAAGTAATAGAACTTACAAATATTGGAGTAGAGGCACATAAAAAAATACATCAACTTTCCAAAGGCTATCGGCAACGGGTTGGAATTGCCGCTGCGCTTATTCATGACCCAAAAATTTTAATCCTAGACGAACCCACAACAGGTCTTGATCCTAATCAATTGGTAGAGATAAGAGGTTTAATCAAATCTTTGAGCCGTAATAAAACCATCTTGCTTTCAACACATATTATGCAAGAAGTGGAAGCCATGTGCGATAGGGTCATCATTTTAAATAAAGGTACGATTGTTGCAGACGAATATCTTAAAGATCTAAATCAGAATCAAAAACAAACCATCGATGTGGAATTTGATGGCGATGTTGAAACAGATTCCCTTTTTGAAATAAAAGATTTGGCTGATGTGGAAACAATTGGACACTTTCAGTATAAATTAACTTTTAAAACAGAAGAAGATAGAAGGAGTGATGTTTTTGATTTTGCACATGACAAAGGTTTGAAAATTAAGACATTACTCAAAAGACATCAATCTTTAGAAGAGCTTTTTAGAGGGTTTACCAGCCAAAGTTAAACAGTTCATCAAGTTGATTTTTTGATGCATAAACCGTTGCTTATGATGGTATTATGATATTTAATGCAAAAATTAACAACCTTGATGTAACTAAATTTTGATTTATACGTATAACCTATTACAAAGACATTTTGCATGAGACAACTAAAAATAACAAAACAAGTTACTAACCGAGAAACGGCCTCTTTAGATAAATATTTATCGGACATCAGTAAACTAGACCTGATTACTGCAGATGAGGAAGTGGAGTTAGCGCAACGTATTAAGGCTGGAGACCAAGTAGCTTTGGAGAAGTTGACCAATGCAAACTTGAGATTTGTCGTTTCTGTGGCCAAACAATATCAAAACCAAGGCCTTACGCTTCCAGATTTGATTAATGAAGGCAATTTAGGGCTTATAAAAGCAGCAAAGCGATTTGATGAAACACGTGGTTTCAAATTCATCTCTTATGCCGTTTGGTGGATAAGACAGTCTATTCTTCAGGCACTTGCAGAACAATCGCGAGTTGTCCGTTTGCCGCTCAACAAAATTGGAACTATAAACAAAATCAACAAGGCGTACGCCATTTTAGAACAAAACAACCAAAGACCTCCAACACCTGAAGAGCTGGCTAAAGAGTTGGACATGACCATTTCAGATGTCAAAGAGTCTTTGAAAAATACAGGAAGACATTTGTCCATGGACGCCCCTTTGATTCAAGGCGAAGATTCAAATTTGTATGACGTTTTAAATTTAGGCGAGTCACCTAATCCTGATAAGCAATTGTTACACGAATCGCTTCAAAAGGAAATTGAAAGGGCTTTAGTGACCCTTACGCCTAGAGAGGCCGATGTAATCCGTTTGTTCTTCGGTTTAAATAACCAACAACCGATGACGCTAGAGGAAATAGGCCAAATATTTGGTTTAACTAGAGAGCGTGTAAGGCAAATTAAAGAAAAAGGTGTGAAACGCTTGAAACACACCAACAGAAGTAAAATCCTTAAAAACTATTTAGGATAACATTTGCTGTGCTTTATTAATCTGAACCTTCATTATGTAAATCACATTTTGAAGGTTTTTTGTTTTTAAAAGGAAATTTGCTTTACATTTTTCAGGACTGCTGAAAGTGTAAATAATTAAAGCTAGCTTGGTAACTTCAATTTAGCGTTTATCGATTGAGGTTTTAGAATATTCACTAAAGTCTCTTTTGTATTTAATTCATAGCACTTTACTAATAAGGTTTATCAGAGTTTATTTCGTTATAATTATTTATAAAAAACGCATTGTTATGTAATCTCCACTATATTTGTTGCATTAAATTATTCAGTATGAGACTTCATTATTTATTAGTCTTTTTCTTTTACGTGGCATTTGCTTTTTCTCAAGATAAAAACGTTGAAGACGTGAAACTTCAGCTCGAAAAATTGTCTTCAGACGAGTTTGAAGGACGCTTGACTGGTACTAAAGGAAGAGATTTGGCAGCAGATTTTATTATAAAAAATTTTGAGTCTTACAATTTGAAACCTTATTTCAAAACGTATAAAGATACATTTTATCTGAAAGATAATACTGTAGGCATAAACGTCATTGCTCAAATTGAAGGCAGTCTGGATTACCTAAAGAATAAACCCGTAATTATAGGAGCGCATTACGACCATATAGGATTTTTAAGTCCTGTTGAAAACGATAGCATCGGAAATGGAGCCAACGACAATGCCGCAGGAAGTGTTGGAGTGCTTCAACTTGCAAAGCTGCTTAAAGATAAAAAACCGCTAAGACCCATCCTGTTTGTACTATTCGATGCAGAAGAACAAGGACTTTTAGGGTCAAAATATTTAGCTGAAAAAATGAAAAGTATGGACATTACACCATACATTGTTTTTAATCTAGAGATGATTGGCGTACCCATGAAAAACAGACCTAGAAAAGCCTATTTAACGGGTTATGATTTGTCCAATCTTCCAGATTATTTTAATAAAACTGCTGGAGAAGAAACCATTGTTTTTTTGCCTACAGCCAGAAAATATGGTCTATTTCAGCGCAGTGACAATTATCCCTTTTACCAAAGCATGAATATTCCAGCGCATTCGGTTTCGACGTTCGACTTTGTAAATTACAAATATTATCATCATACGGAAGACGAAGCATACCTTATGGATCCAAGCCATATTTATGATTTGGTGTCCATTTGGGCGCCAGTTTTAGAGCAAATAGCTAACCATAAAGAACCTGTTATAAAATTAAATAATTAATGAAAAAACATATCCTAATTACGGGCACAAGCAGAGGCATAGGTTTAGAGCTTGTCAAGCTATTTGCAGAAATTGACTATGTCGTGCATGCCATATCTAGAAACAGCAAACCCGTAGAAGAATTGAATCTAAATAACGTTTACAGTTACGCTTGTGATTTAAGTGACGAACATAAAATTGAGAAAACTGTAAATGCGATTAGGGAGAAAACATCAAATTTGGAAATCGTGATTAACAATGCTGGCAAATTTTTAAATCAGCCCTTCTTATCATCACATTTAAAAGATATTCGAGATGTATATGAAACCAATGTGTTCGGAGTTTTTGGTCTTACATCCAATTGTATGAATCAATTCTCAACTATTAAGCATGTTGTGAATATTTCAAGCATGGGTGGAATACAAGGCAGTATGAAATTCCCAGGTTTGGCAGCTTACAGTTCGAGCAAGGCAGCATTAATTTGCTTAACAGAGCTTTTGGCAGAAGAATTTAAAGATGAAGATATTGCCTTTAATTGCTTGGCATTAGGCGCAGTTCAAACAGAGATGCTTCAAGAAGCTTTTCCAGATTTTAAAGCGCCAGTTACTGCAAAAGAAATGGCCGAATACGTGAGAGACTTTGCGATAAATGGGCATAAATATTACAATGGAAAGACTTTGCAAGTGTCTAACAGTACACCATAAATGAGTAGTCCATTACATAAGTATTTACCCGAAAAATCCATCACCTCTGTGGAACGATTGCTCAATACGTATCATGTTCAGCTAAAAATTGTTAATCAGAGAAAGTCTAAACACGGAGATTACAGACCTTTGCCAAATGGTTCACACCAAATAACTGTAAATGCCAATTTGAATCCCTATAAATTCCTGATTACTTTAATTCATGAAATTGCGCATTTGCTGGTTTTTTTAAAATATAGAAATACGGTGAAGCCTCACGGAATAGAATGGAAACTGACCTTTCAACAACTCATGTTGCCATTAATTAATCCTAAAGTTTTCCCAGAGCAACTATTGCCACTTTTAGCCAAACACTTTAAAAATCCAAAAGCAAGTAGTGATACAGATGCGGTGTTGACAATTGCATTGAAAGAATATGACAAACCTTCGAATAAATATTTTATATTTGAGATAGCAACAAACTCTCTGTTCAGTCTACCGGATGGAAGAGTTTTTAAAAAAGGTAAAAAATTGAGAAAGAGGTATTTATGTAAGGAAGTAAAAACGGGCAAGGAATACGTTTTTCAACCTCACGCTCAAGTAGAATTTATAAAATAGTTATAATTCCAATTCAACCAAATGGCAACAATCGAAAATTCCACTCCAAATGGTAATGGAAATACGCAAAAGGAAAACGTAAGAAAAAGTTTTAAGGAAACTTATGGCAGTTTAAGAGAGTATTTTTCACATCTCTTGGATATCAAAGAGGAAACAGACTTTGAATCTACGACCAACTCTATTTTAAAAGATATTTCTTTTCAAGGCCATAATGCTTGGATTTTAATTTTTTCAATTTTTGTGGCTTCAGTTGGATTAAACGTCAGCAGTCCTGCAGTTGTCATTGGTGCCATGCTTATTTCTCCATTAATGGGACCAATCGTTGGTTTAGGATTTTCGGTAGCAACTAACGATTTGGATACCCTAAAGCGCTCTTTAGTCAATTTGGGCGTAATGGTATTATTGAGTCTTCTTACAGCATTTACCTATTTTAAGTTGTCGCCATTAACGGAGCCAACATCGGAACTTATGGCCAGAACTTCTCCCAACCTTTTAGACGTCGTGGTGGCCATTTTTGGAGGGTTTGCACTCATTATTGCAAAAACAAAAAAAGGAACCATAGCCACGGTAATCATGGGCGTTGCCATAGCCACAGCGCTGATGCCGCCACTGTGTACCGCTGGATATGGTCTAGCTGTAGGCGAGTTTCAGGATGTCTTTTTTGGAGCTATGTACTTGTTTTTTATCAATACGGTGTTTATCGCACTTGCGACATTTGCCGTCACACGAATGCTTAACTTTCCAATGGTCCGTTATGCCAATTCGAACAGGCGAAAGAATATAGCGAGAATAGCTTATTTTGTTGCCTTTGCGGCCATGGCTCCAAGTATTGTGTTGTTTTATTTTTTGTACCAAGAAACCACATTTAAAATTAGTGCGGACGAGTTTGTCAAAAACGAACTAGAGGTTTATCCAAAGGCTTACCTACAAAACAATTTGACCGAAAAAACCTATGTCAGAAATGGAGAGTCTACGATTGAAGTGTCATTTATAGGCGAAGAAATCCCAGACGATATTATTGCGCTGTGGAATGCTAAACTGCATAATACAGAAGACCTAGAAAATACTAAACTTCTTGTGCAACAAAATAAAAGGTCAAAAGAGTTTAACGAATTTCTTTATTTAAAGGAAATAAAAACCAGAGACTCTCTAGACATTATTGCAAAAACTGAAAGAATTAAATTACTTAACAGACAACTAGATTCCATAACCAAAAGTGTGAGGAAAAGCGATATTCAATTTGAACGTATAGCTAAAGAAATCAGGTTGAATTATGGCAAGGTTACAGATGTGACTTATGCCGAAATGTTTGTGGCAACAGAATCTTCGCTAGATACCATTCCGACATTCCGTGTAACGTGGAATGATAACTTAACCTACTCGCAAAAGTTAGATTTTGAAGAAAGATTGGAAAAGTGGTTAGCTTTTAAAATCGATGCAGCAAGTTGTGATGTCGATATCAAACCTTTATCGCTGCTAGAAGACACTCAATAATTGCCTCTTTGTTGAGCGATTCTTACTTTTTTGTACAAATTTGAGGAATAAACAAATTTTACAACTGCTTCGTTATCAGTTTCAAAAATAATATCTTTACTGCCTTCCCAGGCTAGGTTTCCATTTTCGAGGTATACAATTTTTTCACCAATTTCAAACACAGAATTCATATCGTGTGTGTTGATCACCGTTGTGATTTTAAATTCTTTGGTTATTTCTTGAATAAGGTTGTCAATTACAGTTGCTGTTCTAGGATCCAAGCCAGAATTAGGTTCGTCACAAAACAAAAATTTTGGTCTATTTACAATCGCTCTTGCAATGGAGACTCTTTTTTGCATTCCGCCACTTATTTCAGAAGGAAACTTATGATGGGCGTTGGTAAGGTTGACACGTTCTAAGACCTCGTCGACCCGATCGACCATTTCACCTTTACTTGCATTGGAAAACATTTTTAAAGGAAACATGACATTTTCTTGTACTGTCATGGAATCGAACAGCGCACCACCTTGAAATACCATTCCAATTTTAGTTCTTAGTTCTCGTTTATCCTTTGAGGATAAATCTCTAAAGTTGGAATTGTCATAGCAAATATCACCTTTTTCTGGAGTAAATAAGCCTAGCATACATTTTAGAAAAACCGTCTTTCCTGAGCCAGATTGTCCAATAATAAGGTTGGTTTGAGCATTTTCGAAGGTCGTGGAAATGCCTTTTAACACCTCAAAATCTCCAAAAGACTTGTATATGTTTTTTACTTCTATCATTAGCTGAGTAAGAGTTGAGTGATGATATAATTACAAACAATAATAATTACACTGGTCCAAACAAAAGAGGTTGTAGCCGCTTTGCCTACTTCCAATGCGCCGCCTTTCATATAAAACCCGTGATAAGAAGGTATTGTTGCCAAAATAAAAGCAAAAAACAACGATTTGATAAAAGCATATACCACATGAAAACCAATAAAATCCTGTTGCAATCCATTAAGAAACATTTGGCCATCTACGAAACCACCAAAAACTGCGGCAACATAAGCACCTAAAATACCAACAAACATAGATATGCTGATGACGAAGGGATAGAATAGCATACCGACAATTTTTGGAAAAACCAAATAGTTAAGCGCATTTATACCCATGACTTCGAGCGCATCAATTTGTTCTGTAACCCGCATCGTACCAATACTGGAAGTAATGTACGAACCAACTTTTCCCGCCATAATGATAGATATAAATGTTGGGGAAAATTCTAGAATGATAGATTGCCTTGCTGCAAATCCGATCAACGATTTCGGAATTAATGGGTTGTTCAGGTTAAGTGCCGTTTGTATAGTAACAACAGCACCAATGAAAAACGAAATAAATATAACTATACCTAACGATCTGTTAGCGAGATCGATAATCTCGTTTACAATAAGGTTTCTTAACACACTTCCCTTTGTGAAGCGTTTAAAAACATCCCTTATCATGATAAAATATAATCCTATGCTAGAGAAGTAATTCATCTTCTAATTTCAGATGGCTAAAAATAGAAAAAAAAGTGGCTTATGGATTTAACTTTTTAATAATCTTTAAAACCCAAAGTAAATGTAATTTTGATAAAAAAATTTGGATCGATGTTAAAATACTTTTTCACACTTTTATTTTGTTTTTTTCAACTATTTGCTTTTTCACAAGACACAAAGTCTAAACCAAAGTTGGTGATTGGTATCGTGGTCGATCAAATGCGTTTTGAATATTTGTCCAGGTTTAATAAACACTATTCTGACGGCGGATTCAAAAAACTTATGAAAGATGGTTTTTTTGCAAAAAATACCCACTTCAGTTATGTGCCAACTTACACCGGACCTGGACATGCAACGGTTTACACAGGAACAACACCTGCCAACCATGGTATAATTTCCAACGATTGGTACGATAAATTTTTAAATAGGAGCGTGTACTGTGCTTCAGATGATCGAATGACATCAGTAGGTTCTGAATCTAATGCTGGTAAAATGTCACCACACCGAATGCTTACCACAACGGTAAGCGACCAAAACCGATTGCATACTCAATTTAGAGGAAAGACCATCGGTGTTTCTATAAAAGATAGAGGTGCAATACTTCCTGCTGGACATACTGCAAATGCGGCATATTGGTTTGTTGGAGGAGATGAAGGCAAATTTATTACAAGTAGCTTTTACAGGAAGGAATTGCCAAAGTGGGTGACAAAATTTAATGAAAACACCGACAGATATTTTAAAGAATGGCAAACAATAAAGCCAATCCATACCTACATTGAAAGTGGAGAAGATAACACAAATTATGAAGTGGGTTTTAAAGGAAAAGACACGCCAACTTTGCCTTACGATTTAGATGCTTTAAAACAATTTAATAGAAATTTTGACATTTTGAAATCAACCCCTTTTGGAAATGATATGCTTACGGATTTTGCCTTAGAAATTCTAAAAAATGAAGAATTAGGCGAAGACAATGACACAGATTTTTTGGCCATAAGTTATTCAAGTACAGATTATGCCGGTCATAATTTTGGCGTAAATGCTAAAGAAATTCAAGACATGTATATCCGATTGGACAAAAATATTGAACAACTTATTAACGCATTAGATGCTCAAGTAGGCAAAGGCAATTACACCATTTTCCTAACATCGGACCATGGCGTAGTTCATGTACCACAACTTTTGAAAGATGTAAATATTCCTGCCGGTTACGTCTATGTAAATAACATAAAAAACGATGTGAAGGCTTTTGTTGAAGAGAAATTTGGTGATAGAAGTTTGATTGAAGATATTTCAAATCAAAACATTTTCTTTGATTATGCTAAACTTGAAGAATTAGATATTAAGCCTGAAGCACTCGAGAAGGCTCTGTATTATTTTTTGCTTCAGCATGAAAAAATCGATCGGGTTTATACCAGACATATGATCGAATTTTCGAATGAAGCCTCTTTGTTTTCTTCTGCCATAAAGAATGGTTTTCATCCTAAACGAAGCGGTGATGTTATTTTTGTATTCGAACCTTCTCACATTTCTTTTTATTCCAAAAAAGGAACTACACATGGGACTTACTACAGTTATGATACTCAAGCACCACTGATGTTTTATGGAAATGGAATTGTAAACAAAACTTCTTATAAACGTTACAATATCAGAGATATAGCGCCTACAATTGCTGCCTTGCTGGAAATTGCCCAACCAAATGGAACAACAGGTCGTGTTATTGAGGAAGCCCTAGCGAAGTAAAATATTTAAAGTTAAAATTTAGAGGGTAGAGGATAGAGGTTAGATTTTTAGATGTACGACCTATTAATTACTTGAACAATAATCTTTACGCCTCTGTGTCTTTGCATGATGTTTTATGTCAATATGCCTAACTTTGCAACTGTGAAAGAATCTACAGCAAAAAAAGACATCAGAGCGCTTACAAAAGACCAGTTAAGGGATTTCTTTGTAAGTGAAGGCGAAAAAGCCTTTCGTGGCAACCAAGATTATGAATGGTTATGGCAAAAATCGGCACATCATTTCGAAGATATGACCAACCTGTCGTTAAGTTTAAGGCAAAAGCTAGAAGAAAATTTTTCAATCAATCATATCAAAGTAGATCATCAGCAGCGTTCGAAAGATGGCACCATCAAAAATGCTGTAAAGTTGCATGACAATTTTATTGTTGAAAGCGTCATGATACCTGTTCAAAGCAGAACTACGGCTTGTGTGTCATCTCAAGTTGGTTGTAGTCTGGATTGTAAATTTTGCGCAACGGCAAAACTTAAACGCATGAGGAATCTTAATCCTGATGAGATTTACGATCAGGTGGTTGCCATCGATAAACAGAGTAAACTCTACAACAACCGACCGCTGAGTAACATAGTCTTTATGGGCATGGGCGAACCTTTAATGAATTACAATAATGTACTTAAATCCATTGATAAAATCACATCGCCTGAAGGCTTAAACATGTCGCCAAAACGAATTACAGTTTCAACGTCGGGCGTACCAAAAATGATCAAAAAATTGGCTGATGATCAAGTAAAGTTCAACTTGGCCATTTCACTACACTCGGCTAGACAAGAGGTGAGGTCGCAAATAATGCCTTTTAATGAAAAATTCACCTTAGAGGCATTAAAGGAATCTTTGGTCTATTGGTACGAAAAAACCAAAAAAAGAGTGACTTACGAATACATAGTGTGGAAAGGTATAAACGATACTCAGCAAGACATTGAGGCGCTGATTCACTTCTGTAAAGCTATTCCTTGCAAAGTAAATATCATCGAGTACAATCCGATTGATGAGGATCAATTTGTCCAAGCAAACGACAAAGCAGTGGCCAATTACATGACACAATTGGAGGCGCATGGCATTACCGCAACCTTGCGGCATTCTCGTGGTAAAGACATCGATGCAGCTTGTGGGCAATTGGCCAACAAAAGTTAGAACAAGAGCTTTATTGTTGTATAGTATTGATTTTTAGTAATAAAACTTTTGAGCAATATTTGCCTTAATCCGTTTAAACCCTTTCTTTCCATTTCTTCAAAATCTCTTCTTCTCTGTTAATAAAGGACCGTTCATTGGTTAAAATTCCATCACGCCGCTCTTGGGAGACAGCATCAGAATACCACCATTCTTTAGTTGCTTCGACTGTGTCTGATAATGTTCTGAATGTCAAGCCAGATGCTATTGCTTTACTATTGTCGCTTTTAGACATGCCTGCATACTCTGGCAATTGAACAACCCATGGTTGAATTCCAATAATGTCGTTGTCTATTAAAAACTGCAAATCATCAATTTGAATATAATTTACAGGCGAATTATAACTTGCATGAATCCCATGCACAAAAGCATTGGTTGTCATTTCAAAACCAGGCCCTGAGCCGTTATAAATGCCTGCTTGTTTCGTTTCGCATAGGTGTATCATCCATTCGGCAATATCTCTTATATCAATATATTGCACCACTTCAGAACTACTTCCAGGAATGATAATATCGCCACCTTTTTCTAGTCGTGCTAACCAATAAGGAAAACGGTCTGTTCTGTCTCCTGGACCTACTAATAGGGTAGGACGAATAATGATCGATCGTTCCAAACCAAAAGCCTTGATTGCGGCTATTTCCGAAGTTGCTTTCATAACGCCATAGGCATATGTTGCGGTTTCCATTTCGGTGCTATTCTCAGGAATCTCTGTTACTACTTTTCTTTGTTCTGAAAAATCGTCTCCTGTATAGGGATAATACACACTAATAGATGAAGTGTACATGTAATAACCTACATTATCCTTTAATAATTCCGCAGTGTCTTCTGTCCATTTTGTTTTTCGGCCAGAATTGTCTATCACTACATCCCATGTTCTGTTTTTTAAGGCTACGAGGTTGTCTTCTCTGTCTCCGACAAGTTTTTCTACCTTGTCAAAAAGTTCTTTGTGGATTTTAGGCACAGTTTTTCCTCTGGTAAAAATGGAAACCTCATGACCTCTACTTAAAGCATGCGAAATCTGGTGAGGTCCCAAAAAACTAGTTCCTCCTAATATTAAAATTTTCAGTTTACTTTGATTTGGTCTAAAAATATTTGAAGCTTCCAAGCCATAAGGACTGATTAAAGAGGCCGCACCTAAGGCCATGCTATTTTTTATGAATTTACGTCGACTATTTTCCATTTGCAAAACGGTTTTACTACATATTATTGAACCTCTAAAATACTAAAAATTCAGCATCTGACTGATAGATTTAAATTTTTGATAAAAGCCTTAGTGATTTTCAGTGCTTTTAGCTTGAACATTTAAACATAAATCGTTTTCTCGCATTCGTACATTTTTTAAAAGAGCAACCTGCTTGTTTTGCTATTCGCCTTTAACTAAAATGTTGCTAAATTGAAATTAGCAAACCAACTTAAAACCACTTTATTTTCAGTGCTTTTAGTATCGAGGACTAGATATGATTTCAATTTAAATTAAAATATGACAACTGAAAGAAATGTGTTTTGAAAAAGCAAAATGGGCTCTATGGCTCATTTTAATGTCTTGCTTATGCCATTTGTGATTTGAAATTACTGTAAAAGAAATTGATGATTTTTTTCTTTATACAATACAGAAAAATAAAGCATAGTCATAGCTACGGTTTCTTTTTATGTTGCAGTAGAAAGAAAAAAAGGGCTATTTATTACGGAGATTTCAAGTTACA
>JAUIFC010000264.1 GCA_030429455.1 Bacteroidia bacterium | reverse complement strand
ACTAATCATAGAGGTGAAAAGAGCTTTATGGTAATGTATTTCGAACCGCCGTATACGCGACCCGTACGTACGGTGGTGTGAGAGGCGCACTCTGCTAGTTAACTCTGGCAGAGCCGTCTACTCGATTAGCTTCTCGCCTTTATTATTTTTTCAATTTCAGGATTATCAAAGTTTTTGGCATAATCTAAAGGTGTTTCACCATTATTATCTTTTTTATTAATGTCAATTAATTGATTGTTAACTAAGTATTTCGCTATATCTATATAGTTTTCTCTTGCAACAAAATGTAATAAATTTCTTCCATTATCACATACAGCATTTAAGTTGAACCCATTTGATTCCAATAGTTTTAGCATTTCTAGACTTTCACAAGCATGAATTGGATAGCATCCCAAATTTTCATTTGAGTCTTTCTGATTTTTATCCACACCATTTTCTATTAAATATTTAACAAGTTCAATATTATCATATCCAATTGCGTAAGAAAGGAATGATTCATTGTCTTGATCCACTCCATTAATTTTCGCTCCATTTTCGATCATTAATTTTGCTAGCTGAACTCCATTTTCTTCACAGTAAGCTACAAAGGTGATGGCATCGTCGTTTTCACAAACTTTAGTATTCAAATCGACTCCTTTTTCTATTAATTTAGTGATTAATTCTATGTCACATTCGTACGTTGCTATGCATAACAAATGCTCTAATGTTATTGAGTTTATTTCAGTATCAATTTCATTAATCGAAATGTTATATTTTGAAATATCAATTTGATATGCAGATTTCAAAATTCCATTTTCAACAATCACATTATTTTTTTCATTATTCGAAATATTATGTTGAGCATTTAAATTAAATCCTATTATTAATAGCAGTATTAAATATTTCATTTTTTTCTTTTTAGGTGGAAGCTAACGGTGAGTATATGCAAAGTAGGCGATTGCGGGCTTCAAGCTTATCAAACCGTTACAAAGTTGAAGCGGGCTACAACCGTTGAATTTACTACTATCTCGCCTATTTTGTATATACATTGTGTGCGCCTTGAATGGTAAATATAGTCATATAAATTGACAAAAGTTCTTTTAATTAGGAATGAGCTAGAGGGTTAAAGTCCCTTATGGGTCAGGGTAACGCCTGTAACCATTAGCAAGTGGCAAGGTTGCTAACCGTGAGGTTAGGACTGAAGTAAGCCAGACTGCAAAAGCCGGTACTGAGTATAGCTAAACCGTTATCTGCAAGCCGAAAAATAGTATGCAAACTGAATCGAAAATTGAGAAATGGATAAAATAATTAATTGGATTTTTAAGAATTTACATCTTCTCATTTCCGTAATAATTGAAATGCCGACAGGAATAATTTACGGTTCTAACTCAATCCTACCAAAATATTTGGACATCCAAATTAACACGACTGACTTATCAAATATGCTGAAAGCAAATATGATATTATACATCGGAATATCGATAGTATGGGTTTTAGGAATGTGGAAAACTGAATACTGGAATAGAGCAACAGAATTGAACATATTATTTATGTTAACTCTTGGAATTGGACGAACAATAAGTATTGTGATGGATGGAAAACCAACAAATGGTTATATTTTTGGAGTAATCACTGAATTGACAATCGGACTTTTCTCAATTTATCAGTTGAGGAAATATAAAACGCAAATGGAAAGAAACTGAAATGCGAACTGAATAAAAGCCAGTTGCCAACAAAGAACTAATCTAAAAAGTAATTAAAATCATATTTTTTAGACATTACTGTTCTTGGCATTGTTGAAAAACTGAAAAATCAAACTAATTTGCTTTTACTAGCGATAGCTCGGCTGTGCGCCTTGTTTTATAAATAGTTGTAATTCAGAACCATCGGAGTTCATTTTATAGAGATCCATGTAGCCTTCATTATTTCGTTGAGAAAAAATAATCGATTTCCCATCTGATGTCCATTTAGGATTCCAATCATCAACAGTATTAAAAGTTAACCGTTTAAGTTGAGAACCATCTACATTCATCTTATAAATTTCTCTATTTCCATCTCTGTCAGACATAAAAACGATTTCCTTAGCATTTGGGGACATGTCGGGAAATAAATTTTCATAGGTATCAGTCGTTAATCTTTGAATGGTTGTGCCATTTACGTCTGCTATACAAATATCATAATTGTCAAATTTACAGTGATAAATAATTTTGTTTTGACTGATATAAGAAGGTCCACCTCCGGTAAGTGTTTTTATCTGTTGTTGATTGCTTCCATTTGTATTCATGATCCACATTTCATCTTGCCAAATGCCTTCATGATTTTGATATTCTCTAGCAAAAATGATGTTTTTGCTATCAAGAGACCAAGTTGGTGAGCTGTCTAATTTATGTATGCCATGCGTCAGTCGTAAAATGTCAGATCCATCACTATTTACGGTATGAATAGACCAAGTTTTTCTATTGTCATATTTGCCATAAAATGCAATTTTCTTTTTGTCTGGAGACCAAGAGGGATAACCATCATCATTTGTTAGACTTACAATTTTCTTTTTGATGTCACCTTGATCATCAGCAATAAAAATTTCTCTCTTGTCATTAACTTTAGCCGAATAGGCAACAGTAAATTGCTGACTATAAACACGTAATGAAAAAATCATTAGTGAAATCTGGAGAATATTTTTTAAAGGTGAAGAATTCAGTTTCATATTTAGTTTTGTGAAGCATTTAATTTATAAAGACTTTTTTCAATCAATGATTTGTGTTTAATCAAATCTGAACCTTCAATGCTTATTGTTTTAATATTAGTAAGATTTGGAAAGGTAATATAGCCATTAGAAAGAGAATGCATCCAAACCAAATCCACATAATTCAAAACAATATTAAGGGTTTCAACAGCACTCGTTTTTTTTACAGAAAATCCTAGTTTTTCAGCTGTTCGAGAAGAAATAAAATATGAACTTCCTCTTATGACACTTTGTTTAGGAATCTGTTGAGATTCTATTTTCTGAATGATGTGATTTAATGCAGACAAATAATGAAATAACATTTTTTTCTTCCATTCTAAACCTGGCCTTACCTTATTCATTTCCAATAAATAATCGAATGAAGACCCATTGTGAAGGTCTATATATCTTGTGGATTTCCCCATACTTACCACCATTCGTGAATAGTAGGTGTAGAAGTTAAATTTGATCGCTATTGGTGTAATAAGAAATTGAATTAATGGCACCAACAAAAAGATGCTTAACATCCAAAATTTAGAGATTTTCATTAAAGAAATCCAATACCATAATGCGATGCACAATACACCTAAAGACACTACGACAATGAGCCATTGAAGACTTGTACTATATGTGTTAAAGGTTTTATATACTGTTTTCATCACCTATAAATGGTATTGGATTGTGAATATAAAAGCTGGTTTCTGTCCTAAAGTTTGCCGTTGGTTTGTGCTAGAATCCAAGAAGAAATTTCATTTAAAGCAGTTGGCGATATTGTTTGTTCAATAGTACGATATTCTTTCATTTCTCCTGTTGTACTGTCTTGAAACAGATGATTTAAACCTTCTAATTTAACAATCTTATGCTCCGTTGTTTTGTTCTTTTCAAACGCTTTTTGAACCCCTTGAATATTCATTTCAGGCAAAACCTGTTTGTCATTACTGCCAATTAGATAAAACATAGGAATCTTTATTTTTTCCATTTCCTGTGCTGGGTTATAGTTGTAAAAATAACGAAACCATTTAGTCGTTCTAGAGTTGATTAAATTATTTACGGCCTCTGCTACCTTTTCATCAGACCCCAT
>JAUIFC010000043.1 GCA_030429455.1 Bacteroidia bacterium | reverse complement strand
CAAGGATTCGGATTGGCAAATGAAGATACAGCAATGCTTCATGATTTGGAATTGCCTTATCGTATTGGTTCGGTAACAAAGACCTTGACATCTGCGGCAATGTTTCAGCTTAAAAGAGATGGATTAATCTCCAGTTTTGATCAGACTTTAGACCAATTTGACGATGAGTTTCCATTCGGAAATCAAATATCGATAAGACAGTTGTTGTCCCATCAATCTGGGATTCCAGATTATTTCTTTGTCGCAGACGAGGCTTACGATCAAGGCGTAGCTCTAGAGCAAGATGAAGTTTTTGAAGTTATACTTCAATTGCTGGCAGACCAAGGACTCAACTTTACACCAGGAACATCAAAGGAATACTCAAATTCAAATTTCTACTTAGCAGGTTTATTGATTGAAGAGCTAAGCGGTATGTCCTACCACGAATATGTTCAACAAAAGATTTTAAGTCCACTAGGGATGAACAGCACTTTTGAAGGCGATGATGTAATAAATGCAGAAACTCATGCAGAAGGCTATCGTAATAATGCGACAAATAGCACTTACAACATGGTGAATGCCTTTTCTGCCGGCGATTTTAGTAGCTCGCCTAAAGACATGGAGATTTGGATAAATGCCGTGCAAAACAATTGGTTTACAACCGCTGAAAAGGACGAGCTTTTTGCAGAAAATGTACCTAGCGGATTTGTAGATTTTGGCTTGGGATGGTTCACTACGCAAGAAGGTAATAATACATTATACTGGCACGGTGGCGATATCAGAGGCTTTTGGTCTATGATAGGATTTATACCAAATAAAAACCTGACAGTGATTCTGTTAAGCAATCACCAAGATGATACTGGTCTTGAGCGAAATACATTTATCCAAGAAATACTGAATAATAATTTCAACTAAAACTAAGTCGTATTTCAATCAATTTGATTTTAAAGTCACGTTATAGTTGAAGTATAATTAATAGTACACAAAAAGTCTCAAAACTTGATAGTTAGGTTTTGAGACTTTTTCTTTTTTTAATCTAGTATTAGCTAATATGTTTTAGACCATAAAATTGGAATCAAGAGCCATTTGCTCAAGGTGCTTATGTTTACGATGACAAAAATTGGAGACGTATTAGGGAAGTAGAAAATCGGTAAATGACAGATTATTCTTCACTGGCAAAGTGTATACAGATGGTCAAGATTGCTGCAGTGTGCAGGCTGCCGCAAGATCGGTTATCAGAACTGTACAAGCCATATTGACTTAAATCCAAAAGATTAGGCCATCGACTAATGGATAAATTCTTTTATTTTTACACTGCGCAATACAGTGTTTATGTCGGACAGCCAACTTCTATCGCCATTAGACTACCTTAAAGGTGTTGGGCCTCAGCGGGCAAAACTTTTGCAAAGCGAAGTTGGTTTGAATTCGTACAAGGATTTGATAGAATATTATCCTTTCCGTTATATCGACAGAACACAGTTTTATAAAATTAAAGACCTTCACCAAAGCAGTGCAGAAGTTCAAATTATCGGTGTAATTACAGAGATTAGATTAGTTAATCATAAAAGGAGAAAACGTTTGGTTGCTACGTTCGAAGACAATTCTGGTGAAATGGAGTTGATATGGTTTCAAGGCTATAAATGGATCCGAGAGCAAATAAAAATGGAGAAGCCTTATGTGATTTTTGGAAAGTTGAATTTTTTTAATGGTCAAATCAGTATGATTCATCCAGAATTAGATTTGCTTGAAGACTATAAAAAGGACTTTGCTGTCAAATTACAACCGGTCTATTCCAGTACAGAGAAGTTGACTAAACAGAATTTGGGAAGTCGGTTTTTTAATAAAGCTTTAAAAACCCTTTTTTCTGAATTAAAATCTCCACTGCTAGAAATTATTCCGAATCAAGTGATCGAGGATTTGAAATTGTTATCCCGTTCCAAAGCTGTGTTTAACATTCATTTTCCTCAATCGAACGATTTGTTGTCTAAAGCGCAATTTAGACTGAAATGGGAGGAATTTTTTTTCATTCAACTGCAATTGGTGCGTAAGAATATGTTTCAAAAGCATAAAATAAAGAGCTATAAATTTGAAACAATTGGCGACTATTTCAATAGGTTTTATAAATCCATATTGCCATTTGAATTGACTAACGCACAAAAGAAAGTTCTAAAACAGATTCGTTTAGATTTAGGCCGTCAGTCTCAAATGAATCGGCTGTTACAAGGTGATGTAGGTTCGGGAAAAACCATAGTGGGCTTTATGAGCATGTTGATCGCTATAGACAATGGTTTTCAGGCATGTATGATGGCGCCAACCGAAATATTGGCCAAACAGCATTACCAGACCATAGCAGAATTTTGTGATCAATTGGGCATTAGAATCAGTTTGCTGACGGGTTCTAGTTCAAGAGCGCAACGGCGAGAGATTCATGAACATCTGGAAAATGGAACCTTGCACATTTTGGTCGGCACACATGCCTTAATAGAGGATAAAGTCAAGTTCTTTAACCTAGGTTTGGCCATAATTGATGAGCAACACCGCTTTGGCGTCGCACAGCGAGCCAAACTATGGAAAAAAAATGATTATCCGCCAAATATCTTGGTCATGACCGCAACACCAATTCCTCGTACTTTAGCGATGAGTTTGTATGGCGATTTGGACATTTCGGTTATAGACGAGTTACCACCTGGTCGAAAATTGGTAAAAACGGTTCACCGCTATGATGCCAATCGACTTAAGGTCTTTCATTTTTTAAAACAAGAAATCGCTAAAGGTCGTCAGGTTTATGTCGTTTATCCTTTGATTGAAGAATCTGCAAATTTTGACTACAAGGATTTGATGGACGGTTACGAAAGCATTTCAAGAGAATTTCCTCAACCAAAATTTCAAATCTCTATCGTCTATGGAAAAATGAAACCTGATGACAAAGCCTTTGAAATGGATAGGTTTGTAAAAGGCGAAACACAAATCATGGTCGCCACAACAGTGATTGAAGTTGGCGTGAATGTGCCTAACGCCAGTGTCATGATTATCGAAAGTGCTGAAAAGTTTGGATTGTCACAGCTTCATCAATTAAGAGGTAGAGTAGGGCGTGGTGCGGAGCAGAGTTATTGCATTTTAATGACTAGCCATAAGTTGAGCGATAACGCCAAAACGAGATTGCAAACCATGACCAATACAAATGATGGCTTTAAAATCGCAGAAGTCGATTTAAAGTTGCGTGGACCTGGTGATTTGATGGGTACTCAACAAAGTGGTATTTTAAATTTAAAAATCGCCGATGTTGTCAAGGATTCAAGCATTTTACAAAGTGCTCGCTATTATGCGATACAAATCTTAAAGCAAGATCCGAATTTAGAAAAGCCTGAACATCAAGCCTTAAAGCAAAGATTTGTCGAGTTGTCCAAAGATAAATTTAAGTGGAATTACATCAGTTGATAGCAGATAATGACCCTGAAACAAGTTCAAGGTGACACAATAAGATGTGTGTCATGCTGAATTTATTTCAGCATCCTATCTAAGTAGAATAATTTAAAGGTAAATATTATGAAAAGAACGTATCACAATTATTGGGTATATATACTTACAAATAAACCAAAAGGTGTTCTTTACATCGGCGTGACTGGTGGAATTGATGATAGAATGGAAAGGCACATTGCTGGAAAAGGAAGTGCATTTGCAGCCAAGTATAACGTAAAACGACTAGTTTATTTTGAAGAATTTCAATATGTTGAAGATGCAATTAAAAGAGAAAAGCAGTTAAAAAATTGGCACAGACAATGGAAAATAAACTTAATTGAAAGTAAAAATCCAGATTGGAATAATTTATGGAAGCCTCTTGGCTCCAAAGAGATAGATTCTGAAACCACTTCAAAGTGACAATCGTTTCATGTTTGATTTAGAGAAACAAGTTTGGCGTGAGAAGACAGAGTGACGGCGGTTTTTTCTATCTTTATAAAAAAATATAGTCACATGAAAATCCATATCATAAACGGGCCAAATTTGAATATTTTAGGTAAACGAGAACCTGAGATTTATGGTAAATCAAGTTTTCATGAATACCTTGAGGAGTTAAAAGAAAACTATCAGGATGTTGAAATTTCTTTTTTTCAATCCAACATCGAAGGAGAAATCGTTTCAGAACTTCAGGAAGCCGATGATAACGTTGATGGGATTATTCTAAATGCGGCGGCTTATACGCACACCTCCGTTGCCATTGCCGACGCCATAAAAGCCATAGAAACACCTGTGGTGGAAGTCCATATTTCTAATGTGTTTGAAAGAGAATCCTTTCGGCATTATTCGTTTTTAAGTCCAGTTGTGGTAGGCACAATAGGTGGTTTTGGGCTTAAAAGTTATGCGCTGGCTATAGAAAGTTTTTTAGAATAATTCAATTTTAGTTTCTGTAGCTCTATACTTGAGGCATAGTCTCCGTTGGCGTTGGGCTGCCAGCAAGAATAAACGAAATGGCAAAAGCCAAAACACTTACAATTATGCCAACCATAAATACAGAATAGGTTGTTCTCAGCAAGTTGTATTTTCTATTAAGAACCAAGCCTAAAAAGTATAAGTCCTTTGTAAGATTGCCATATAAATACTTCTTGTCTTCCATGACTTCTTGCATGGCCCAATCAAAATCGGCATAATTCATTTGATGAAAATTTCCAAAAAACAGAATATTTACTTTTTTATTGGCTACATCTTCTTTGGTAAACTTGCCTTTAGTCACATTTGGGCGAGTAGCAAGTACAGACAGGATGATACATATGACCGTGAAAACCAGAAAAATCATTGTTGGAATGACCAAATGGGCATTAGAAGGATTGTCCAATTTGGGGATTAGGCTTGACAAGGCTACAGAAATAATAATGGCATTTACGGATAGTAGAATGTTGGCTTTGGTGTCTGCAATATCGCTTAGTGTAATGTGGTTTCTCAGAGCTACTCTAAACATGGTTTCGATTCCTCTGTCTGGCAATTCTTTTTTGTCCTTTTTAAACTTCAGTTCCTCTTTTTTGTGTTTGAGCTTTAAGGCATCTTCTTTAGTTTTAGTTTGCGCTTGTATAAGTTGGGCTAGGTTTTTATTTTTTCGCTTTTCCCAATTTTGATTGGCAGCAATAGAGTAATATTTGTGGGTTGTAAAAAAATCTACATTTATCTTTAACCATTCGGCTTTAGAATATTTAATATCTTGAGTTGTTTCCCATTCTTGTTTGAGAAGAGACGAAAAGACGTCATAATCCTTTGTTGCCAAGTGTGCACAATCCGCATCTCTGATGATTCCTTCAAGTGGCGATTGAGGTTCGTGGTCCATTTCTGTAGACTTGATCAACTCTAAAATTGTATTAATGGAATCTTGAGGAAGGTTTTTTTGCTGTAAAAATTTTTCAGCAATTTCTGCACTTATCAATTCGTGTTTGTTCTCAGATTGAGTAAATCCTGTGTCATGAAACCAAGCGGCTAATGTCAGTAAATTACGTTCATTTTCAGTTAGTTTAGAAAGCTCAGCAAGTTCTTGTGTTTTTTCAACTACCCTTTGTGTGTGGGCTAAAGAGTGGTAAACAAATTTAGAATCCAACTCTTTTGAAAGCAATTTAGAGACATAATCAGAAGCTTCTTGTATTATTTTTTCCATAATCATATTGTAACAAAGTCTTTAATTGTATTGGTTGTTAATTCATATTAGATTCTAAAAATAAATCATTTAGAAGTAAAAATTCATAAATTGCTGAAACTTGTCTTTTTTTACTGATAAATTATCCTCCCAAATTTTTAATTTATAATTTTAGAACAGATGTAACGAATATAATTATTATTTGCGACTTAAATATTTATAAAGTACTTTAATATTTAAGAAAAGCACTCTTTAATTCTAAATTTATTATATTGGTGTTTTTAATCTGTTTTGTAAATGAAAAAGATTTTATTCAGTTGTTTAGTTTTCGTTTTTATTTGTCTTTTAAACGCTTGTGCTACCTATAAATTGCAAATAAAGGACGTCAAGTCCTCACAAGAACCCAATGGGAAAATAGACCATACATTCTATTTGATTGGAGATGCAGGTTATTTAGATGAAAATTCAGAAAATCCAACACTTATAGATTTTAAAAGGATGTTGGATAAAGCATCAAAGAATAGCACAGCAATTTTTCTCGGAGACAATATCTACCCCAAAGGCTATTCTAAAGGTAGCAAAAAGGCCAAAGCTATTCTCCAAGCACAAGTCGATGCTGTAAGTGGATTTTCTGGCAAAACTATATTTATTCCAGGCAATCACGATTGGTACAGTGGAGTAAAGGGACTTAAGCGACAAGAAAAATTTATTGAAGATGCTTTAGGCAAAAATACATTCTTGCCAGAAGACGGATGTTCAATAGAAAAAGTTGAACTTTCAAAAAAACTTACCTTATTGATAGTCGATTCTGAATGGTATGTGTCCGATTGGGATAAATTGCCAACGATAAACGATGATTGTACGTTTAAAACTAGGCACGATTTCTTAGACGAACTAGAAAGCGAAATAAAAAAAGCTAGAGGAAAAACAACGCTCATCGCTATACATCATCCTATGTTTACCAACGGTTCGCATGGCGGTCAATATTCCTTTACCAGTCATCTTACGCCGATTCCAATATTAGGAACTCTAAAGAATTTGATAAGAAAAACAGGTGGTATCATCAATGTGGACCTTCAGAACAAACTGTATACAGAACTGCAGAAGAAAGTTGTAAGTATGGCTCAGCAAAATGATAAAGTTATATTCTTATCTGGTCATGACCATAATTTACAATACATTGTTAAATACGGATTACATCAAATCATAAGTGGTTCAGGGTCTAAGGAAACGCCCACACGAAATGTAGATGGAGGAATTTTTAGTTATGGAGCCAATGGATTTGCGAGACTAGATGTTTACAAAGACGGCTCTTCTTACATTAAGTATTATGAAACTGGCAAAGCTGAGCCAGTTTTTGAAACTCAAGTCCTTGAAAAAGATGTGAAAAAGGTAGATTTAAATTTTCCAACCCAATTCCCAAAAGAAACTTCAGCATCGATTTATACGGATGAAGAGGTGGACAAATCAGGGTTTTATAAATTTCTTTGGGGTGAAAGATACCGCTCTGCTTACGGCACAAAAATAAAAGCACCTTTGGTGGATTTGGATACCATATTTGGAGGGGTTTTTCCAGTAAGAAAAGGTGGTGGAAACCAGTCTAAATCCTTGCGATTACAGGATCATGATGGACGTCAATATGTTATGAGGGCCTTAAGGAAGCAATCGACACAATACCTTCAGGCTACTATTTTTCAGGATGAATATATTGGAAGTGCATTGGACAACGATTTTACTTCTAAACTTCTAATGGATGGTTTTACAGGAGCACATCCATATGCTCCTTTTGTCATTGGCGATTTGGCAGATGCTATTGGCGTATATCACACAAATCCAGTAATTTATTACGTCCCTAAACAAAATGCTTTAGGTGAATATAATTTGGATTTTGGAGATGAATTATACATGATTGAAGAACACACTTCGGAAGGACATGACGATAAAGCGAGTTTTGGTTTTAAAAACACCTTGATAAGTACGATAAAAATGATGTCGAAAGTAGCTAAAGATGAAGATATAATGGTCGATGAAAAGGCCTACATAAAGGCGAGATTATTCGATATGTTGATTGGAGATTGGGACAGGCATCAGGATCAATGGCGTTGGATAGAGTTCAAAGAAGATGGCAAAACGATTTACAGACCAATGCCAAGAGACAGAGATCAGGCTTTTTCCAAAATGAGTGATGGATTTTTGCTTACAACGGCTGTCACTTTAATTCCATCAGTCAGGTTGTTAAGGTCTTATAGCGAAGATTTGAAAGATGTAGAAGGTGTAAATGTCGAACCTTACCCTATCGATGTGGCCTTAATGGTTCAATCGGATAAAGAGGTTTTCGATGAGCAAGTCCAATTTATTCAAAATAATATAACCGATGAGGTTATTGATAAAGCCTTTGAAAATATTCCCTCAGAATTACAAAATGAAGACATTGCCGAAATAAAAGAATTTCTAAAATCTAGAAGAAAAAATCTTCAATTGATATCAGATAGGTATTATAATGTTGTCAGTAAATTTTCTGTAATTAAAGGAACCAACAAAGATGACTGGTTTGATATAGAACGACTTAAGGATGGAAAAACAAAAGTAACAGCCTACAGAATTAAAGATGGTAAGAAAGCCGATGTCTTTCATCAAAGAATTTATACCAAAGCACAAACTAAAGAAATCTGGATTTATGCTTTGGATGATGATGACCATTTCCACGTGTTTGGTCAGGGTGATGATTTGATAAAAGTACGGCTCATCGGTGGACTAAACAAAGATACTTACGATGTTGAAAATAATAAAAGACTCAAGGTTTACGATTATAAATCTAAAAAGAACAAATTTGTTCAATCTAACATCAACAAAAAACTGACTGACAACTACGAAACAAATGTTTACGATTATAAAAAACTGAAAAATAATTTGAATCAACTAGTGCCAACCATTGGCTTTAATCCTGACGATGGTGTGAAATTTGGCGTTAATAATACCTATACAAATTTTAGATTTGAAAGAAATCCTTTTTCGTCAAAGCACAGTATTTCAGCCGCTTATTTTACGGCTACTAATGGATTTGATTTTTCTTACAATACAGAGATTGCGAACGTTTTTGGCGAAACCAATTTAAAGCTTGGAATACAATACAACAATCCCAATTTTGCAGTCAATTTTTTTGGTTTTGGAAACAGTACACCAAACTTCAACACAGACGAGGATGACGGATTTGATGTCGACTTGGATTATAACCGTGTGAGGTTAGGAACTCTAAGATTTGAACCTACTTTAGTTTGGCGGGGAAGAATGGGCTCTCTATTCGAAGCTGGTGTGCTGTACGAATCTAATGACATCGAACGCACACAAGGAAGGTTTATCGAACAATATTTTGCAGAAGACAATGCCGTATTCGAGAATCAAAATTTCTTGGGAGCGAAAGCAAAATACCATTATGAAAATAAGGACGATGCGGCATTTCCAACATTAAGGATGCTATTTAATTTGGAAGCTGGGTTTATGCATAATGTGGATAGCTCCAAAGGCTTTGGATTCCTAATCCCAGAGTTAGGGTTTGCCTACAAGTTGTCTGCCAATGGTAAGGTTGTATTAGCCAGTAAAGTTAGAGGACATATTAATTTTGGTGAAGATTTTGAGTTTTACCAAGCTGCTGTTTTAGGTGACGAAACAGGATTGAGAGGTTTTAGAAGAGAACGTTTTTCTGGTCAACAAGCCTTTGTTCAAACTACAGATATAAGATTCAATTTTAAAAAAGGAGAATCTTTTTCTCCGTTTAGCCTTGGCATGTATGCAGGTTTTGATTACGGTAGAGTTTGGATAGACGATAAGTTTGTTCCAATGAGTGAAGTGAATAACGAAGACCAATGGAACACCTCTTATGGTGGTGGCCTTTTTATGGAACTTTATGGAATTGCGAGTCTAAATGTTTCTTCATTTATGAGCGATGATGGTCTTCGATTGGCGTTTAGATTAGGCTTTGGATTTTAGAAGAATTAAGTTTTAAAGTGTTTAGACTATCTCGTTTAGCGGAAATTCAATAAGTGCATGTAATTTAAATACATTAAGCAAAACTTAAAACCTATAATTAAAGCCAATCATAATACTGTCAGTGCCACCGGTTAGGCTAATTTGGTAGTCTTGTTTTTCGTAAGGCGTTGTAAATGCATACGTACATCCAATGCCTAAAGCCGCACCAACCAATACATCTGCTATGTCATGCCTGTCAGCATTTATTCTGCTAAAGCCTGTAAATGAGGCTAGGGCATAAGCAGGAATACCGTATTTCCAGCCGTATCGCCTTTGAATAAAAGAAGCACTTTGAAAAGTGGTCGAAGTATGTCCAGAAGGAAAAGAGTCAAAACCATCGCCATCAGGACGTTCTTTTCCAATAATGCCTTTTAAAGAAAATGTAAGAATTTGATTCAAAAAAAAACCTTCAGCAAATTGACCTAAGCCTTCATGGTCTTTAATAAGAAGAGTCGTAGCGATGGCTGTTGCAGGAAGCGTTGCCAATATGATGTCTCCGGCTGTTTCTACTTCTGGAGTTTGGGCATGACCCTTATGAAAATGAAATAAAAATGAAATAATACATAAAGTAACAAACAATTGGTTAGTTATAGATAGGGTTAAAAAATTAGTACTAGAAGTTGCATCTGTCATAAACAATAGGTTATACTGAAAAAGTGAATTAAAAGGACTAAGTTAGTTAAAAAACATAAATTAATACAATCTACAACGTTGAAGCAGTCTAAATTATTATAGATGAATTGATTGCAATATTCCGTTAAACCACCATTTCATTCGGCTTGGTCATGCAAACCTTTTGGGAACTAAGTACAAATTTCACTCAAGGCTATTAAAAATTATAATTAAAACCAACCAAAATTGTATTTGTATTTCCAGAAACGCTAATTTGATAATCTTGCTTTTCGTAAGGTGTGGTAAAGATATACGAACAGCCAATGCCTAGAGCAGCTCCAACAATCACATCTGTAATGTCATGTTTGTCTGCATTTATTCTACTAAAACCTGAAAATGAAGCAAGTGCATAAGCTGGAATACCATATTTCCACCCATATCGCCTTTGTATAAACGATGCACTTTGGAAGGTGGTAGACGTGTGTCGAGAGGGAAAGGAGTCAAATCCATCACCATCAGGTCGTTCCTTTCTTACAGATGTCTTTAAAGTATAAGTCAAGAATTGATTTATTAAAAATCCAGTAGCAAATTGTTCCATGCCTTCATAATCTTTGAGTACCAGTGTAGTGACTGCTGCCGTAGCTGGAAGAATGCCTAGAATTGCAGTTCCAGCAGTTTCAACTTCAGAAGATTGGGCGTTGGATAATTGGTAATTAAAACAGGAAATAAGAAAAATTAAACTGAAAACTAATGGATTTACAACTCGAAAACAAAAGTTGATTTTAAAATGAAATGACTTCACAGAATTCTAAAAATTTAGGTAAACGGTTAAACGTAAATCAGCTAATTTAGACATAAATCCAAAACAAATGCAAGAAATATTCTGTTTAAAGTGGATTTGGTTTAGTTTTTGAAATTGACTTAACAAAACTAGAAATTATGCGAATTGCATCGTCTAATGGTTTTTTTATAATTAAATTTGTTAACTATAACTACTAAAATGCTAAGATTTAAGCCTTTCAAACTAAGAAAAAACGCAAGATATAACTATACGCCTAGGTATTACCAAGGCAAAGACGAAGGCAATATTTACGATTTTGATTCAAGATTTTCGAAATTTAAAGAGATTAATAATCAAATTGATTTCGGATCGCATTGGGCAAAGGCAAGAGAAGAAAGTAGGCATCGTGGTAACAGAAGCTTAAATAAACGCATTATACTCATTGCATTAATTCTTACATTATTATTTTTGTGGTTTATAGATTTTGACCTCTCTATATTTACCATAAACAGAGTATGACGGATATTATTAGACTTCTTCCAGATCATGTAGCAAATCAAATTGCCGCTGGAGAAGTTGTACAAAGGCCTTCTTCGGTTGTCAAAGAGCTTTTAGAAAATTCTATTGATGCCCATTCCAAAAACATCACACTTATTGTAAAGGATGCTGGCAAAACCTTAATTCAAGTGATAGATGATGGATTAGGCATGACTGTTACAGATGCCAGAATGGCTTTTGAGCGTCATGCGACATCAAAAATTACGTCTGCTCAAGATTTGTTTAATTTAAATACTAAAGGCTTTCGGGGAGAAGCCTTAGCGTCCATAGCGGCGGTGAGTCATGTTGAGCTTAAAACTAAAAATCAACTTTCAGAAACAGGAACTACAATAGTCATCGAAGGCAGTGAAGTAAAACGTCAAGATCCCTGTGTGACAGCTCAAGGAACTAGCATAGCGGTAAAGAATTTGTTTTTCAATATACCTGCGAGACGAAATTTTCTGAAATCTAATACTGTGGAACAACGCCATATTATCGACGAATTTCAACGTGTCGCATTAGCACATCCACAAATTGGCTTTAAATTAATTCACAACAATACTGAATTATTTAGGCTTATGCCCAGCAAGTCAAGGCAAAGGATAGTTAATGTTATGGGCAAAAAGATTGATAATAATTTGGTGCCCATACTAGAAGAAACGGAATTGCTCAAAGTTGAAGGATTTGTGGCAAAACCTTCTTTTGCCAAACGTACACGTGGCGAACAATTCTTTTTTGTAAACGATAGGTTTATCAAAAATTCTTACCTGCACCATGCTGTGAGTCAGGCATTCGAAGGCTTATTGAAACCTAAAACGCATCCGTCATATTTTATTTTTCTAACCATAGATCCGCATACCATAGATATCAATATTCACCCTACAAAAACTGAAATAAAGTTTGAAGACGAATACAGTATCTATAGCATTTTAAAAAGTTGTGTAAAACACAGTTTAGGGCAATTTAATATTACACCAATTTTAGATTTCGACCGAGATAAAAGCATGGATACGCGTTACGATTCCTTTAAGTCTAATGCTAAATTGCCTAAAGTTGAGGTAGATAGAAACTTTAATCCTTTTAAAACTGACAGTTTCCCAATAGATAAAAGTACAAATACGAAATCCAATCCTATCGTTTGGGATAAATTATATTCCCATTTAGATGAAGATATAAAACAACAAAATGAAGTCTTGATTGAAAATGAAATAGAATCATCACTTTTGTTTAATCAGCTAGAAAGTTCACACAACTCCTTTCAGTATTTGAACAAGTATATTATTACCTCAAATTCAGAAGGCTTGTTAATCATTAATCAGAATAGAGCACATGAACGAATTTTGTACGAACAGTTTTTAAAACAAATTACCCAAGAAGCAGCTAGTTCTCAACAACTCATGTTTCCTTTGGTTTTACAATTAACAACCGAAGAAGTTTCTCTCTTGCAAGCCCTAAACGATTCCTTAGAGCTTACCGGCTTTATGTTCGATTTTTCTAAATCTGACCACGGTACCATTCTCATAAATGGAATACCAGGTATACTCTTAGAGTCACAAATCCAAGAGGTGATTATTGAATTGATAGAAGATTTCAAGGCAGAAATTCCTGCATCTGGATTTGATAGAAATAACAGGTTGTCCATTATCATGTCCAAAAACATGGCCATTCCCAACGGGAAAGCACTTAAGGAAGAAGAACAAAAAGACCTTATAAAAGCGTTATTTTCTTGTAAAGAACCCTTATTATCTCCACAAAATCGACCTATATTTGTTGAAATAGATGACAACATAATAGACAAACTATTTCATACATGAATAGGATAACAGAAACGGTAAAGACATTACTTATTGCCAATGCATTGTTTTTCTTGGGTTCACAAATTGTCGGAGACATAGCATTGAAATATTTTGCTTTATGGTATCCTCAGAATCCTAATTTTCAAATTTGGCAGGTTATTTCTCACATGTTTATGCATTCGGATATAACGCATATACTGTTCAATATGTTTGCTTTATTTATTTTTGGAAGTGTTTTAGAAATGAACCTGGGACAAAAACGTTTTTTGTTTTTATATTTTTCAGCAGGTTTAGGCGCAGCATGTCTTCAGGTACTTTTTCACTACATCGGTTTTAAAGATGCCTATCAGCAGTACATTGAATCTGGAATTACACCAGACCAAATTCAATCTGTTTTGGATTCCGCAGTGCAAACAGGACAATACCGAACCTATGGGATTTCAAGCGAAATAAGCACAAAACTACTAACCAATTATATCGTGCCAATGGTTGGTGCGTCTGGAGCAATTTTTGGTGTTGTAGCTGCGTTTGCAGTACTTTATCCTAATATGCCATTGTACATTATTTTTATTCCTATTCCCATAAAAGCTAAGTATTTAATTGGAGGATATTTTGCTCTTAATGTGGTTTCTGCACTGACGGGAAGTTCTTTGGCCGGTCCAGATAATACAGCATATTGGGCACATATAGGTGGAGCAGTAATTGGTTTTTTGACCATGAGGGTTTGGAAGAAAAATGGGTTTAATCAAAATCGATGGAATTAGAATGACGACTAGACAACAATTAATTTATAAATACAAAACAGCTTCGATTCTAGAGAAATTGATAGTTTTGAATGTTATTTTGTTTGTTTTTACTTATTTGGTAAGAACAATTCTGTTTTTGATGGGAACAGAGGCTAATCCGCTTATAGAATGGTTAGCGTTTCCGCAAAGTTTATCAGATTTAATTTTTAAACCTTGGAGCATAATAACTTATGCTTTTATTCACGGGGATATATGGCATATTATTTTTAATATGCTTATTTTACATTTAGGAGGTTCGCAGTTTTTAATTTACTATTCAGGGAAACGACTTTTAAATTATTACATCATGGGTGCCATATTCGGCGCACTTATTTACACGCTAAGTTATAGTCTGTTGCCTGCATTTTCTTCGTTGTCAAAGGGTTATATAATTGGAGCATCGGCATCGGTTATGGCTGTTTTGATTGGTGTAACGACCAAAGTTCCCAACGCACAGATAAGACTGTTTTTTTTAGGTAATCTAAAGTTATGGTGGATAGCAGCCTTTTTTCTGGTGTCAGACATTGTTCAAATACCATTAGGAAATGCTGGCGGTCACTTATCTCATTTAGGAGGCGCATTAATAGGTTTTCTTTACACCAAACAACTGGATAAAGGAAATGATATTGGCAAATGGATAGAAAATACCATTGCGAGTTTTCAAAGCTTTTTTGTTTCTAAACCCAAACCTAAAAAGACTACAAAAGTCAAAATGAAAACCGTCTATAAAAACAAATCTTATGCTAAAAAGACAACTATAAATAAATCTGAAAAGCAAAAACAGATTGATGCAATTTTAGATAAAATAAGTAATAGTGGTTACGAAAGTCTATCAAAAGAAGAAAAAGACTTCCTTTTCAACGCAGGTAAAGACCTCTAATCTTTTTTATGAAGAAAACCAAAACCAGCCATAAAATCATATTCGTATTGAATATTGTTTTTGCAGCAATATTGATTTTTTTGTATGCAACAACTTATATTTCTCCATTAGATGTCAAGATAGTTGGTGTATTAAACCTTTTTACTATTCCTTTCATTCTGATTAATATTCTATTTCTGTTGATTTGGACCATTAAGCTTAAAAAGCAACTGCTTTTGTCTTTGATAGTTTTGTTATTAGGGTGGTTTCATGTACAGAAAATATATAAGTTTTCTTCCAACGTAGAATATACAGCTGATGGCCTAAGCGTCATGAGTTATAATGTCATGCAGTTTTACAGCTTAAAGGATAAACGAAAAAATACTTATGAAGACATCAAGGCATTTGTGGATCAAGAATCTCCAGACATAGTTTGTATGCAAGAGTTTGCCATTTCGATGGAAAATAATTTTAAAGACTATAAGTATAAGGTAAAAAATGATACTGTCGATAAATTAAAAACTGTAATTCTAAGCAAGTATCCCATCATAGATTCACAACTTTTGGATTTCAATTCGCACAATTCGGGCATCTATGCGGATATCGTCATACAGAATGATACCGTTAGGGTTTTTAGTATTCATTTTGAGTCTTTGAACATACAAAAAGATATAGACGTTTATTTAGAAAGACCAAAATTGAAGTTTAAACAGTTTAAACGGGTTTTTCCAAGACAGGTTAATCAATTTAATATTGTAGAACAACATATAGTAAACTCGCCATATCCTGTTATTCTGTGTGCGGATACGAATAATACACCATTGTCATATTTATACAATAGTTTAACTTCTTTAGGTTTGAAAGATACCTTTAAAGAGATGGGCCAAGGTTATGGCAGAACATATGTTTTTAAAGGATTTCCCTTGCGAATTGATATGATCATGGTTAGCGAAGAGCTTAAACCCTTACTCTTTAAAAATTACGATGTCGATTATTCGGACCATTATCCTATCCTGTCTAAAATAAAGCTTTAGCTTTTTAAGAAACTTGTTGTTTCTGGCCCAAGATTAAATAAAGCATCTAGAATGCTCAAATTCTCTATAAATCCATGTTTGCTCTCAAAGACTTGATGATACGGTTTAAATGCCAATTCATGGTTATTAGTTTTAGCACTAATAAGGGGTCTTAAATCTCGAAGGTTGTCATCATAGTTTTCTTTATACCTTTCTGAAAAAGAAATTTCTACATCAATATGAAGCAGTTCTAAAATGGTATTAAAACAGTCAAGATTAAAATCGAATAAAGACTCATAATGCTTTTTATATAAAGGAATAAAATCGTCTTCGTAATATTCGAAATACGGAGATGTTCTATAGGCGGTTTCTAAAGATTTAAAGTGAAGTTCTTGCCATTTAAAGCTATTTTCAATTTGGCAATCTGCATATTTTCTTCTTACACTCGATTTACTATGTTTTACAGGAATGTTAAGCATTAGCTTGCCATTTGCTCCGTAAATATATTGGCGATTTCTATAGGTTTGCTTTTGAAAGTTTTCAAATTTTTCGATACAAATTTTTTCGTAGTTAATGAGTTCTTTAAAAAAATGAAAAGAACCAAAGTAAGGCAATGAGATAACAGCTTCAAGCATTAAGATTTCTTTTTCTTTCTAAAGAAATTGATGCCAAAAATGACAACAAGTACGATTAAAAAATAAGGTAAATACGACACGAGTTCTCCTTCTCCAGAAACTGTTGTAAACATCCTATCCCAACGGATCATGTCTGGAAAAGATTTGTTGTAATCTAAGCTTAACCAAATGAAAACAGGTTTTCCAAGAACATGGTTTTCAGGAACATAACCCCAGAAACGGCTGTCTTCACTATTGTGTCTGTTGTCACCCATCATCCAATAGTAGTTTTGCTTAAAGGTGTACTCCTTAAGTAATTCTCCATTTAACAATACTTGAGTTCCGTTAAAGGTTATTTTGTTAGAAATCCCCATTTCCGAACCTTCGTAAACCTCTATGATTCTTTTGTAAAAATCGATGCTGTTGTTATCAATCTTTACAGTTTTACCCGCTTCAGGAATGTAGATTGGGCCAAAATTATCCCTGTTCCAATTTCTTCTTGCCGTATTAGGAAAAATTGCTTTAGTCAGTGGCGTATCATTTTTACTGTAAATCTGTTTGGTAACGCTTTTTACATTTGGTAATTTTTTAAAACGATCAATATTGGACTCCGAAATTGCTTTTGCAAAATATTGACCATTGTTGATCGGAATAAAACCATCCGTGATTTCGTAACGATTCATAATGGTATTTGGGTTGAAATTGTCTCCTTCAACTTTGTAAGAGTATTGTAAATCAGCTCTTTCTGGTAGTTTTAGCGGATTAGAGTTTATGTATACTTTACCATTAATAATTTCTAGTGAATCGCCTGAAACACCAACAGCTCTTTTTACATAATTGGATTTTTTGTCTATAGGTTTTACGTATTTCTTTTTGCCTGAATACCCAAAATAAGGAACCGTATCAGTCGGCCAGTTAAAAACCACAATGTCATTTCTTTTTACTTCTTGAAATCCAGGCAATCTAAACATCGGTAGTTGTGGTGTGTTGGTGTACGATTTGGTTTTTACCAACGGAATGGTATCGTGAACCATTGGAAAAGATACCGCTGTTCCCGGTGTTCTTGCACCATAATGAAACTTACTTACAAACAAAAAATCGCCAATATAAAGTGACTTTTCAAGAGAAGATGTGGGTATAGTAAAGGGTTGCATAAAGTAGGTGTGAACAATTGTTGCAGCAATCACTGCAAAGACTATTGAACCTAGCGTTTCTTCAGCTTTAGATTTTGGTTTTAAATCTCTGCTACCAGCATAAGAGTTGGCAGAAAAATAGTTGATGTATAAAATATAAAAACCCAAAGTGACAATGGCCAAAATGGTGTCTTTTGTTTTGTCGTAGCCATAACTTCTCACCGTTTCTACCCAAATGACTGGAAACATAAGTAATTGAACAACAGGGATAAACAAGAAGAATATCCACCACCATGGTCTTCTTAAAATCTGTAATAAAACGACTGCATTGTAAATAGGAATCGCTGCTTCCCAAGGTTGTTTTCCAGCTTTTTTATATAGTTTCCAAGTTCCTAAAAAATGAATAACTTGAACGATTAAGATAAATATAATTACTCCTTTCATTAGTTTTAATTCAATAGATATTTATAATTTTAATACATCTTGCATGCTATAGCATCCGTGATTTTTTTCTTTTTCGAGCCATTCTGCGGCTAGAACAGCTCCTAGCGCAAAGCCTTTTCTAGAATGGGCTTCATGTTTGATAGAGATTGTATCAATGGCCGAACGATAGTCAACAATATGAGTCCCATGCACCCCAACTTCTCTTCTAGCATCTATAGGGATATCATTTGGTTTGTTTTGTTTTGGATGAGACCAAGACTTGTAATCAGAATTTTGGATTATTTGTTCTGCAAGACTAATTGCTGTACCACTTGGCGCATCCTTTTTTTCAGTATGATGAATTTCCTGTAGGTCTAAATGATAGTTTTTATGAGAAGACATTAATTTGGCTAAAACCGAATTTAATTTAAAAAATATATTCACACCAATGCTGAAATTGGAAGCATATAAGAATTTCGACTTATAGTCGTCCACAAGTTTTCTGGCATCTTCAAATCTTTCCAACCAGCCGGTTGTTCCAGATATGATAGGAATATGCTCTTTGATACAAATCGAAATGTTTTTAAAGGCCGCTTCGGGAATGCTGAACTCAATGGCTACTTCAGCTTTTTTCAATTTTGAAACATTAATGTCTTGATCTGCAATGTAAACGATGTCATGGCCTCGTTCTTCAGCAATTTTTTTTATGCTCTTGCCCATTTTACCAAAACCAATTATCGCCACTTTCATAATTATTTGATTTTTAGACTTAAAGATAAGCCAAATGAATTTTGTCCATTGGAATAATTCTGAATTTGACTGGGTCTTAATGACAAATCTTCTGTAATGCTAAACTGGTCAAGGTGTGCTTCTACGTTGGCATCTATTATATTCAAAATATACATGCCTATTGTAAGCAAAAGTGAAATGTCCCGAAATTCTCTAAATTGTTTTTGACCTCGAATGAGGTTTTCATCGGTAAGAATACCAAAAAACTCGTCATCTTCGTAACCAGCGAGTCTTCTTTTATAGGCATTTCTATAGTCTAAATATCTAGAATTATTGTCAAAATAAAAAAACAAAGTTGTGCCTAAACCTGCATAAACTAGTGGTATCTTCCAGTAACTTTTGTTATAGGCTTGTCCTAGTCCTGGTAATATGGCCGAATAAAAGGCCGCTTTTGCTGGGGCATTGGCATCATATGGATTTGCTTGAAAAGATTTCGATTCTACGACTTTATCATATTTAAGCGGAATAGTATCGTTTTGACTATTACTTTTTAAACAAAAACAAAACACTGCTATGAATAGGAATGCTACTTTCAAATTCTAATTATTTTTTATCTAGAAGACCCTTTATTCTTTGCAAATCTTCTTCAGATGCAAACGGAATAATTATGCGTCCATTGCCTTTCTTGGTAACTTTGATGTCAATTTTTGCCCCAAAGAATTGAGAAATGTTGTTTTTCTCTTCGTTATAAGTTTTAACCTGAGCGGATGATTCTATTGGCGAAGAAGGTTTGGCGGAATTAAATTTTCTTACATAATCTTCGGTTGCCCTGACAGAAAGTTTGTCCTTTATAATTTTTTCATAAACATCTACTTGTCGATCTGCAGAATCGATGTTGACAAGAGCTCTTCCATGCCCCATGCTAATAAATCCATCTCGCATTCCTGTTTGGACAATAGGGTCAAGCTTGAGCAGTCTCAAGTAATTTGTGATGGTCGAGCGTTTTTTGCCAACTCGACTACTCATTTGTTCTTGGGTAAGATTTATTTCGTCAATTAGCCTCTGGTAAGACAAGGCAATTTCGATAGGGTCAAGATCTTGGCGTTGAATGTTTTCGACAAGAGCCATCTCGAGTGCTTCTTGATCGTTAGCCAATCTTATATATGCCGGAATACTCTCTAGCTCTGCAAGTTTCGACGCCCTTAATCGCCTTTCTCCCGATACCAATTGATACCTATTACCATCCATTTTTCTCACGGTAATTGGCTGTATAACTCCTAATTGTTTGATCGAAACAGCAAGCTCTTCTAGTTGTTCTTCATGAAAGCTTGTTCTCGGTTGAAAAGGGTTCACATCAATATATTCCAAAGGTAAATCCACAATGTTACCTACCAATTTTTCAGCACCCTGGTCTTCAACAGAATTTATATCTTTATCTGGATCGCTTAGCAAGGCAGATAAACCTCGACCTAAAGCTTGTTTTTTTCTGGCTTTTGCCATAGATTAGTTTTTATTCTGATTAATTAATTCTTCTGCGAGGCTCAAATAATTACTTGCACCTTTGCTTGTCGCATCATACTTAATTATACTTTCTCCAAAACTCGGAGCTTCACTTAACCTCACATTTCTTTGGATAATAGTTTCAAAAACCATTTCGGCAAAGTGTTTTTTTACTTCGTCAATCACCTGATTAGAAAGCCTTAATCTCGAATCGTACATGGTAAGTAGCAAGCCTTCAATGTCCAACTCAGGATTATGAATTTTTTGAACACTTTTTATCGTATTAAGTAGCTTGCCTAATCCTTCCAATGCAAAATATTCGCACTGTATCGGAATGATTACCGAGTTGGCTGCTGTTAAGGCATTAAGAGTTAATAGACCTAAAGAAGGCGCACAGTCTAATATGATGTAGTCATATTTGTCCGTCAAGCCTTTTAAAGCTTCTTTGAGCATATACTCTCTTTTTTCCTGATCGACAAGTTCTATTTCGATGGCTACCAAATCGATGTGCGCTGGAATTAGATCTAAGTTTGGCGAATCTGTAGGTATAATAAGTTCTTCAGCCGAAATCGTATGTTCCAAAAGTTGATAGCTGCTTGTGGATAATTCGTCCACATCTATGCCCAAACCTGAGGTTGCATTGGCTTGAGGGTCTATGTCTATAAGTAATATGTTTTTTTCAAGCACACCAAGCGACGCTGCAAGATTGACAGCTGTTGTAGTTTTGCCAACACCACCTTTCTGATTTGCTATTGCTATTATTTTTCCCATATATTGAAATAATGCGTAAAAATACAATTTATTACCTCACATAAAATACCTTTTGTAATAACTTGTGTTAAGAAATTATTTATCCTAAAACCTAATGCTTATTTGTTCTGCTAAGGCAATTAAATTAGCATGTTTGCGGCGTACACACTTTTTATATAGATAAATTCCAATTAATTTTACTTTTTAAAATATTGATAAACAGGTATATAAATTCTTTTTTCTTTAAAAATTAAAAAAAATGATATTACCAAGTAACAAAAAAGAAACATAGTCGTCGTAACTATGAAACCGACAAAAATGAAAGCATCAGATTTTAATAAATTGATTTTGCCAATACAGCAGAAGATATTTAGATTGTCTAGAAGATTACTTGTTTCAAGTGATTCTGCTGAAGATGCTACCCAAGACGTTCTTTTAAAATTGTGGAATAAAAAAGAAAGCTTAGCCAATATAAAAAATGTTGAAGCTTTCGCCATGACTATGACAAAAAACCACTGTTTAGACCAATTGAAATTAAAGTCTAGCCAAAATCTAAGATTGGTTCATAGTAATTTTGAAAATAGCGCAGCAAATCCACATGAAGAATTACAAGCTAAACAAGAGTGGAATAGGGTAGAGTCTATGATAGAAAAACTTCCTGAAACTCAACAAATGGTTTTACACCTTCGTGAAATTGAAGGCTATGATTATGACAAGATTTGTGAAATCATGGATATGAAACCAACAGCGGTAAGAGTAACATTGTCTAGAGCAAGAAAAGCATTAGTTGAACAACTAGCAAAACAAAACAATTATGAAAAGAGAAGATACAATTAAGCAACTATTAGATAAATATCTAGAGGGGCAGACAGATATAAAAGAAGAGAAAGTTCTTTCAGACTACTTTAATGGAGATGATATCAATCCCGAATGGATGGTGTATAAAAGCATGTTCTCATATTTTCAAGTGGCAAGAGAAGAGCAATCAACTCAAACATTTGTGCCTAAAGTAAGACCATTCTGGAAATCGTGGCACAATTTGGCAGCCATACTTATGGTAGCTGTTGCTACGACATTCTTTATCAAAAGTCAAACGACAGGACAAGACTTAGGAACCTATGACGATCCTGAACTGGCTTTGCAAGAAACCATCAAAGCCTTTGATCTTATCGGAGATAAGCTTAATTCGGGGAAAAAAGAAATCCTCCGACTCAATACACTAGAATCAACCAAAACCAAATATTTAAATTTAAAATAAACCATTAAAACAAGAAAAAATGAAAACTATAGCAATTTTTATTACAGCACTCCTTTTATCAGGATTAACTTACGCACAAGATTTTAGTAAGTACTCAAATATGTCTGGGGTAACCTCAGTTGTTATCAACAAGAACATGTTTAAACTTATGAACAAGTTAGATTTGGACAGTAAAGATCCAGAAGTACAGGACTATATTAATATGGTTAATGATCTTGAAGACATCAAAATATTTTCGACTGCAGACCCAAAAATAAGTAAACAACTTAATGCAGACGCCGAAAAGTACTTGAAGAGTAAAAAACTTGAAGAACTAATGCGAATTCAAGAAGATGGACAAAGAGTTTTGTTTTTGTACGAGCCAGGAAAAACAGATGACGAAATAAAGCAATTGGTCATGCATGTAAATAGTAGTGAAGGCGACTCCGAATCGGTATTGATAATCGTAAATGGATTGATAGATCTTAACCAAGTGTCTAAACTAGCCAATAAGCTAAATGTTCCTGGAGCAAATGAACTTAATAACAAATAATATGAAAGCTTTAATAACCAGCTGTCTAGCAGCAATACTGTTCGTGTCGTGTCAAACCAACACCTTGCAAACCTTTTTGGTTGACGCAAAAGAAGATGATAACTTTATTAGTGTAGATTTCTCTTTAAAAACCTTTGTGGACAATTTTGACCAATTGCCAGAAGACCAGAAAGAAGTGTTTAAAGACGTGAGTAAGGTGAACTTTTTAGGATTTAAAAAGGACAGTGCTAATGACGAAGACTACAAATCAAAACAACAAGAATTGACATCTATATTGTCATCTGAATACAATGATACTCAATTGATGTCTGTGAATAGCGAAAATTCTCAAATGAGCATGTACGCTGATAATATCGAGGGCACTGTTGAAGAAATTATCATTTACGCCAACGATACGGAACAAGGCTTTATGGTCGTAAGATTACTTGGCGACGATTTGAATCCAAGTAATTTTTACAAGCTGATGAAGATGTCTGATGGAATGAATTTCGATTCGTTGTCAGAGTTGATTAATGTGAATTAACTTTTCGGAACAAATTTGACTAAAAGCCCAATTTTGGGCTTTTTTTATTGGCGGTCTTTGGATTCTGAATCTAGCCTTAAATAATATCGAAAAATATTTTGTAGAATTCTAAACCTTGTTATCTTTGCACTCGCATTTGGAGAAATGGCAGAGTGGTCGAATGCGGCGGTCTTGAAAACCGTTGTACCGAAAGGTACCGGGGGTTCGAATCCCTCTTTCTCCGCAAGAAAAACCTGAAACCTTTGTTTCAGGTTTTTTATTTTATTATTAGATTATTGTTCTATTTGGATTTCTTGGGTCTCAAAACCATTTGTAGTGTTCATGCAAAAATCAAAACAATAATTCAATTTCAACACGACTTTTTAGATTGATACTGCCTTTTGGCCTTAATAGCACTTAAGGTGTTCAAAAGTTTGTTTTTATATTAAACCCCGCTATTTTTACTTACTTGACGGTTTTTCGCAAGTTTTATTAAATTATAAATGCGCTATTCACGGTCTTATGGCGATCTATGTATATGACTTTACCCACTTACGCCTTTTGGTTTTAGAGCTGGTTAAAGGTGGTCATAATTTTATCTAAATCTATAGGCTTATCATGAAAACCTTTAATACAGTCATAGCCTTTTGCTGTCTGATGATCTTCGGGATTTAAGGAAGAGGTTACTATAAATATATTAAGCTTATCTAAAAGTTCTGGGCGCTTGTCCGCAAGGGCATCTATAAACTCAAAGCCAGTTAACTCTGGCATATTAATATCTAATAAGAGAATATCCGGAATATGGTTTTCATCTACATCCATAAGATCAATGAGCGCCTTACGAGGCGATATAAATTCTTTAATCTCTTGCTCTATACCAAATTTTTCAATTT
>JAUIFC010000042.1 GCA_030429455.1 Bacteroidia bacterium | reverse complement strand
TGATTATTTTAAGCAGTATAACATTGCTTTTTGCAAAACGGTTTTTAAAAACAGGCCAGAGAGGTTTGACCACAGTATTTCTACTTCTTACACTTGGGCTTGGGTTAGCTTTTGTCAGTTTACAATTCAAAGGATTCGAATCGCTTGTAGAAAATGGGTATTACTTCACGGGAGAAACGAGTACTATCAACTCTTCTTATGTCTATGTCTTGGTCATGGCACACTTGGTCCATCTTCTTGCAGGCATTATTGTTTTGATAGTTATGGTTATAAATCATTTCCGAAAAAAATATTCTCCGACTAAAATGTTGGGATTTAGTATCGGTGCATCCTTCTGGCATTTTGTAGATATTTTATGGCTGTTTTTATTTGTATTTTTAACCTTCTATTAATAAAAATATATATTTTTGCGAAACTCTATAAAAAACTAAAATATGAATTCGACTGCGGTAGCAAGCACAGGAACGGAAGGTAAGCTTTGGGGTGGTGGCAATCAGCCATTAAAAGCGAGTTATGGAAAACTAATGATGTGGTTTTTCATTCTCTCAGATGCTTTGACATTTTCAGGATTTTTAGCAGCATATGGCTTTTCTAGATTTAAGTATTCTACAGAATGGCCAATCGCCGATGAGGTATTTAATCACTTTCCTTTTTTACATGGCGTCGATGCTCCAATGTTCTATGTGGCTTTAATGACATTTATTCTTATCTTTTCTTCTGTAACAATGGTATTGGCTGTCGATGCTGGACACCAAATGAAGAAAAACAAAGTCGTTTTATACATGGCCCTAACGATTTTAGGTGGTGCAATCTTTGTTGGCTCACAAGCTTGGGAATGGGCAAACTTTATTAAAGGTGAATACGGCGCAGTAGAAACAAGAAGTGGCAGCATTTTACAATTTGTAGATGCTAATAACGATAACAAAAGAATTTCGATTGAAGATGTGGCCATGGGCGAAAGCATGTCACAACGTGAAAAACACAATGCCAATGAAGGCATTTGGTACAAGAATGAAAGCAACTTGCCAACAGTTTCTCTAGACCAAGTAAAAAATGGCTTTGCAGCTCAACCAAACCTATTGGTGAGAACAATGACATTAAACGAAGAACGCGAAAAAACAGTTCTCGACAGACAGACGTCCTTGGAATACTTAAACAATCGCGGTGTTGGAATTGTTCAAGGAGCCAACCTTACTCATAACGAATATGGAGCGCCGCTTTTCGCAGACTTTTTCTTCTTTATCACAGGATTTCACGGATTCCACGTTTTCTCTGGAGTAGTAATTTTATGTATCATATTCTTTAATGTTCTACTAGGAACTTATGAGAGAAGAGGCAGTTATGAAATGGTAGAAAAAGTTGGACTGTATTGGCATTTTGTCGATTTAGTTTGGGTATTTGTATTTACATTCTTCTATTTAGTATAAATTTATTAATAAAACAAAATGGCACACGATATAGCACACCACGATTCTAGCGCAGCAAAAAAACGAATTTGGACAGTTTTCGCTTACCTGTCTGTATTGACTATAGTTGAAGTATTTTTCGGATACCTAAGACCAGAGTTTTTGATCTTCCATGACCTTCTTGGCATGTCTTACCTTAACTGGATGTTCATTATACTTACAATCGTAAAAGCATACTACATTACTTGGGCATTCATGCATATGGAACATGAAACCAAAGGCTTAAGAAGAGTCGTTGTATGGACAGCAGTGTTCTTAATCTGTTACCTTATTGCAATCCTTCTTATAGAAGGTGCTTACATCGAAGAAGTATACACAAATGGTCATATGACTTGGGATTTTTAAATTCGTCTTACCTAAAAATAGGTTAAATCATATATGAGGCAGTCCACGAGTAGGCTGCCTTTTTTATTTTTGCACTTCAAAAGCAATTTGGAATTTTTAGATTATTAACCTTCAGTAAACACTTAAATTATAGCAGATGAACATTCAAAAAAAGCACATTGTTTTAGGCGTTCTTTTTTTACTTCCTCTTGTTGTTTACATGTTTTTCGCAAGTGGCGTTAATAATTTTGCAAAACTAGATATTGTTGCAGAAAATGTACTGAACACTAAAAACTACAATACCATTTACAAAGACAGCCTTGTAAATTTTGAAGATAAAATTACAATACTTTCCTTTTTAGGTAGCGATGTTAGCACAAAAAAAGCTTTTGCATTTAATCTAAAAGAAAAGATTTACGACCGATTTAAAGACTTTAACGACTTGCAATTTGTCAGTCTTGTCACACCAAACCAAACCGAGCTTATTGATGGCTTTATAGAAGCTGTAAACTATACTTCCGCGACAGACAAATGGATGTTTGTAGAAATGGATGCTGATGAAATTGAAGCCATTTTCCAATCTTTACAAACCCCAGTTACTTTGGATGAGAAATCAAGCACAAGTCAAGTATTTATAATAGATAAGAACCTAAATTTAAGAGGAAGAGCTGAAGATGAAGACGGCTCAACCAGGTATTCATACGACATGTCCTCTGTTGCCGAATTAAGTAAGGAAATGGTTGATGATGTTAAAGTTATTTTGGCAGAATACAGATTAGCCCTAAAAAAATACAACAGAAACAACTAATTGACCATAGAATGAAAAAATATATTCCTTACATAAGTATTGTTATTATCGTTCTGATTTTTGGATTATGGGTAATCAAAGAAGCGAATGCCAGAAGCGAAGAGGAACCCATTGCTTACCTTACTTTTGAAGGCGAAAAACGAAAAGTGCCCGATTTTTCCTTTACAAATCAAGATGGCAAAACCATTACCAACAAGGATTATGAAGGCAAAGTTTATGTTGTTGAATTTTTCTTTTCCACTTGTCCTACTATTTGTCCAATTATGAACAAAAACATGGTTCAGATCCAAAGAAAATTTTATGGTATAGATAATTTCGGTATTGCCTCTTTTAGCATAGACCCTATCAATGATACTGTTGAAGCATTAAAAGCCTATTCTGAAAAAATCGGTTTAAAACATCCAAACTGGCATATGATGACTGGCGAATTGGATGATATCTTGGAGTCGTCGAACAAAGGCTTTAGTTTATACGTCAAACAAGAAAATGCCGCTCCTGGCGGATTTGAACACTCTGGTTTTTTTGCCTTGGTAGATAAGGAAGGTTATTTAAGAAGCAGAAAAGACAAAAACGGAAACCCTATTCTCTTTTATCAAGGCGCTGTGGAGTATGACGAAGATCAAAACAGATTTAGCGAAGAACAACAAATTGATATATTGATTGAAGACATTAACCAATTATTAAAACAATAACAATGAAAACATATTTAGCTCCAAGTAAATTTATGGTCAACCTCATCATAACGCTATCGCTTGCCGTACCACTTGTTGTTGTCCTGTTGATGAATCTGGATACGAGAACTAATTTATTGGGTATTAATGTTGGCACCTTTCCATTTTTTCACGCTGTAATAAATGGCTTAACAGCGATTTTACTCTTTGTAGGTTATCGTTTGATTAAGGCTGAAAAAATGATCCTTCATCGTAATGTGATGATTTCAGCTTTTGTTTTATCAGCCGTTTTTCTGGTCAGTTATGTCATTTCAAAAATAAGCCATGAGCCCGTGCCCTTTGGTGGCGAAGGATGGGAAAGACCGGTTTACTTTTTTATTCTAATTTCTCATATTGTCTTATCTGGAGTGATTATCCCCTTAGTACTTTTTACGATGTACAGTGGTTTAACAGGTCAATACGAAAAACATCGCAAAATAGCCAAATGGACATTTCCTATTTGGATGTATGTGGCGATTACAGGTGTGTTAGTATATGTATTCATGTATCCTTACTATTAGGGTTTAATAATAAAGATTTTCACAGATATACGTACTATGATTATCTTTGAATAAATGAGCAGCTATGAATGTAAAATTAAAAAGAAAAGCGATGTTCACCATAAAATTGCTGCTTTGAGAGATTCTTTACAAGTATTGTAAAATTCAAGCTTGGCTTAAAAAAAGAACTTGAAAAGGTAATGAGAGAAAAATATTTGAAGTGAAATCGGCTTATATCAGTTAAACTATAATTATTGATGCTTTGATTAACCATAAACCATTTACTGAAAGCTCTAAAGTGTTATTTTGTAGAAAATGTAAATTGACAGTATCATTATTAAAAATTTAAAAGAAAATAAGAAACCCTCTCTAAGTATTTATACTCCAGAATTTTATCTTAAAACATTAAGTCAAAACCATGATGAAGTCTAAAATGTATATCAGAATTGTATTCGCTATCTTAATAATTGTATTTTCTATCGAAAGTACTCACGCCCAATGCGCCATGTGCCGCGCCGTATTGGAAAACAATGCAGACAATTCCGTAGCCGAAGGCATAAATGATGGCATTGTTTATCTCATGATATTTCCATACTTGCTTATGGGCGGATTGGGTTACATTATTTACAGAACATACAAAAGCAAGAAGCAAACTTCATTTTAATATTTATTCAGCATGAAAAAAGTACTTTACCTGTCTACCTGTAATACCTGTAAACGCATTATATCCGAAGTCAACACCAATGGTTTTGAATTACAAGACACCAAAAAAACACCAGCCTCACAAGATGATATCGAATTCCTGAGAAAGCATGTGGACAGTTATGAAAGCCTTATCAACCGCCGTGCTCAGCTTTGGCAAAAACGGGATTTAAAAAATCAAAATCTTTCAGAAGAAGATTACAAAGCATTGCTTCTTGAACATTATTCCTTTATCAAACGCCCTATTTTTATTGATGGCGAAAAGGTATTTATAGGCAATACCAAAAAAGTAATTGAGAGTTTAAAAACACATTTAGGTGAGTAAGCGTGTTTGGGCGCTTCTTGCTGCTACAACCGCGAGTCTTATCTACGGCATAAATCACACCTTAGCAAAAGGTGTAATGCCTGATCATATAAAACCAAACGGATTTATATTTTTGAGAGTTGTAGGCGCGGCCTCTTTATTTTGGATTGTTAGCCTATTCCTAAAAACAGAAAAAATTGACCGCAAGGACTGGATAAGAATACTTTTCTGTACCATCTGTGGAATGGTAATCAATATGTTGTTTTTCTTTAAAGGGCTCAATCTCTCTACACCAATAAACTCCTCTGTAATAATTACCATATCGCCAATCGTTCTGTTTGTTTTATCCGCTCTATTTATTAGAGAAAAAATAACTGTTCAGAAATCAATTGGTGCTTTAATGGGACTAATTGGTGCCTTGGTTCTTGTCATTTTTACAAGTCCCACAGCATTGAACGCCCCAAACATTCCACTAGGCAATACATTCTTCATCATCAATTTAATTTCATATAGTGTTTATCTGATTGCCGTCAGACCATTGACTGCCAAATACAACAGTATTACCTTAATGAAGTGGTTTTTTTTATTCGCCGTTGTCATCAATTTCCCGATCTGTTTTTCAGAATTTAATGAAGTGGTTTGGGTGGAATTACCATTTGAAGCCATATGGAAAATGGTATTTGTAGTAGTTGGTACCACATTCTTAACTTATTTACTCAATATCTATGCGTTAAAGGAATTATCAGCTTCAACATTAGGGGTTTTTATCTATTTGCAACCTGTTATTGGAATTTCCTACGCTATTTTACTTGGTGTTGACGAATTAAACCTGATCAACTTACTTTCAATAATTCTTGTATTTATAGGCGTTTACATCGTTACCAAAAAACCAACACGTATCAGAGCGAAAGGTAATTAGGATTTTACATCAAAAACATCCCGAAGCGTATTCCCAACTAGCATAAACGCCATCACCAAACTCATAATAGCTAAACCAGGAATAATGGCTAAATGTGCTTTTCCCAGAATGATATAATTGTAATGTTCTTTAATCATATTGCCCCAAGTTGGTACTGGTGGTTGGGCTCCAATGCCTAAAAAACTAAGGCCACTTTCTATCAAAATGGCTGCTGCAAAATTGGCTGCAGAAATGACAATAATTGGCGCTAAGATGTTTGGTAAAATGTGTTTTGTAATTATCCTGAAATCTGAAAAACCAAGTGCTTGTGCAGCCGTAATGTAAGGCATTTTTTTTACGCTTATCATTTGTCCTCGCACGACTCTCGCCACTTCGACCCACATGGTTAAACCAACTGCTATAAAGACTTGCCAAAACCCTTTTCCTAAAGCCAAAGTTAAAGCTATGACCAACAGTAAAGTAGGTATAGACCAGGTCACATTGATGACCCACATAATGACTTGATCGATAACACCACCATAAAAGCCACTTAGCGCTCCCATTAGAATACCTAAAACCAAAGAAATAAACACAGCCACAAACCCAATTGAAATTGAAATTCTAGTTCCTATAATCAATCGACTTAGCAAATCTCTTCCGTAACGGTCTGTGCCAAGCCAAAATGTTTTTTCGTAAATAAAATCTTGTTTTAGCACATCTTCAGATTCGTAAAGCTCTAAAGAAATTATTTGATTGGGGGAAGAAGTATCAAAAGGCTGTATACTTATATCTTGACCGTCAATTTCAAAACTTTGTATGGGTATAAGTTCATTGACTTGTTCATGACCAAAGAACCATGTTTTTAATACACTTTCTTCTTTTGTGTCTTTAGGCACTTCCAGCACCAATGTCGAAAAACCTGGTGATTGAGAATGTATCGACAAATGCATTTGATTGGCATTTGTTGAATGGTCTGGCGAAATTAAATAAGCAAAAACGGCAACAAAAAGACAAAAAACAATAATCCCTAAACTAAAAACGCCCCAAAAATTACGTTTGTATTTTTGGAGCGCTATGTGTATTAAGGATTGTCCTTTTGGACTCGTCATTGTTTGATTTCTTCAGACATTACGTTTGCTAATTTAGACTTTTTTATGTTATCTCTTAAATCTTTGAGCACCTGAATGGCTTCTTCCGTATAAATATCTTTTTGTAGGTTCTTGTACCAATTATTTCTTTTGTCTTTCAGAGCCTCGTCTTTTTCAAATGCTGCAGACTCACTTGGCAGAGATTTAAAGACCAGTTCGTTTCTATAATCCAGAATGGAATCAAATTTTTCAGCTTTTGCTTCATTATCCTCCATCATTTGCTTGTAAGACTCATAATTCAATGGAAATTCATTATTATCTCTTTGCGCCTTGATCCATTTGGCTTGTTCTTCGATCAACGCTACTTGTTCATGTGTATTCATTCGTTTTTGGCTGGCTTCGATCACTTGGTCGAGTTCTTTGTATCCGTCCCAAACCTTAAAGTCTGCTTCCGGAATCTTGTCATATGGCAATGGATTGTCGTAATCTCTCTCGCCGACATCAATGTACGAATATCGATCTGGCACAACAACATCGCTTTCCACACCTTTAAGCTGGGTCGAACCGCCGCTTACGCGGTAAAACTTTTGAGTCGTGATTTTCAAAGAGCCCATATCGCCTAAAGAGCTATTTCGCATCCATCTGTTTAAATCTGCAAAACTTTGAACTGTTCCTTTTCCAAAGGTTTGCTTGCTACCTATAACAACAGCTCTTTTGTAATCTTGCATTGCTGCCGCTAAAATTTCTGATGCAGAGGCCGACAACTCATTGACTAAAATCACTAATGGGCCATCCCAAATTGTTCCTCTATCGGTATCGTCGAGTACTTCGATGCTTCCATTTTTCTTCTTGACCTGTACAACAGGACCTTTATCAATAAACAATCCTGCCATTTCGACAACCGTTGTTAGAGAACCACCTCCATTATTTCTCAAGTCGATAACCAAACCTTCAACATTGCTTTTTTTAAGTTTTTCGACTTCAGCTTTTATATCTGCTGCCGCATTCCGCTCTCTGTAGTTTTCCATGTTAAAATAAAACTTGGGCAAACTGATAAAGCCGTATGAACTTTCTTCGTCTTCAATGATTGTGGACTTTGCATAAGTCTCTTCGATGATTACAATGTCTCTTTCAAGCGTAATATCCTCTGTCGTGCCATCAACTTTTTTTATGGTAAGTGTAACATTGGTTCCTTTTGGACCTTTGATCAGGGAAACGGCATCATCGATACGCATACCTGAAATATTAACTGGTTGCTCCTCATCTTCTTGCCTTACCTTCATGATAATATCTCCAACTTCCAATTCTTTACCTCGCCAAGCTGGACCACCTGAAATGATTTCTACAATCTTTATGTTGTCTCTTTGCTTTTGTAATCTTGCTCCTATTCCTTCAAGTTTACCAGACATGGATACATCAAACCGATCTTTATCCCTTGGCGCAAAATAATTTGTATGTGGATCAAATTGCTCAACGACTGTGTTTACATAGATGTTAAACCAATCTTCTCGACGTAATTCTTCTGAGTTTTCAAAAAATCGCTCTAAAGACTCTTTCGTCTGGCTTGTGGCTTCAGCTAATAATTCGTCTTTAGACTTTAGGGTTATGGTATCACTTTCTTTTGCTCTTGCTTCTTGAACTTCTACTTCATCATAATAGTTCGAAAGTATAGAAAACTGCAATTGGTCTTCCCATCGTGTTTTTAAGGCTTTTGCATTTTTTGCAAACTCAATATTGTCATAATCCGTATTGATCGTTCTTTTTGAGTTTAGATTAATTTCTTTTTCAAGAATCTGCTTGTAACGTTCCTCGGATTCCTTAATTCTAATTAAATATCTTTCATATGCCAAATTGAAAAAATCAATTTCTTTTTCTTTGATTTGATCATCAATTAATAATTCGTAAACCTGAAAATCATTCAGGTCCTTTTGTGTAAAATGCCTTTTTAAAGGGTCTAAACTTTCTAAAAAGTCCTGATAAACTTTCTTTGAAAATTCATCATCTATATCTTTGACATTATAATGGCCTTGATCGATAACATAAGTAATCAACTCGATTAAAACTTTGTCTTTGTCGGAATCTGTATCAAAAGTTTTAGTTGTAAAACTGCATGAACTTACAGCTAAAACTAAAGCAAAACATAGTAGTGCAAATTTATTTTTCATCGTCATTTCAGATTTATACTCAAATTTAAAAAATTAATTGAAAATGAGTGTGTTTTAGATTTTTTATAACTTTATATCAAGGGGTTTGGTTGTATCCTCAATACATTAACACTTCTTGGTTTTCAAAAGTTATGCCGAACTAATATTCCTACAAAACATTTGTTGAAAGCTTGAAGCTCATATTAAGTTTTGGTTTCAATACAAACCTTACAAGTCCTCTTTACGAACTAGATTCTTTTTAAATTCCCAGCATCCAACCAGCCTTTTGTTCCATTCGGCAATTCAATTTGTTTGAATGTTCTAAACTCATCAAGAAGCTTCACTTTTGTGCCTTCATGGAGTTGAATAAGAATCGTTGCATTTGGATTTGGCGCATCAAGAAGATTGATTTCCTCTTGAAAGATGATAAGATATGTCGAGTCTGTTAAGACGTTTTGTTGTTTGACCGCCAACACATAGCTTACTATAGAAATGCCAAAAAACAACAAAAACAAGGTGAAAAATAGTCGTTTTTGACCTGTCCTACTTTTGAAGACATAGAACCCGAAACTCAGTAAAGAAATACCTAATAATACTAAAACCAAAACTGCCCAACCATCAACGGAAAATAATTTTAAAACGCTTTGATAGCCCTGGTCTAACTCAGAATTAGGGTTAATTTCAAATTGATCGATGCGCATACGTTCGGCATACGCCAAATTGTTTTTCACCGCCTCGTCTTCTGGTGCTAGCTTCAAAGCCTTTTCAAAATAATAAATACTCTCAGCAGTATTTTCTAGTTTGTAAGCTGCATTTCCCATATTGAAAAACAACTCGCTAGAAGCCAAATCCTTTTTTTCCAACGACTTATAAAGTCTTAATGCCTCTTGATAATTCTCGTCTGCGTAAGCATCGTTTGCTTTAGAAAAAATCGAATCATTTTGTGCTCCCGCAACAACCGAAAGATGAAGTATAATTATCGAAAAAATTATTTTAATATACATCTTATAAATTTTTATCGAGTTGAGCTATGGTCTGTTTGGCTAATGCATAATCATTATCAATACCAGATTGTGTTTGTGGTGAATACCTCGCCATTTCGCAATTCGTCAAGAGCGTTAAGAAGCTTGAAATACTATCTGCATTTGCATTTCTTTCTTCTAATAACTCGTTAATTTTTTCTTTGCTCAATTCACTTGTCGTAATTCTGAGCTTTGCTTTGAGGTAGTTATGAAGTGCTTTCTCTAAAGCCAAATAAAATGCACTCGAATCCTTTAATTGAGATTTGGCTTCAGACAAATATTTTTTAGCCAATTTATTCGCCTTCTTCAAGTTTCTATCGCCTTCTGATAATGTATTTCTTGAATTAAATTTAGAAAACACCAAAAACAAAGGAAACATCGCCAAGGCAACAACTAGCAATATCCAGAATGTTGTGCTCTTGAAAAAATATTCGCTCTCTATGGGTTGTAATACCGTATTCAGTTTGATAAAATTAAACTGTGCATCTGGCGCTTTTATAAAGGACTGTCCCGAATTTGTACTTGTTGTTGGTGCAGAAACAGAAGCGTTTGGCTCGACTTCGATTGAAATTGCTCCTGAATTTATGGTAATGTATTCATCTCTTTTTGGGTCGAAATACGAAAACTCCACCGAGGGCAGGACTTGCTTACCAGCTTGCTGAGGCACAAGCGTGTATACATTTTTCTTGTTGCCCAACATTCCAAAAGCATTGGTCCTGATATTGTCTTTTTTTTCAGGTTCAAAAACCTCTGTATTGGCTGGAGCTACCAATTCTGGCAATTCAAATAGACTGATATTTCCTTGCCCAGATACTTTGACCTCTGCTTGCAGAGATTCCATCGCCAGCAATGAATTCTTATCTACACTAACATCAAAGGAGTATCGACCTACTGCACCAGTAAAACTCGCGGGTTTATTTTCCTCAGGAAGAGGTTTGACGTCTATAGTTCTAGTTTTGGATGAAAAGGATTTGTCGACAACCTCATAAAGACGCCTTCCAAAAATATCTCTACGGTTTGATGGAACTTCAACGCCTATGGATAAGGACAACGGCTCTATGACCAATTTGCCTGTCTTTTGAGGGTAAAGTATCGTTTTTCGGAGTTCGATGTATTGGTAAGGATTTCCTCCAAATTCGCCATTTTTGACTTCAAGTTTATCAATATCAATGCTTTGACTCCAGAAGTTTTCGTATTTAGGATTGTCCAGAGCACGATAGTTTCTAATATCTGTTTGTGGACTGATGTATAATTTATAAACTACATAAATCCCTTCATTCAAATATGGATTGGTGTCAGACACTTCGGCTACAAGATGGATTCCATCGAGTGCTTTGGATTCTGGAGAAGTATCTCCACTCATACTCGGATTGTCTACAGCCTCCGTCACTTCGACATCCATTGGAGAGGTTTTATAAACCTGCCCGCCTATAGTGACTTCTGCTTGTCCAATCGTAATCTTGCCTCTTTTAAGTGGTTGTACAAAAAAAGTGAATGTTTTTTGAAATGCGCTTTTGCCATTCACCCAACTTTGGCTGATGGATTGATTAGGACCTGCTATTCTTCTGAACCCTGCGAAATCTGGAGCAACAAAATTATCTCCATTTTGGTTCATTGTAAACTCCACACGAAGTCTTTCATTTATGCCTAGTTTTTCACGACTAATTTTGGCATCAAATTGAACTTGTGCTTGTAAACTAAACACACATATAAAGAAAGATATGAATAGTATATACTTCATTTACCAGTCTTTTTCAGTTTTAACTTTTACGCCTTTGACCTTTTTTGTATTTAGTTTTTCCTGAGTATCTTTTTCTTTATTTTCTATGGCTTGCAACAAATTTTTGATTTGTTGTTCACTCATTTTTCCTTTTCTTGGTTCTGGCTTAGAAGGCTGTTGTTGTTTTTGATCATCTCCTTCTTTAGGATTTTTTTTAGAATCTTTGTTGGGCTGCTCCTTTTCTTTGTCGTCTTCACCTTCTTGTTTATCCTGCTTTTGTTCGTCCTTTTTATCCTGATTGCCCTCGCCTCCTTTATTCTCGTCTTTGTCGTCCTTTTTATCTTTATTTTCCTGCTCTTTGTTCTTGTCCTGACCTTGACCTTGTTTGTCTTTTTCCTGCATTTTTTTTGCTAAAGCCAAATTATAACGTGTTTCCTCGTCTGTTGGATTATTTCTCAATGCATTTTTGTAAGCTGTAATGGCATTGGCATAATCCTTTTTATCCATAAGAAGGTTGCCTAAATTATGGTAGTTCTTATGTCTAATGGTTTTGTCTTCTGTCGCTTTTACAGACTCAAGATAGCGCTGTGCAGAATTGTCAGATTTTGCATTGTCGAAATAAAGGTTTCCAAAATTGTAAGCAGCTTCGCCTCCGTCGGGCTTTTTACTCAAAGCCTTTCTGTAAAGGGCTTCAGCTTCAGGAAAATCGCCTTTATTGATTTCTTCCGCTGCTAAAGCAGAATAGGTATTATACTCCTTTAAAATCTTCTTTTCTTCTTTAGTTTGAGCATTCGTAATTTGAAGAACTCCTAAGAAGAAAATTAATACTTTATACTTCATCAGTCTCATCATTTTCATTAAACAAGTTTAATTGTTTTATCCATTTGGTTTTACGTTCAAGAACAATCAAATCCAAAAGTATAAAAAACATGCCAAACCCAATAAACCACTGAAATTGTGACTCAAAATCAGAAAATTCTTTGCTTTCGAATTCAGACTTTTCAATTTTGTCCAAATTTTCAAGCAAACGGTCTACAATCTCATCCGTACGTACGCCATCAATAAAAGCACCGTTGCCTTTATTGGCTATGTTTTGCAAAGTCGCTTTGTCTGCTCTAGAGATGACAATATTACCATCTTTGTCTCTTTTGTAATTTTTGTTGCCTGTCCTGTTTAACGGAATAGGTTTTCCCGCTTCTGTTCCAACGACAATTGTAAAAATATTGATGTTGTTCTCTACCGCTCTGGCAATGGCATCATCGGCTTTATCTCCATGGTCCTCGCCATCGCCGATAATGATTAAAACTCGATTTGTAGAATCGTCTCGGTCATAATAATCTGTAGACATATCGATGGCGTCCGAAACTGCTGTCCCTTGACTCGAAACCATGTCTGTGTTCATGGCCTGAAGAAAGGTTTTTGCCGCGCCATAGTCTGTGGTAATGGGCAATTGTGGGAAAGCGCTTCCCGCATAGCCAATTAACCCAATTCTATCGGAAACCAATTCGTTGATGGTTTGAGAAATAATTTGCTTACTTTTCTCCAATCTGTTTGGCGCGATATCGTCGGTAAGCATACTTTTTGACACATCGACCGCAAAGACAATATCAACACCTTGACGTTTAACCGTTTCTAACTTTGTTCCCATCTTTGGATTCGCCAAAGCCACAATAAAACAAGCTATTGCCAAACAAGGCAACACAAACTTCAACCACATTTTGAAGACAGAACGTTGTGGTGCTAAAACTTTAAATAGTTTTGGAGTGGCAAATCTGTTTTGTGCCTTTTTTTGCCATAACAAGTACAATAAAAAAAGTAACAGCAGAAATAGCAAAATTCCTAAAAACCAAAAATAATATGTATTTTCAAAAACAATCATTCTATACTATGCTTCTTGTTATTGTGTATTTTACGATCAAAATAAATACTAAAATAATTCCTGAAATGATGACGAAAATGGGATACTTTTCATCATAATTATAATACTTGGTTTCTTTTATTTCAGTTTTTTCAAGCTTATTTATTTCATCATAAATGGACTTTAATTTGTCCTCGTCTGTCGCCCTAAAGTATTTGCCATTAGACAGTTCCGAAATATCTGTAAGCAGAGCCTCATCGATTTCAACCTTTACATTTCGATATACAAACTGTCCGCTTCTATCAATCGAAACGGGGGACATCGCCATGCCTTGAGTCCCTACGCCAATAGAATAAATCTTGATGCCATATTCTATGGCCAAATCGGCAGCTGTTTTTGGCTCTATAAACCCTGTGTTATTTACACCATCGGTCAAGAGGATGATTACTTTACCCTTGGCTTTGCTGTCTTTTAATCGATTAACAGCTGTGGCAAGTCCCATGCCAATTGCCGTTCCACCTTCAATTTGACTCGAATAAGAAATGTCCTTTAAGGTATTTTGAACGATAGTTTTGTCTGAAGTGACTGGTGTTTTCGTGTAGCTCTCTCCTGAAAAGACCACCAATCCAATACGGTCATTTGGTCTGTTTTTTACAAATTCCGAAGCCACTTCCTTTACAACTTCCATTCTATTTGGTGTAAAGTCTTTGGCTAACATACTGGCTGAAATATCTATAGACATCACAATGTCAATTCCTTTGGTCTTTTTGATATTGGTTGTAACATCTACTGTTCTTGGGCGCGCCATAGCAATGGTCAACAATGCCCAAATGATAAGCTTAAGTCCAAATAAAAAGTGCTTGAAATTGCCCCAAAAGTTTGTGCTTGCAAACACTTTTGTCGAAGACAGATTAACAGGAACCTGACTTTCCTTTCTTTTGTAAATATACCAACCAATTATAAATGGCAGTGCCAAAAAAAGCCAAAACCAAGCAGGATTTTCAAACGTCAAATTACTAAACATAGGCTATTCTGTTTCGTTTTTAAATTCTACTGTATTCACTATTCTGTTGGCAATTTCGTCGGCATACCTGTCTTTTTCGTTGTACACAATCATCAAATTCAATGTTTTATTATTGGCATTAAATACTATAATTTGATAATTTTTTCTTATTTCGGTTTGAGTAATCGGGTTTTTGATGGTAAAACTCCCTGACAGCTTGGCGCCTTCGGTACCATCAAGAGAACGAAATTCTTCATCTTTGTTTAAAATGTTTATAGCACCTTCATTTTCCAAACCTTTGAATATAAAATCTTGCAGTTTCTCCATATCGATTTCTGCATCCTCCTTATATTCTGTTGAAAAATAAGCCATGTAAATGTCTGAGAAAACGGTTCCAGACTCGAACACTTCGTAACCAAGGATTAGTTCGTTTTCGTCGACCATTTGTGTTATACTGTCATTTACTTTCCTGACAAGGACTTCTGGCGTAGACAAATACATCGGAGGAAAACCATAATTGCTATTTATCCATTCGCCTTCAAGCAATTCTTTCGAGGCGTTACCGAAATACGCATCTTTGACGTAGTCGTAACCTTTTGTAGCAATTAAGCCAACCGTTGAAAGTATGAGCACTGCAACAATTCCAATGATGGAAAATGCAATTTTTCTAGTACGTCTTCTTTTTCTTAAAATTTCCTGATAAGCTTCATCTCTCTTTTTCTCTTCCTCTGTAGGCTCAGGAATAGCATTCTGCATGCTGTTTGTAAAGGATTCTACATTTTGCCTATCTGCCTTTGCCGTAATCATATCGGGTGCCATTTTTGCAAATTTTGCTAAATCTGCTCGTTGTAAAACCCTTTTGAAATCGTCAATTAAATCTTGGCTTATGTTCAATTTTTTGGATTGGCGTCTGTGTTCTAATTCTTCTACCAATTCGTTACTTGTAAACTCTAATGCACGGATTTCAACTTTTTCCTCTAAGTATCTTCTGCTAATTTCTGTAAGTTGAGAGTAATATTCTTTTAAATTTCTATCGTCGATAAGTTTTGAATTATCCAATTCCTGAAGCGACAACATGGCTTGTTGATAAGGCGGAATGCGCTTTTTCTTTTCGTCCTTTTTCTTTTTAAAATTAAATATGAGGTAAACCAGTCCGACAACAAAAATTATAGCCAAAAGTGTCCACCATACCCAAGAACTTAACTGAAATGGTTTTTCGATGTCTATGTAGGATTTTATAGGAAAGAGTTTTTGCTGGGTCGTATCGACTAGGACATCTTTGACTTCAACTCTTACACTGTCCGTTTGAAGAAATTGGTCATTTACTTTTACCGTCTGTTGACCAATGAGATAACTTCCGGAATCGAATTGGGTCAAGGCGTATTGTCTAGAAAGAATTTTTAAAGGCTGAAGTTGAGTCGTATCAATTTTGTAGGCTTCCACCATTTCCATTGGAAAAAAGGTCTGCCCTTCTGGAAACAAGATCTCGTCGCCGGGATTGACTGTTGCCGTAATGGTATAGATAATTTGCTCCCCAATTTTTATGGAGTCTCTATCTATTTTCGAAGTTATTTCCTGGGCAACACCATTAAATGTGAACGCCAATGCACCTAAAAAAACTAAAGCTTTCCCTCTAAAAATCCACTTCATATCTATTATCTGGCCTTAAAGTAATTCAGTAATTTTTTAACATAGCTTTCTTCAACTTTAGAGGATATTCTTCCTGCACCACTTATATTGAAGGTTCTATTGAAATACTTTACTCGGTCTTGGTAATTGTTCTTATACTTTTGTCTTGTTTTTATTAAACTTGTGTTTATCCAAACCCTTTTATTTGTTTCTGCATCTCTTGCCTGAATCAAGCCTACATTTGGAAGTTCTTCTTCTCTTTCGTCATAAATTCTTATCCCAGTGACATCATGTTTTTGACTAACAATCTTTAAACTATTCTCGTAATTATCATCCATAAAGTCTGACATTACAAAGACAATAGCCTTTTTCTTAAGCATATTGGTCAAAGATTTTAAGGCAAAAGAAATATCGGTTTTATGGTTTTGAGGTTTAAATTCCAAAAGTTCACGTATGATACGCAATACGTGCATTCTTCCTTTCTTGGGAGGAATATAAAGTTCAATTTGATCGGTAAATAACATTAAACCTACTTTATCATTATTTTGAATCGCAGAAAAGGCAAGTGTTGCGGCAATTTCGATAAGGATATTTTTTTTAAATGTGCTTTGAGTACCGAAGTATTCCGAACCAGAAACATCGATCATGAGCATAAGTGTTAGTTCTCTTTCTTCTTCAAAAACTTTCACAAACGGTTCGTTATACCTGGCCGTAACATTCCAATCGATCGACCTGACATCGTCTCCAAACTGGTAATTTCTAACTTCACTAAAGGTCATACCTCGTCCTTTGAAAGCAGAATGGTATTCTCCACCAAATAAATTATCGCTTAGGCGGCGCGTTTTAATTTCTATTTTTCGGACTTTCTTTAGTAGTTCTTTGGTATCCATATTGCCCATCATCCATCCTTCCCGAGGGAAAGGACTTTCTTTACCTTATAAAATTTGACCTTAATTCCATCAACTGCAAACCAACGACATTAGCGATTTATGGTACTTCAACTTCGTTTACAATTTTTGAGATGATATCTTCGGAAGTAACATTTTCGGCTTCAGCTTCGTATGTGATGCCAATCCGATGTCTGAGCACGTCTAACACAACTGCTCTAACATCCTCTGGAATAACATAGCCTCTTCGCTTAATAAAGGCATAACATTTGGCACATGTCGCCAAATTTATACTTCCACGTGGAGAAGCTCCAAAACTAATTAGCGGCTTGATTTGTCCAAGCTTGTAATTATCTGGATATCTTGTCGCAAAAATGAGGTCTAAAATGTATTTCTCAATTTTTTCGTCCATATAGACATCGCGAACAGCATCCTGAGCTCTAAGAATCTGCTCAATATTTACGACTGGTTTTACTTTATCAAATTCTCCTTTTAGGTTCGCCCTTACCACCATCTGTTCTTCTTCAAACTTGGGGTAATCGATTACAGTTTTCAACATAAATCTATCCACCTGAGCTTCTGGAAGTGGATATGTTCCTTCTTGCTCTACAGGGTTTTGAGTCGCCATGACCAAAAAAGGCTTGTCTAATTTAAAAGTCGTATCGCCAATAGTCACTTGTTTTTCCTGCATCGCTTCAAGAAGTGCTGATTGAACTTTAGCTGGCGCTCTGTTAATCTCGTCTGCCAAAACAAAATTGGCGAAAATCGGCCCACGTTTTATGCTAAAATCATTTTCCTTCATGTTATAAATCATCGTCCCTATAACATCTGCAGGAAGCAAATCTGGCGTAAATTGTATTCTGCTAAAAGACCCATCAACTGCATTGGATAGGGTATTAATAGCCAATGTTTTTGCCAATCCTGGCACACCTTCTAGCAAAATATGGCCACGACCAATCAATCCTATAAGCAAGCGTTCAATCATTTGTTTCTGTCCAACAATGACCTTATTCATTTCTTGAGTAAGAATATCTATAAAGGCACTTTCGCGCTCGATTTTGGCATTTATTTCAGCAATATCTAAACTGGTGTGGTGTGTATCCATAAGCAGTATTTTAATTAAAATTGAATTCGCAAATTGGCAAAATAATTAAATTGTCCTTGTTAAGGACGTATTAAAAATAAATAAATTACAAAAAATAGAAAATTTATTTGAAGTTATTGATATTGAACCACATACAACTGATTAATCGAGGTTTGATGATATAATCATTTTTATTTAAAAAAAAGTTTTAATTTTAATTAGTAATAGTATAACCAAAACATAGTTATTTTTAAACAAATTTTTAAATGAAAGTATTAATTACTGGTGCAACAGGGCTTGTAGGGAAAGCTTTAGTTCAACTTTTTTTAAATGAAGACTGGAGCATTCACTACTTAACTACCAGTAAGTCGAAAATAAAAAGTGAAGAAAATTTAAAAGGTTTTTATTGGAACCCTAAATCGGGAGAAATAGACACACAATGTTTTGAAGGTGTTGAAGTCATCGTAAATTTGGCAGGCTCAAATGTTGCAGAAAAATGGACACCAGACTATAAAGAAGAGATCCTTCATAGCCGATTAGAGACTTTGGACCTGTTATTCGACACTTTAATATATCTCTCTCATGATGTCAAACACATTGTTTCCGCCAGCGCTATCGGCATTTATCCCCATTCGTACATCAACAAATACAAAGAAAGTGAAACAGACCTAAATGATGAATTTCTTGGTGATGTAGTCCAACAATGGGAACAGGCTGCGGATCGATTTGATTTACTTGGCATTATGGTTACCAAGATTAGAATTGGCATCGTACTTTCCAAAGATGGTGGTGCTTTAGAAAAAATGGCCAAGCCTATTAAAAACTTTGTAGGCGCTCCTCTTGGTAATGGTAACCAATGGCAATCATGGATTCATATAAATGATTTGGTTGGTATTTTCAAATATGTTATTGACCATAAGCTAAGCGGTGTTTACAATGGAGTTGCTCCTGGACCAGTAAGTAATAAGAGACTCACCAGAGCAATCGCAAAATTTCTCAAAAGACCTCTTATCCTACCGCCTGTGCCAGAATTTGTATTGCGTTTTTTACTCGGCGAAATGTCTCAGATTGTGTTAGCTAGTAACCGGGTGATGTCTGATAAAATTGAGAAAGCTGGATTTTCCTTTCAATTCAGAAAAATATATACGGCCTTAAAAGACATTTACAAATAACTACTTTACATTCTCAATATTATAGCTTAAATAAGGCACATGTTGTTCTTTAAACTTTATATCATAGGCCTCTAATTCTTTTAAAATAGAATTATAAATGTCCGACGTGATTGGTCTTAATACTCCAGTTTGTGTGATGTCTCCGTTTAATATTCTCAAAGTAGCCATCCCAACGGGCAAACCGACTGTTTTTGCCATTGCCGTATAGGTTTGATTTTCTCCGACACTTACCATTGTGGAGTCAATCTGGTGCTCTTCGCCATCTAGTTCGTATCCGAATTTATGATACATGACTATCATATCTTTATCCTCGTCCTTTAACGTCCATTTATCTTCCAGTATTTTCTGTAAAGCTTGAGCTGGTGTAGCATTTCGAAGACCTATTACTTTTTCCGAATTAAACAAATCGAGCTCCAGCAATTTGTTCCAAACCAAATCATCTTGGTCTATTTTCAAGTTGTGTCTTAATTTTAATTCTACAGAATCTGTAGGCGAATAAGGCAAAAATGAATTTGTAAACTCCCGATAGGTCATCACTTCTGTACCTTCCATGGTATAGGTGTCATCTGTCATGCCCAGTTGAACAAATACATTCCACGCTCTCGAATAACCAACTCTGCGCAAGGTTCCACGATAAAGAGTAGGAATATCCTGAAGACCATAAATCTCTCTGTATTGTAAAGAATTTCTGTTGGCATAACCTTCAAACATGCCAAATTCTGGTACTCGCAAAAATTCAGTCCTTCTAAATAAGCGTTGGTATGGGATGTATTTATACTTTCCTTCCTGAATAAACTTGGCTGCACCACCTTGACCCGCTAACACGACGTTTCTCGGGTTCCAAGTAAATTTATAGTTCCACAAATTGTCATCGCATTCCGGAGCAACTAATCCTCCTGTAAAGGATTCGAACATTATTAATTTTCCGCCTTTAGCTTTTATGCGATCGATAACTTGCATGGCGCTCATATGGTCAATGCCAGGATCGACACCTATTTCGTTCATGAAGGTCAAACCCTTTGCTTTAACCGCTTCATCCAAAGCTTGCATATCGTCTGAAACATAAGACGCCGTGACCATATTTTTGTTAAATTTCACACAATCTTTGGCTACTTCGATGTGAAATCTGGCAGGTAGCATCGAAACAACAATATCGGCTGATTTAACCGCATTTTCACGATGACTAGTGTTAAAAATATCCAATGCCATAACATCGATATGAGCAAATCCTTTGGCAATTTTTTTTGCCTGTTCTAAGTTCTTGTCTGCTACGGTGATTTGAAGGTGATGTTCTGAAGATTTTTCATCTAAATATCTTACTAAAGACGAGGTTGACTTACCAGCACCAATGATGAGGATTTTTCGCATGTAATAGGCTTATTTTATATAATTTTGTTGCGACTACGAATGTAGAAAATTAGTTGAACAAAGCTTAACGAATGAAACAAAAATTAAAAATATTAGGAGCTGTTTTTGGCATCATGGCAGTCATTATAGGTGCATTTGGTGCCCACGGTTTAGAAGGAAAAATCGACACAGATAACATAAATAGTTTTGAAACTGGCGTAAAATATCAGATGTATCATGCTTTGCTTTTAGTCATTTTAGGCTTTAATTTAAAATCGCATTCAAAACATATAAAAACCATTTTTTACCTGTTTCTGTTTGGAATTATTTGTTTTTCATTCTCAATCTATTTTTTATCAACCAATAGCCTCACTTCTTTTTTCGATTTTACATCCATCGCTCTAATCACTCCACTGGGCGGAACACTGCTAATTCTAGGCTGGTTTTTCATTATTCTCAATTTTATTAAGGAAAAGTGAAATATATGCATAGAATGATCAGTCCCATCATAAATGCGACTTATGTAAAAGAAAATCTGCTGATGTACCAAAAAATGAATCGAGTGGTGGCCAAGTTTAATAAAGAATTAGCCGTCAAAAATCAAAAAAAAATAGATGAATTTATTCCATTCTATACGAGCTGGTATGCTGAAAATTGGCCTTATGAGGAATCTACAAAAAGTCTGAATGATTAAGAATTTACAATTTGTGTTTAAAATCAAAAATATGCTTTGATGTCAAAAGACTGCATACGATATCATATTCATACCATGATTAATCGGTTTAAATACATCATTAAGTTGACATGAAACATCAATCATCCATCAATCCAAAAAATCCTTTATTTTCTAAGGCCCACATAAGTAATGCATTTTTCTTTTTAGGCAATTGCAATTTTTGAATAATACTTCGCCTATGGCTTTCGACTGTTCTTTGGCTGACAAAGAGTTCCTCCGCTATGGCTTTTGTAGATTTACTATCGGCAATGCCTTCTAAGACATAACGCTCTCGTGTAGTAAGTTTTGCATACAATTCTGGTGAAAATACATTTTTTGAAGCCTTCAACTTTTGTTCGAGCATGGGGTGATGCCACACACCTGTGTTTTCTATGCTTTTTATGCATTTTTCCAAATCTTCCAAAGCGAATTCTTTTAAAAGATAACCTGAAACGCCAAGAGATTTGGCACGTTCGTAGAAAGTGAGTTCCGTGAACATGGTATAGATAATTACTTTGCAGGTAATACTATTTTGCTTTATCACCTCTGCAATATCTAATCCAGACATGCCCGGCATCCTAACATCCAAAAGGACGTAATCTGGTTTTTGTAATAAAATATCATTCAGGGCATTAATCCCATTTTGATGATTGCCTAAAACGGAAAACCCTAACTCAATTAATGTACTTTCCATGCCTTTGGCAGTAATTGCATGATCGTCTGCAATAATTATTGTGGGTTTCATCTTTAGGCTGTAATTCTTAAATTCACTTCTGTTCCATTTGCAGTGCTTGTAAAGCTAACAATACCTCGTATGGCTTTGCTGCGTTGTTTTATGCTATGCAAACCAAAGCTAAAAGTATTTTGCCCTTCCTTTTGTGGCGGCATGCCTTTCCCATTATCTTTTACACTTAATGCAAAACCAGCGTCATCGCTTTTCAACTTCAAAAAAGCATGAGTCGCCTTACTGTGTTTAATAATGTTTGTCATCGCTTCTTCAATTATTCGGTAAACTTGCAACTCCTGCTTTTTGCTCAAAGGTTGCAGGTAGTCCAGTTGATGGGAAATCTTAAGGCTCGATGTTTCCATTAGCGATCTGCAAAGTTCTTCGATACTTTTTATCAAGCCAATCTGCTCAAACATAGCTGGACTAAGGTTGTGACTTATGTGCCTGACTTTGGCAATAACATCAGAAATTTCGGTGCTACTTAAAGGCATAGATTTATTGACCTTTTCTTTAAGCTGCATCAGGCTATGGTTTACACTGTCGTGCAAATCACCGGCTATACGGCCGCGTTCTTCTTCTATATCATCAAGAAGTTGATGTGTGTATTGCTCTTGCAATTCCTGCTCTCGTTGTGCAGCTTTGCGTTTTCGTTGGTTCATGTAGGCCAAAAAAACAAGCCCAACAAAAACTAAGACAATCAAACCATAAACAATCATACGCTTCCGTTTGTCTTGCTCTTCCTTTAGATTGGCTTCGTACTTTAGGTTAGTTTCCTGACGCTCCAATGCAAAGGCATTTTCGGCTTCTTGTTTGGCTAGAGCTTTGGCTTTTTCTTCGTTAAAAAACTCGTCATCCAAAGCCTTGTATTGCTCATAAAAGGAAAGTGCTTGATTAATATTGCCCAATGCTTTATAGGCTAAATAGCTATTTTTTAAGAATTCTAACTTATGCTCAATATAATTAGACACCTTAATGTAATCAAGACCTTTGGTACAGAGTTCTATGGCTTGACCATAAGCCTTGTTTTGAAGAGCAATACGCGACATATAGAGTAAAGAATAGGTCACGGAGCTTGTTCTGTTACTCATTTCGTTTATTTCCAGTGCTTTGTCAAATGCCTTAAACGCTGCGCTGTATTCTTTTGTATAATACAGGTATAATCCATTACCATAATTTTCCTCTGCAAGGGTTTTACTGTTGGTGTAATCTTCAGGTAGAATATTGGTGCTAGCTTTAAAATCTGAAACTGCATTAAGGGTATCTCCCTTTATAAGCTTTACTTCACCCCTTTTGATATAAACGATTACTTTTAATTCTGCCTTGGATTCGGGTACAGCGTTTATAGCCTTCGTGTAAAAATCTATAGCTTTTTGGTAATTACCTAAAGACTTATAAATAGAGGCCGCACTAAAATATAATCTTCCATTATTATCATCTATTTCCAGCTCTGAACGGTTGAGCAGCAATTCTAATTCTCCAACTTTTTTTAGCGACAAGGCATAATCCTTATAATCATTGGCAATGAGAACCGTTGTGTATTTAGCATCTGCTGCATAGGACCAATTTTTACTGTGACTTGCAAGACTATCTACTTCATATAAAAGTTTATAACATGCGTCTTGTGAAAGATAAGTAAATTTAAAAAAACTAACTAAATTTAATTTGCCGAGCATGACACTTTCTATATCATTGGCCTTTAGGCTATAATCTACAGACTGTTGTAGTTGCTTAAAACTTTCCTCTGTCTTACCTTGAAAGTAATACCCTCTGGCCATAATATTTCTAATACGAGCAAGCGTTTGATAGTCTTTTAAGGGTTCTGCCAGGTCCAAAAGTGCTTTAGATAAGCCAATGGTCTCCTCAGGAATGCCGTAGGTGTGCTCTTTGAGCAAAGTAAAGGCAGCCTTTATTCTGTTATCAGTGGTTTGAGTGTCGTCTTGCCAGATATTCATCAAAGAATCCTTCGCACACTCTTGAGCATAAATCACTGATATACACGCCATGTATATAAAAAAAAGGGGAATATAAGGTTTAATAAGGCATCGTTTTTATGGAGAATAAAGTTACAAAAAACATTCGAAAAGAAAACTCTTTGTTCTAAGGGTTAATACTGATTTTTATTATTTTCCTGTAAATAGCCTAAGGGTTACTACTGAAAGATATTCTGCTTACTTTTCAATGAACATAATTATAAATAAACTTGTAATCTAATATTTTAAAATTCTATTAAAATCTTTCAAACAACAAACAATTATGAACAAACTATTAAGAGTATTAATTGTCTTAGTCTTTGCAAATTCCTATGCCGAATGGAAAGCGGACTATGCAACAGCAATGCCTATCGATGTTAGTATACAGGCCAGCAGCAGCGATTCGTTTTCGTATGAATTTACAGAAAGTGCTCTGGTATCGAGCACAGA
>JAUIFC010000041.1 GCA_030429455.1 Bacteroidia bacterium | reverse complement strand
AGCACTGACAGTACAGTGGTAAGAATAGCCATAACCATATGGTTATTGGGCTTAGATTGCATATTCTCGTTCATAATTGGTAATTTGATTCCTATAATAGTTAAGTTGTTTTATATAAAAAGTGTTACAGCTTTGCCAAACTATTTATTTCGCTGTAAACCAAATGTAATTCGAACCCCTTGTAAACCAAATAGTTTTTAATTTTATTTTTAGAAGATAGGCTTTTGCTTCTCCCTAATTGTTCAAACTTTTTAATCGCTATGGTATTTAGTTTATCTAAATATTCACCTTCTGAGATTTGATCTAGAGCTTTGGTAATCAATTTTTCTGTTATATCTCTCCTTTTCAATTCTTGTTTTATCCTGACCTTTCCCCAGTGTTTTTGATTAAATTTTCCTCTCGTAAAATTGAGCGCAAAACGTCTTTCATTTAGGAAATCATGCTTGATGAGTTGTGTAATGATTTCTTGTCTCGCCTGGGGAATCATGTTCATCTCTTTCAATTTCTGCTCCACTTCTTTATGGCAACGGTCTTGGTATACGCAATATTTTGCTAGTTTTTGTAATGCTTCCTGAACGGTGTATGTCTTTGTGGGTTTCATGATTAGTCTCGCGCAAAGGCGCTAAGATTTATCTATTTAGTTCTTGTAATTTTCACTGAATAATTTCCTTAATCATTTAAAGATGAGCGGATATAAAATAATTACTATAACCCTATATTTATTTCTTTAATATAATTAAGAACCTCTTCTTTGCCGCTGTTGTTTGCCGATGAGGTGATGAACATTGGCATAAGCTCTTCCCAATATTCCATTAAAACTGACTTATAATGGGCAATGTTTTTTTCTAAAACTACTGGTTTTAGTTTGTCTGCTTTGGTGAAAATGATTGAAAATGGAATCATCTGGCTACCAAGCCATTGCATAAATTCTAAATCGATAGTTTGGGGTTCATGTCGGCTATCGACCAATACAAATGCATTAACGAGTTGATTTCTTTTTTTAAAATAATCGGTGATAAATTTTTGAAATACTTTCTTTTCTTTTTTACTTACTTTGGCGTATCCATAGCCAGGCAAATCTACCAAATGCCAATTTTCATTTATGAGAAAATGATTTATAAGTCTTGTTTTACCTGGTTTTCCAGAAACTTTTGCCAAGCTTTTTCGACCGGTAAGCATATTGATTAAAGAAGATTTTCCCACGTTACTTCTGCCAATAAACGCGTATTCTGGTAAACCACTGTTAGGGCAATCCTCGACCTTGCTGTTGCTTATTACAAACTTGGATGTCTTAATATCCATGTTTAGAGGTTTTGTTCAGTAAGCCAGTTGTATAAAATTTCGTTGAAAGTATCTGGATGCTCCATCATGGCGGCATGGCCACATTTATCTATCCAGTATAAGCTGGAGTTAGGTAGTTTTTCATGAAATTCTTCAGCGACATTGGGTGGTGTCACATTATCTTGTTTTCCCCAAATGATACAAGTTGGTTGACTCATGTTCGGTAAGTCCTTAGACATATTATGCCTTATAGCACTTTTTGCAATGGCTAATGTTCTTATTAATTTATTGCGATCGTTTACCGTTTTGTAAACTTCGTCGACAATTTCCTTTGTTGCAATGGCTGGATCGTAAAATACGTTTTCTGCCTTTTCTTTTATATAATCATAGTCGCCTCTTTTGGGATAACTTTCACCCATGGCACTTTCGTATAGTCCCGAACTGCCTGTAATTACCAAACCACTAACTATATCTGGATAAAACTTTGTTGTTAACAAACCAATGTGACCACCTAATGAATTGCCTAGTAAAATAATGTCTTTATAGCCTCGTGTATCTATAAACTCTTTAATGAAGGTCGAGATGTTTTTGATGTTGGTTTTAAGGATAGGCAAGTCATAAAGTGGTAATTCTGGTATAACTACCTTGTACCCATTCTTAGGAAAAAAATCTAGAACACCATCAAAATTGCTTAGGCCACCCATGAGCCCATGTAAAATGATTATGGGTTTTCCCTCACCTATTTCAACAAATTTGAATTTTCCATCTACCTCTAACTCGTGTTTCATTAAATGTTCTTAGTATTTAAAGTCAAATATAATTAACTTTTTTGATATCGATTTTTTTCTTCTACCTAAAGTGATAGATTTATTAGAGACCATCAATGATTTTGCTTACTCTTTGTGTTATCTCTTCGATGCTTCCAACACCATCAACACCAAAATATTTATTTTGTTTTTCGTAGTAAGACTTCAAGATGGCGGTTTCGTTGTAATATACTTTAATTCTATTACGTATCACCTCTTCATTGGCATCGTCTTTACGGCCTGAAGTTTTCCCTCTTTCCAAAAGTCTATCAACTAAAACCTCGTCATCGACTTCCAAGGCAATCATAGCATTGATTTGCGTTTGCTTCTCGTTCATCAAATCCTCTAAACTATCAGCTTGTGCTTCTGTCCTTGGAAATCCATCGAATAGAAAACCATGGCAAGGCATAAAACGATCAACCTCCGCATTAAGCATTTTTATTGTAACTTCATCAGGAACTAAATGACCTTTGTCCATAAACGATTTTGCCAGGATTCCTAATTCTGTTTCGTTTTTTAAATTGTACCTAAACATATCTCCTGTAGAAAGATGTACAAGGTTGTAATTGTCTTTTAGAATATCAGCTTGTGTTCCTTTTCCTGCTCCTGGAGGGCCAAATAATACAATGTTGATCATAGTTGGGTTATTTATTCGTTTTCAAATTTTGTGTTATACTATCACTTTCTATTGGGTTACTAAGATACTTCATGATAATCAAACATGCACGTTATTTTTTAACATAAAATAATTAAATGCTGTTAAGCTGATAATTGTTATAAATAAGTAAAATTATAGTTTGTTTCATACCAACAAATTCTAGACTTTTGCTCCTCTTTTTCCAAAATCGATAACTTCAAGGTCATTTATTGTAGAATGTTCTATTTTAAACCTTAACATGGTTCTTTTATGATGAAACCCTTGAACACCAATGGCGCCAGGATTCATGTGTAAAAGGTTTAAATCTGGATCCCTCATGACTTTTAAAATATGAGAGTGGCCGCATATAAATACATCTGGCGAATCGGCTAAAAGCTCTTTTCTAATTCTTGGATTATAACGTTTAGGATAGCCTCCGATATGTGTAATCCATACTTTTAATTGATCTATTTTGAATTTTTGATGAAGAGGAAATGTTCCTCTGATCTTATGATTGTCAATATTACCATACACTGCTCTTAGTTTGCAGTATTTTTCAATTTGGTTTGTAACTTCAAGACTTCCTATATCACCAGCATGCCAAACTTCGTCGGCCTCTTTTACATAATTCAGTATTTTGTCATCGATATAGGAATGTGTATCGCTAAGGAGAAGGATTTTCAAATTAAAATGTTATGATATAATAGTTCGAGCTTGATTTAATGCCTCGGCTATTCCTTGAGGATTTTTTCCGCCAGCTGTAGCAAAAAAAGCTTGTCCACCACCGCCTCCTTTAATAAATCGGCCTAACGACTTAATGATTTTTCCAGCATGCAAGTCTTTGGATTCGACTAAAGGTTTGGAGATGTAACAACACATCAGTGCTTTTTCCTGTTGTTTTGAACCAAGTACCAAAAACAGATTATCAACTTCTCCACCTAATTGAAATGCAACGTCTTTCATCGATTTTGCATCCAAATCTACTTCAACAAAAACGGTGTTTATGCCGTTTATACTTTCAATAGAATTAAGCAGCTGGGATTTTATGGCTTTAGCCTTTTCCTTAAGCAGGCTTTCGTTTTCAGTTTTCAATTGTTCAAAATGAGATAGAATTTGTTCAAGTTGAGAAACAGGTTTCTGATTGACGCCTAACAACTTTTCGATGTTTTGAAACTGCTGAAAAATATCTTCAAAGTACTGTTTTGCCGTGACGTTGGTAATGGCTTCAATTCTTCGAACGCCAGAAGCAATAGAAGATTCGCTTAAAATTTTAAAGTACCAAATATCATGGGTGTTTTTTACATGAGTACCACCACATAACTCTATCGAATTACCAAATCTTATGGTTCTCACCGTATCGCCATACTTTTCGCCAAAAAGCGCCATAGCACCCTCTTTTTTGGCGTCTTCGAATGTAGATTCTCTGTTTTCTTTTAAATCTATTCGTTGAGAAATCATGGTATTTACAAGACTTTCAACCTTATTGAGATTTTCTTTTGATATCTTTTCGAAATGAGAAAAATCGAATCTCAAGTGGTTCTCGTTGACTAAAGAGCCTTTTTGCTCAACATGTTTTCCTAAAATTTCTCTTAAGGCAAAGTGTAATAAATGTGTTGCAGAATGATTACACTCGGTATGAAACCTTTTAGTTCTTGAGACTTGCGCAATAATTTCAGCATCTATCTTTTCTGGTAACGTATTGATAATATGCAGTACTTCACCATGCTCCTTTTTAGTATCGATTACCTTAATAATTTCGCCTTCAAAGCTCAAAGCACCTCTGTCTCCAACTTGTCCGCCACCTTCGGGATAAAAGGGTGTTCGGTCCAATACAAGCTGAAAGCGTTCTCCGTCCTTTTTGGAAACAACAGAGCGGTATTTCAGCACTCTGGTTTCGGCAGACAAGGTATCGTATCCGACAAAACTTCCTTCTGTGGAGTAATGAATATTTTGCCAGTCGCCAGTTGAACTTTCTGAAGCAAATTTAGAGCGCTTTCTTTGTTCTAGTAAGGCTGTATTAAATTCGTCTTCATCAAATTGAAATCCCTTTTCTCTTAAAATTAAAGCTGTTAGCCCTTTTGGAAAGCCATATGTATCAAATAATTCGAATACTTTTGTGCCAGAAATTATAGTTCCTTTAGTGCTTTCAATAATATCGTCCAATCGTTTTAATCCCTGCGAAAGGGTGTTGAGAAAACTTTGTTCTTCCTCAAGAACAACTTTTTTACATAGGGTTTCGTATGTTTTAATTTCTCGATAATCGTTTTTAAATTGCTCTATCAGAACATCCACCAGATCATGCATAAATGGCTCCTTGATATCCAAAAAATTATAGGCATACCTTACCGCTCGTCTTAAAATTCGTCTGATTACATATCCAGCACCATTGCTTGATGGCAGCTGACCATCGACTATGCAAAATGCTACAGCTCTTATATGGTCGGAAATAACTCTAAAGGCTATGTCTCTTTTTTCATTTTCACCATACTTAAAATTGGAAATTACTTCAATTTTATTAATAATTGGCTGAAATATATCTGTGTCGTAATTAGATTTCTTATTCTGAAGAATGCGACACAAGCGTTCAAATCCCATGCCTGTATCCACATGTTTATTTGGCAAAAGTTCTAATAACCCATTTGCTTTTCTATTAAATTCAATAAAGACTAAATTCCAAATTTCAATGACATCTGGATGGTCCTGATTAACGACTTCTTGAGCGGGTATTTTTTGTTTCTCTTCGTCTGTTCTTAGATCGATATGAATTTCCGAAGATGGACCGCATGGCCCTTGTTCTCCCATTTCCCAAAAGTTATCTTTTTTATTTCCAAGAATAATATGGTCTTCGTTTACAATCTCTTTCCATATGTCGTAAGCTTCTTGATCCTTATCTAATCCATCATCTTTAGAGCCTTCAAAAACTGTAACATACAAAATGTCTTTGTCTATTTTATATACTTCCGTCAAAAGCTCCCAAGCCCAAGCTATGGCTTCTTTTTTAAAATAGTTTCCAAAACTCCAGTTGCCCATCATTTCGAACATTGTATGGTGGTAATGGTCTATGCCTACCTCTTCAAGGTCGTTATGTTTTCCTGAAACGCGAAGGCATTTTTGAGTATTATAAACTCTTTTCGCATTTATGTCTTCTGTACCCAAAAAGACGGACTTAAACTGGTTCATCCCAGCATTTGTAAACATCAATGTAGGGTCATCTTTTAGTACGATAGGTGCAGATGGAATATAATCATGCAGTTTCGATTTAAAAAATTTAAAAAACGCGCTTTTGGTGTCTTGAGAATTCATAGTTGAGATGTTAATTTACAACAGATAAATATTTTTATATATTTGTAGCTTACAAGTTTGCAAAAGTACTAAATTTAATATGGCTAAGGTAAAATATTATTACGATAGCGAAACGTTATCTTACCGCAAAATTGAGCCGAAAAAAGGCAGGTTTCTTCTTTACTTTATGCTGATTTTGTTTGGTGGTTTTCTATTTTTCACCATATCACTTCTTATTTATTTTGGGATTCCTAATCTACATTTTCCAAAAGAAAAAGTATATAAGAGAGAATTGGACCAGTTGAAGTTTCAGTACGAAATCATGAATAGAGAGCTTGACGAGGCACAAACAGTTCTTTCTGAAATGGAAGAGAGGGATAATAATATATACCGCGTTTATTTTGAGGCTGATCCAATTTCTGCTGAGCAACGCAAATCGGGATTTGGTGGGGTAAATAGGTACAAATATTTAGAAGGTTACGATAATTCGGAAATACTGAAGAAAACGAAAGAGCGCATCGATAAACTTAAAAAACGTATTGTTGTCCAGTCAAAATCTCTCGACGAAATTGTAGAATTTGCTCGAAATAAGGAAGCATTTCTGGCAGCACTTCCGGCCATACAACCTGTCCAAAACGACGACCTAAAGCGAACGGCTTCTGGATATGGCATGAGAATGCATCCGATCTATAAGATTCGCAAATTTCATAGAGGAATGGATTTCTCTGCACCTGTTGGCACTCCCATATTTGCTACGGGAGATGCGGTTGTAAAAAAAGTGAGCCGTTCAAGAAGAGGATACGGGTATCATATCATATTGGATCACGGTTTCAGCTATGAGACGTTATACGCACATTTAAGTAAAATAAGCGTTTTTAGAGGTCAAAAAATTAAAAGAGGAGAAATTATCGGTTATGTCGGAAATACAGGAACTTCAACAGCGCCGCATCTTCATTATGAAGTTTTAAAAAATGGTAGGCCTATGAATCCGATTTACTTTTACTTTAATGATTTGTCTGGAGAGGATTATGAAACCATGCTTAATAATTCTGCTCTTGAAAATCAATCCTTTGACTAGATTATGAAGGTAAATCTTCCAGAAAAATTATATTACTCTATTGGCGAAGTGGCTAAAGCGTTCAATGTCAATGCCTCCTTAATTCGTTTTTGGGAGAGTGAATTTGATAGTATAAAACCAAAAAAAAATGCAAAAGGGAATCGTAAATTCACACAAAAAGACATTAAAACCTTAGAGCTGATTTATTTTTTGGTAAAAGAAAAAGGTTACACTTTGGATGGGGCTAAACAGCATTTGAAGCATAAGTCGCAATTAGAAATGTCCAAACTCGACATTGTCAAAAAGTTAAAACACATCAAGACAGAACTAATAGATTTAAAGAAACATCTTTAAGAATTTTAGTCATTTTTCTTTTGAGATAGGATATAATCCCTTATATTTGCATTCCCAAAATAATAAATCGCGGGATAGAGCAGTAGGTAGCTCGTCGGGCTCATAACCCGAAGGTCACAGGTTCGAGTCCTGTTCCCGCTACTAAGGCAAAAGCTTCACACAAATGTGAAGCTTTTTGTATTTTAGAGAATGAATTATGGAAGAATATGTCGTTTATGTACTAAAATCTCTAACTGCAGACAAGCACTACGTGGGTTATACTCAAAATTTGATCTCAAGATTTAAATCTCATAATATGTTAGGTAAAAAAGGATTTACAGTTCGCTACAGGCCATGGCAGGTCATACATGTGGAGTTTTTCAGTGTCAAGAAAGAAGCTATGTCAAGAGAATAATTCTTAAAATCAGGCAAAGGCAGAGAATGGATGAAGACTAATATTTTAAATTATTAACTCCTCGGGCTCATATCCGCCTGAGGCGGACACAGACAGGCTCGAGTCTCGCCATTGGCGGACTACAAGAGAAAAGCCTTTAAAATCAACGGATTGTTTATCTACAATCCGTTTTTTTATGTCTTAGAGTTTCTTACTTTTACAAGTAGTAAATGGAATCAAGCAAAAACGCTATTTTGAAATTCAAAATTAAAAAAGATTTGATCCCAATCGGATAAAGTTACTCAAACCTTGCTTAAGTATGGCATATCGTACCTAGGCATGAGCTTAGTTGGCTTAAATCCGTTTTAATTGTAGTTGAATTTAATTCCAATAATTAATACCAACCCAACTCCTTTAAGCGTTGAATGTCGCTATCTATCCATTGTTGATTTAACTCATCTGAGGCGTCATCGTATTGAACTCTGATTTCCTGGAGACGTTGGTGCATCATTTCCTGAACTTCTGCATAATCTGGATTATTGTAAACGTTGTTTAATTCTTGTGGATCCTTTTCCAAATCGTATAGTTCCCAGGCTTCAATATCATAATAAAATCGAATGAGTTTGTAGCGATCTGTTCTTATGCCATAGTGGCGTTTGACCATATGAATACCAGGATATTCATAATAATGGTAATACAAAGCATCGCGCCATTCTGAGGAATTTGAATTAAACAAAGGCTTTAAACTTAAACCCTGTATGTCCTTTGGAATATCAGCTCCTGCGACATCTAAAATGGTTGGAGCAAAATCGATATTTTGGACTAAATCTTCATTTACACTTCCTGCATTGATGTGATTCGGATAACGAATTAACAGTGGTGTTCTAAAGGATTCTTCGTACATAAAACGTTTATCAAACCAACCGTGTTCTCCTAAGAAAAACCCTTGGTCAGAGGTATAAACCACCATGGTATTTTCAGTGAGATTGTTTTCATCCAGATAGTCTAACAAGCGTCCTATATTTCTATCAACACTTTTTATAACGCCAAGATAATCTTCGATATAGCGTTGATATTTCCACAAAGTCAAAGCTTTTCCTTTTGGTGTGTTTTGTTCAAATTTCTTATTAATAGGACCGTAAACACTTTCCCATTTAGCTTGCTGTTCTTCTGAAAGTCTTTCAAAACGTTCAGTGTAAGATGATTTGTACCAATCTAGAAACTCATCATAGTTGAGTCGCTCTAAGAGTTCAGGTGTAATTGTATTATCTGCACTCAAGGCCATGTGGTCTACTATACGCATTTCTGCTTCGATTGAGGCTTTACTTTTGGTGTTGTAATCGTCAAACAAGCTTGCTGGTATAGGAAACTTTTGATCTTTAAAAGCTTCCAGATCTTCCATCGCCGGCCACCATTGGCGATGCGGCGCTTTATGGTTATACATCATCATAAAAGGTTTCTCCTTGTTTCTTATACTATCCAAATAGTGAATAGCTTTATCTGTAATGACATCTGTGACATAGCCTTGCTCTTTTATTTCACCCTGTGCTGTTAAAAATTCAGGATCATAATAATTTCCCTGATCGGGAAGGACTTCCCAATAATCAAAGCCTTTGGGTTCCGATTTTAAATGCCATTTGCCGTAGATGGCTGTTTCGTAACCAGCTTTTTGCAAGAGTTTTGGAAAGGTAACTTGTGCCGTGTCAAACACATCTAAATTGTCACGAACCGAATTCAGATGGCTAAACTTCCCTGTTAAAGCCACTGCCCGACTTGGCGAACAAATAGAATTGGTGACATAAGCTTTTTTGAACAGCATGCCTTCGTTAGCTAACCTATCGATATGCGGTGTTTGCATCAGCTTATCATCATATGCACTTAGGGCTTGGTAAGCATGATCGTCGGCAATAATGAAAACGATGTTAGGCTGTTGTTTTTCCTCAGCAAGTTCTTTTGTTTCTTTAGTCTTATTGCACGAAACAAATACCGAAATGATGAGCAGTGAAAGAATGTATTTGGCACTCATTGGGCTAGTGTTTTAAGATATGTTTACTGAAAAACTAAAATAACGAATTATAAAGACTTTTCTATTTTTGTAAATAACATCATCTCAATTTCAACCATGTCTACAATCACTTCTACCACGTTTTCCTTTTTAGCGGACCTTAAAGAAAACAACAACAGGCCATGGTTTGAAGAAAACAGAAGTCGGTTTGATGCTTCAAAAACTGAAGCGATTACATTGGCAGAAGAATTGATCAATCTGGTCAATAAATTTGATGTGATTGATACACCCAATGGCAAAAAAGCTTTGTACCGTATTTACAGAGATATTCGTTTTTCGAAAGACAAAACACCTTATAAAACCCATTGGGGCATGTTTCTAAAAAGATCAGGTGTTTCGAGAAGAGGAGGTTTATACCTTCATATCGAACCTGAAAATAAGTCATTTTTAGGTGGTGGATTTTGGAGTCCAAATAAGGATGACCTCTTGTTACTCAGAAAACAAATTGAAGCAGATTCTAGTCCATTAAGGGCAGTCATTGATGATGAAGAATTTAAAACATACTTTGACAGATTACAAGGCGACCAACTTAAAACAGCACCTAAAGGCTTTGACAGAGAACATCCTGAAATTGATTTACTCCGCTTTAAGCAGTTTTTGGTCAGTCATCCTTTTAAAGACAAAGAGGTATTGTCGGATCATTTTCCTCAAGCTATAGCTGGCGGATTTTCGAAAATGATGCCATTTCTTAATACCATGACTGAATACCTAACTACCGATTTGAATGGGGAGAGTTTGCTTTAAGGTTTAGAATTTTTCATTCCAAAGGATTACTCTATCATTCTGATTTGGATAACGATGCTAAACAAACTCAGGCACTAAAAAGCCCTGTCACTCCGAACTTGTTTCGGAGTCTTATCCATTTAAACTCTAATCCTAAGCAAAACAGGATTACTGCGTGATCCTGAGAAAGGGAACGATGCTAAAGAAAAACCAGCACCTAACGGCGCTTGTGTCTTTTTTGTTTTGATTCACTTTTGAAAGCAAGCAGGATTACTGCGTGATCCTGAAAAAGGGAACGGTGCTAAAGAAAAACCAGCACCTAAAGGTGCTTATGTCTTTTTTTATTTGTTTCACTTATGAAAATTGCATTTTCAACGTTCACAAATAAAAAAAGCCAATAATCTTTCGATTACTGGCTTTTCTTTGTCGGGGTGGCAGGATTCGAACCTGCGACCTCCGCGTCCCAAACGCGGCGCGATAACCGGGCTACGCTACACCCCGAATATATGTTAACATAATTTGATATTATCGCTATTTCAAATTATAATTTGCGGAGAGACAGGGACTCGAACCCTGGCGACCTAAACGGCCGACAGATTAGCAATCTGCTGCATTACCACTCTGCCACCTCTCCAATAGTTTAGAACGTATTTTTCTAAGCGGATGCAAATATATACCGACTTATGTCAACTACCAAATAATAAGTTACTTTTTTCCTGAATAAATCAAACATTTTTTGATGGCTAAAAAAAAACTCTTCAAACTGTTGCTGTTCAAAGTCACACCTTATAATTTGAATAAATTGATATTTTCAATCCTTAAAATTCGTATTTTAGACGATAAATTAAAAACTAAAATGATTAATAAAGTTGTTAAAGATGCTGCTGAAGCATTACAAGGTGTTTCGAGCGGCATGACACTAATGGTTGGTGGGTTTGGCCTAAGTGGTATCCCAGAAAATAGCATCACAGAACTTGTAAATCTTGGCGTAAAAGACCTGACTTGTATCTCTAATAACGCCGGCGTTGATGATTTCGGACTCGGGTTTTTGCTTCAAAACAAACAAATCAAAAAAATGATTTCATCTTATGTTGGCGAAAATGCGGAATTCGAACGTCAAATGCTTAGCGGCAGCCTTGAAGTCGACTTAATTCCTCAAGGCACTTTGGCAGAACGCTGTCGTGCTGCACAACATGGCATTCCTGCATTTTACACGCCTGCTGGCTATGGAACCGAAGTTGCCGAAGGCAAAGAAGTGAGAGAATTTCATGGCAAACCCCATATCATGGAGAAAGCCTTTGAAGCAGATTTTGCTTTTGTCAAAGCCTGGAAAGGCGATCATGCAGGAAATTTGATTTTTAAAGGCACAGCTAGAAATTTTAACCCCAATATGTGCGGCGCAGCAAAAATTACAGTCGTCGAAGTTGAAGAATTGGTAGAACCACGAGCATTGGATCCTAACTTTATCCACATCCCTGGCGTATTCGTTCAGCGCATTTATCAAGGCAAAAACTATGAAAAACGTATTGAACAGAGGACTGTAAGACAAATTTGAAAATTTGAAAATACCCTTAATTTGAAAATTATCAAATATGAGAGATGACAAAGAAAATCTAATAGTTAAACTCACCTTTGAGTTTGCGTTAAAAATTATTGAATACACTGAAAAACTGCGTGCGCTTCACAAATATGAAATGGCCTCACAGCTGTTTAATAGTGGAACTTCAATAGGAGCAAATACAAGAGAAGCTCAAAATGCTGAAAGCAAAGCTGATTTTATTCATAAATTTAAGATTGCTGCAAAAGAAGCTGATGAAACTGAATATTGGCTTCTATTGTGCTTACATTCTAAACACTATCCTGACCCAGATAAGGAATTATTTACAGATTTAGACGCAATTATCAAAATCCTAAGTAAAATTTTATCTACATCAAAAAAATATAGAAAGTGATTATACCATTTTCAAATTATCAAATCCTCAAATATTCAAATTAAAAAATGTTAGACAAAAACGGAATAGCAAAACGCATTGCACAAGAAGTAAAAGACAAATATTACGTTAACCTAGGTATTGGAATTCCTACTCTCGTTGCCAACTTCGTGCGTAACGATATTGAAGTCGAATTTCAAAGCGAAAATGGAATCCTTGGCATGGGACCTTTTCCTTTTGAAGGCGAAGAAGATCCCGATTTGATAAACGCTGGAAAGCAAACCATAACGGCACTGCCCGGTGCCAGCTTTTTCGACTCGGCCATGAGCTTTGGAATGATACGCGGAAAACACATCCACCTGACCATTCTTGGAGCTATGGAAGTGGCACAAAATGGAGATATTGCCAACTGGAAAATACCTGGTAAAATGGTAAAAGGCATGGGCGGCGCGATGGATTTGGTAGGCTCGGCTGAAAATATAATCGTCGCCATGATGCATACCAACAGAGCTGGACAATCCAAACTACTAAAAGAATGTACTCTTCCTATAACTGGAGTGAAATGTGTGACTAAAATAGTCACCAACCTCGCCGTTTTGGAAATTGTTGATGACAAGTTTAAACTGCTGGAAAGAGCGCCTGGCGTAAGCATCGAAGATATTCAAAATGCTACTGAAGGCGATTTAATAATAGAAGGTGAAATCCCTGAGATGAAACTATAAGCTATGACCTATTTTTATGTAAAAGCATTGCATATCATTTTTGTAGTAACTTGGTTTGCAGGCTTATTTTATATTCCGCGACTGTTTATATACTATATCGAAGCTCAACAAAAATCTGAAACCGAAAAGAACATCCTAGGCCCTCAATTAACCTTGATGACAAAACGCCTATGGTTCATTATCACCTGGCCTTCATTAGTCCTTACTTTTATCTTTGGCTTTTGGATGCTTTTTTTAAGACCCGCACTATTTCTAGAACTTTGGATGCAAATCAAATTTGTCTTCCTCGCCATACTAGTGCTTTATCATCTAAAAAATCATCAACTATATAAGCAAATGAAAAACAATACGTTAACATGGACGTCGTCCAAAATGCGCATTTGGAATGAAGTGGCAACGGTTGTTTTGTTTGCAGTTGTATTTTTAGCCATCTTAAAAACAAGTATTGGCTGGGTTTTTGGTGTAAGCGGAATAATAGGACTTGGAGTACTGTTGATGATTGGCATAAAGGCATATAAAAGGTATAGAATAAAAAAAGGAGAGCTATAATTTGAAGAAAATTTCGTTTAAATATTCACTTCGATTAAGAATCTTTTTGTCGATGATTGGTTTAGTGCTTTTGACTGCTGGACTATTAGTCATCATTACAACCTATCATTATAAAAATGAAGCCGAAGACCTTCACCAGGAAAAACTAGTGCGCAAAGAAAATGCCATAAAATCTCATATAGAATATATTAAACGTACTACGACCTATCCTGTAAAAACAAATCAACTTGAATACATTTTCAAAGACAAAATTTACGAAATACAAGATATTCATGACACTTCGATAAATATTTATGATTTAAATGGGGTTTTGCTAAAGTCCTCAAAAGCAAGTTTTTACAAAGACACCCTTGAAACCAGTATTTCAAAAGTAGTATTAGACAGTTTAGCCAATTCTTCAAGCAAAAAATACATTCTAAATTTTAAGGAAAATGATCAGAACTACAAATCGTCTTACACTTACCTGTTAGACAATTACTTTAAACCCATAGGCATTTTAAATTTAGCTTATGTTGAAGATGATGAATTTATGGACAAAGAACTTGAAGAGTTTTTAAGCCTTCTACTCACCGTAAATCTTGTCATTTTCTTTTCTGGCGTTCTAGTAGCCTTATTTTTATCTAGCTACATCACAAAATCTTTAAGCAGGATTAGCCAAAAAATAAAATCTTTTAGTCTCGAAAAAACCAATCCAAAAATCAGTTTGAAAAACACGGGCAGCGAATTAAAACCACTGATCACGGCCTATAATGAAATGATTGACGAACTTGAAGAAAGCGCGCAAAAACTTGCGGAGACAGAAAGGCAAGAAGCTTGGCAACTGATGGCAAGACAAATTGCCCATGAAATAAAAAACCCACTAACTCCGATGCGACTTTCTGTTCAGAGTTTTCAGCATCAATTTCAAAGAAACAAGGTGACATCCACAGACGTCGACGAGTTTTCTCAAACCATGATTCAGCAAATTGATACATTAAGTACCATTGCTACGGCATTTTCAGATTTTGCCAAAATGCCTGAATACAAAAATGAAGTTTTAGAAGTCAACGAGACCATAAAACTTGCGCTAGACATATTTAAAGGCGAGGACATTATTTTTGCTCCACACAAAACACCACTCTATATCCACATAGACAGAACCCGACTGATTAGAGTAATTACAAATCTTATAAAAAATGCCATACAAGCGACCAAAGATAATGAGCATTGCCATGTAGAAATTTGTGTTGAAGAAAATGGCGATAAGGTCATCATCACCGTTAAAGATAATGGAATAGGTATTCCAACTGACATCATAAATCGTATTTTTGAACCACAATTTACAACTAAAAACTCTGGTATGGGCTTAGGTTTAAGCATGGTAAAGAAAATCATAGACAAATCTAATGGCCATATTGAAGCAAAATCCGAACCTAATAAACCAACGACATTCACCATTACTTTACCTAAAATAACAACACCATGAGTTACGAAAATATAACAATCGACCAGAATGAAAAGGTTGCGATTTTAACCATAAATAGGCCCAAAAAACTAAATGCCTTAAATAGAGATACCATTCAAGAATTGCATAATGCATTAATGGAACTTAAAGCAGACGACACTGTTTATGCCATCATCATGACAGGAAGTGGCCAAAAAGCCTTTGTTGCTGGCGCCGATATTTCAGAATTTGCGGATTATGGTATTGAGGAAGGAAAAAATTTGGCAACCAAAGGACAAGAACAATTGTTTAATGTTGTGGAAAATTTCCCAAAACCCATCATTGCCGCAGTAAATGGATTCGCTCTTGGAGGTGGCTTAGAGCTGGCAATGGCTGCCCATTTTAGAACTGCTTCGACCAATGCCAAAATGGGTTTACCCGAAGTATCTCTAGGCGTTATTCCTGGTTATGGAGGCACACAACGTTTGCCTCAACTTGTTGGAAAAGGCAAAGCAATGGAAATGATTATGACCGCAGGAATGCTAAATGCCGAAGAAGCTAAAACTTATGGACTTGTAAATCATGTTTTTGAACAAGAACAACTCATGGAAGAGACACTGAAAATTGCAGGAAAAATCTGTAGAAATTCCTTAGTGGCGATTGGCGCTGCTATAAAAGCCGTAAATGCCTGTTTTGCTCATGACAAAGACGGCTATCAAGAAGAAATAAATGCGTTTGGCGAAGCTTTTGGTACGAAGGATTTTAAAGAAGGAACACAAGCCTTTTTAAACAAGAGAAAAGCAGAATTTCCTAATAAATAAACTAAATTTTATACATCTTTGATGAAACCTCTTATTATTGGAACAAGAGATAGCGAATTGGCATTATGGCAGGCCAAAAAAGTTCAACATGAATTAAAGCTGAACGCTGTTGAGAGTGTTCTTCACCCAGTAAAATCTGCTGGTGATTTAAATCTCAAAGTTCCATTATATGAAATGGGTATCACAGGAATCTTTACCAAAAGCCTTGACATTGCCTTATTAAATGGCGATATTGATTTGGCAGTGCACTCCATGAAAGATGTCCCAACACAATTGCCCAAAACCGTGGTTCAAGCTGCCGTTTTGCCTCGAGCTGATCACAACGACATTTTGGTGTATAAAAATTTAGAGTTTCTAGATCAAGATTTAGGTCACATTGCTACTGGCAGTTTAAGACGAAAAGCGCAATGGCTGAACAAATACCCCAATCATACCATAAGCGATTTACGAGGCAATGTAAATACAAGACTTCAAAAATTGGAAGACAATTCTTGGGATGCTGCCATTTTTGCAAAAGCAGGATTGGAAAGAATTGATGTTTTACCTCAAAACCACACCACGCTCGACTGGATGGTTCCAGCACCTGCTCAAGGCGCTATGCTCGTAGTGACGACGGCAGACAACACAAAGGTTCTAGATGCGCTAAAACCGCTAAACGATAGAGAAACAGAAATTTGTACTTATATCGAACGCTCATTTTTAAGAACGCTCGAAGGTGGTTGTACTGCTCCGATTGGTGCTTATGCCATTATAAAAGGCAGTAAAATTCACTTTAAAGGCGTGTTATTAAGCCTTGATGGCCAACAAAAATTTGAAATAGGAACGGAAGTCGACAAAGAAGATTACAAAGATTTTGGCATCAAATCTGCTGAAACTCTATTGAATCAAGGCGGCGACAAACTCATTGAAGAACTAAGAAAAGTGCTTTAGCCATGCCTACTGTGCTTTCGACAAAACGATTAACAGCCGTCCAAAAAAAACACTTGTTTCTTTCTAACATAGGTTTGGTTGAATACGACGCCGTTCAAATTAAACCTATTGATTTAAAGTTAATTACTCTCAATTTTGAAAACGCGATATTTACAAGTCAAAATTCAGTACGATTTGCAAAAGCTAAAGGGCTTAAGATAAAACATGCATTTTGTGTTGGACAAAACACAGCCAAAGCATTAGAAGGTTTTGCTGAAAATATTGAAGCAATTGCTGAAAATGGGCAACATTTATCTAACCTCATTGTACAAAATTACTCAAATCGATTTTTTCACTTCTTTTGTTCAAGACAACGCCGAATGGAGTTACCCGAACAATTAACATTGAACCATATCACTTTTCAGGAGCATTATTTATATGAATCGGTCATCAACCTGAAAAGCTTTGAAAATCGTTTTGATGCTGTTTTGTGCTTCAGTCCTCTTGGTGTAAAAGCCTATTACAATAATCATAATGCAACACCACCTGCCATATGCATTGGAACAACGACAGAACAAGCAGCAAAAAAATACACCTCGACTTTTACAGCCTCTAAAACCAGCATAGAAAGCGTGATCATAAAAGCGATTAAAGTATTAAACCATTTTGGTTCAGCCAATAACAACAGTTGGGAGAGAAATTCGTAGTGCGATTTTGATGATAAAAAACTAAAATAACACCTCGTCATAAGGACTTAAGATTTACTTAACTTGAATAACCTTATTAATTGCACATTTTTGTAGTAATAATTAATACTTTATTCAATGGAAAACTATAAAAAGGCTTATGTAGCAGGCGGTTGTTTTTGGGGTATGGAAGACCTGTTCAGAGTTCGTCCAGGTATAATTGATACAGAAGTGATTTACATCGGTGGCGAAAACGAAAATCCAACTTACCGCAATCACCCTGGTCACGCTGAAGGCATTGAACTTACATACGATCCAAAACAGACAAATTTTAAAGAGATACTAGATTATTTCTTCAGAATACACGACCCTACAACCGTAAACAGGCAAGGGAACGACATAGGCTCGAGCTATAGGTCGGCTATTTTTTTTCAAACTGAAGAGGAAAAACAAATTGCTAAGGATGTCATAGCAATCGTCGACGCAAGTGGTCGTTGGGACAAAAGTGTTGCAACAACCTTAGAGCCTTTTACAAAAGCCTGGCTAGCAGAAGATTATCATCAGGATTATTTAGTGAAAAATCCAAATGGATACACCTGCCACTTTGAACGATTTGGCACATTCTTAACCGAATAATCTGTCTGGATTCTCATTTAGTTTTTATTTTTTCAGTTGCATATGAAAGACATTTCCATCTTTGGTTTAGGCACTGCGGCTATAGGCAGACCTGAGTACATCAATATTAGACAGGAGCCTAATGAAAGGTGTTCATTATCAAGTTTCGAAAAGAAAGGACTGGCGCTTTTGCAATTTGCTTTCGATAAAGGCATCCGTTATTTTGATACAGCTCCAGGTTATGGCATGGCCGAGCAATTGATGATTAAATGGATTAAAAATACGCCTTCAAATTCACTTGAAATTGCCTCTAAATGGGGTTATACATATACAGCAGATTTTAAAACAAATGCAAAGATTCATGAAGTTAAAGAACACTCCATCGAAAAACTAAATTCTCAATGGAACGTTTCAAAAACCTTACTTCCTTCATTGAAATATTACCAAATCCATTCGGCAACATTTGAAACTCAGGTTTTAAACAACGACTCTGTTTTAAACCGATTATCCGAACTCAAAGATAAATACGGCCTCGTTATCGGAATCACCACAACAGGTTTTAATCAAGTAGAAGTTTTCGAAAAAGCCGTAAACATTGAAAAAAATGGAAATAGATTATTCGATTTATTCCAGATTACTTATAATATTTTTGACCAAAGCTTTGGTTCTTTATTACATAAAACCAAAGACCCTAAACTAAAAATAGTTGTAAAAGAAGCTCTTGCCAATGGACGTTTGTTTCCGAATAATCAATTTAAGCATTACCAAAACACCTACAAGAGTATAAATCGGCTTGCCAAAATTTACGATGTTGGCGTAGATGCGATTGCGTTAAGGTTTTGCATAGACAGTATTCCAGCGTTTAAAGTCTTAAGCGGAGCATCGAAAACTGAGCATCTGATCAGCAATTTAAAAGCTGCCAACTTTAAACTGAAACCCGATGAAATTGAAGAATTACAAACTCATGCTGTTAACCCAAAACAGTATTGGACAGAACGAAAACAGTTGAAGTGGAACTAAACTCCGCAGACCATTGTAGTTGAAGTTTTATCGCCATTTCACAGATTACTTCGTATTTTCTTTAACAAAATATTATCTTTACCCGTAATCTAAACCCATAATTATGCGCTTTATAAAACTAATACTTTTACTATTTGTCTTTCAAGGATTTGCCCAACAAGGAGGCATGTGGATTCCTTCACTTTTAGAAGGAATGAACGAAAATGAAATGATAGCATTAGGCAGCAAATTGTCTGCAACGGATATTTACGATGTTAACAATTCTAGCTTGAAAGATGCCATTGGACATTTTAATGGTGGTTGTACAACCGAAGTGATTTCCAATCAAGGTTTAATTCTTACCAACCATCACTGTGGATATGGTCAAATTCAATCGCATTCTACTTTAGAAAACGATTATTTAAAAAATGGATTTTGGGCCATGTCTTTTGAAGAAGAGCTACCAAATAACAACCTTTATGTAGAGTTTATTGTAAGTATACATGATGTTACAGACGATGTGTTAAAGAATGTTACAGAAGGTTTAACTGAAAAGGAAAAGCAATCTACCATTACAAAAAACTCCAATGCCTTGATGGAATCATGGAAAAGAGAATCTTGGCAAGATGTAAAGACAAAAGCATTTTACAACGGCAACCAGTATTTTTTGTTTGTCACTGAGCGTTTTGAAGACGTACGTTTGGTAGGAGCACCACCAACAAGTATAGGAAAATTTGGTAGCGATACCGACAACTGGGTTTTCCCTCGACATACAGGCGATTTCTCTTTATTTAGAATTTATGCAGATGCCAACAATCGCCCAGCAAAATATTCTAAAGACAACAAACCGTATACACCTAAGCATTATCTGCCCGTATCTTTAGATGGTGTTGAGGAAGGCGATTTCACCATGGTATTCGGATTTCCTGGCACAACAAACGAATATCTACCAGCAGCAGCCATTCATCATATCACCGAAGAGTTTAATCCTACCAACATAGCCATCAGAGAAGCTGCATTGAAAGTGATAGATGCCGAAATGAAAACCAATGATGAAGTGCGAATCAAATACGCCTCTAAGCAAGCAAGAATTGCAAATGCTTGGAAAAAATGGATAGGCGAAAATTTAGGAATAAAGAAAAGTAATGCTGTAGAAAAGAGAAGAGAATTTGAAGCAAAATTTACTAAAGCACTGAAGGAAAAAGGCTTAACTGAAAAATACGAAGAGATTTTGCCAGAATTTGATAGACTGTACAAGGAATTTGCACCAATTAATATTAAACGAAGAAACTTTATCGAGGTATTTATTGTAACCAACGAGCTCATGCAGATGACATTTAGAGCTTATCAACTCGAACAAGCTGTAAGAGCTGATAAGAAAAACTTAGAGAAAGCAAAAGCTAGTCTGGTTGGCAGGTTAAAAGGGATTCATAAAAATTATGATGTAAACGTTGATCGAGGTGTTTTCGAAAGTGTTATGCCATTTTACAATGAAAATGTAAACGTTTCAATTTACGACCAAACCGCATTTACAAGCCTAGAAAATGCATTGCAACTTTTGGAAGGAAATCCTAAAAGAGTAATCAAGAATCTGAATAATGACCCTGCTTATCAATATGCTAAACCCATGATTGAAGAATTTTTTAATAGCATAAATGCAGAATATGAGTCTAAAAACACTCCAATTAGTGCATTGCAAACAAAATACATGACTGCACTGATGGAAGTACTGCCAGACGAACGATATTTCCCTGACGCCAATAGCACTTTAAGAGTTACCTATGGCCAAGTCCGAGGCTATTCTCCAAGAGATGCTGTATATTATAATCCTGTGAGTTATTTAGATGGTGTTATGGAAAAATATGTTCCTGAAGACTATGAGTTTGATGTACCACAGAAACTTATTGATTTATATAACGCTAAAGATTTTGGGAATTATGCAGACGCGAATGGGAAAGTTCCTGTGTGCTTCTTAGGCACAAATCATACAACTGGTGGCAATTCAGGAAGTCCTGCTATTGATGCTTACGGGAATCTAATTGGTCTTAATTTCGATCGCGTTTGGGAAGGTACCATGAGCGACATGAATTACGATCCTGAAATCTGTAGAAACATCATGGTAGATTTACGCTATGTTCTTTTTATAATTGACAAATATGCTGGTGCTAAACATTTAATCGAGGAAATGACTTTAGTACATCCAAAAGGATAAAGTAGATTTCTTCATTATAATTACTAAAACTCCTTAGATCAAGGAGTTTTTTTGATTTAGATGTCTTACGAATTATGAACATCTAAATGTTTTGAAGGAGCAGAACACTACCAAATGCTCTTTTACATGATTACCGAATATCTTTCAAACATACCCACGACGGAAAGGCACCTCAATACAATAACTCAAATAATCCAACTGCAACATCATATCATTTATCTGTTATAACGTTTTCAGTTTCTTTGGAAACAGGATTAAAAAAAAGCCCCAAATGTTTGAACAACATTTGGGGCTTTTCAAACCTAACCTACTAAAAAAACAATTAATATATTTTTGAATCGTCTCGGTTTCCTGAAATATTTAGAAACCAATCTTTACTTAAAGTTCCACCACTTTCAGCCCATGGTGCAAAATTTAGGTATGCTTCGCTTACTGGTATAAATTCGATTGGATAATCAAAAGGCTCTGCGATGTTAATTGCCCATGGTAATCCATTTTCTGTTTTGTAATAATAATTAGTAGAAGGATTTGCAGCATCATCTGATGTATTAAACAGAGTAAGGTCAGCAAGATCTGTTGGGTCTTGACCAGGTAAATGTACCTCTTTAGTTCTATCTCCATTTATAAAAATGAACGCATCATATGGTGGCAATCCTACTGAGCTTTGATTTAAAGGAGCAGTAAAATTTATCACAGTGTTTAGAGTCACAGGATTAGCAAATGGGTTCGCAGGTACAGTATTTACAAAACTACCGCCAGGACTAGGTAATACAGTGTAAGTATCCTCGAAGACTATAACTGTTGCGGTTGATTGACCCGACTCTGTCCCGTTTGAATTGTTAGATACTATATTATCTTGTAGATTTTGACCTGTAACACTTGCGATATCATTGGACGTAATGCCATCGAACTCAACACCAAATCCATTATGGAAACCAGCACCAACAGCCTTAAGTGTCCAATCGGCTTCGATATCTACTAAAAGGTTATTACCATTTAATATATGATCTATCTCGTAATCCACTACCATGTCATTATAGTCGTAGTCTCCTTTAGACGGCCATAAATCTTCATAAGCTAATGAGCCTACATATGTATTTCTGACTGCTCTTTCAGGGTCGTTAGGAAAATCGTCAGACTCGTCAGAAACGCCATCGCCATCTGTATCGGTTGAAGGTGTAACTGGAGGAATACCGCCAATATCAATACCTTCCCATGGATTTGCTGTTACATAAAACACCAAGTCGTTAAAGTCGTTGTCACTGCTTACCGATCTGGTTTGGTCCTCAAAACCATTTAATAAGAGTTGATTCCCAATGTCAAGTAATTGTACTGTATGTTGCATCTTTGTCGGATCAGTTTCTACAGTATTAAAATCGATTCTTGAATAAAATTTAGTAGCATTAACATTTACTGTACCTGAAGGGCCATTCCAAGCATTCTGAAAAAGCACCCATGATATAGTTTTGCCTGCTTCAAAAGTTCCAATTTGAACTTTGTCACCAGTATTAAGATCACCTCCAGCACCATCCAAAGAAGCATTTGGCAACACTACAAAAATGGAATCTATCTCACTCACATTATTAGGTGGATTATTGGTATCAAACACGTAATATCCTAATGAATTTCTGTATCCAGCACCTTCGGTAATAAATGTTACCCAAACATCACTCTTGTCAACAATTACAACATCAAGTTCGTTGCCAGTTGTTAAATACTGTGGATTGGCTACTGGCACAGGATTACTTTCTGGCAAAGATGCATTCACATTGTCCAAAAAGCTTTGACTTACATTATCTGGAGTGTCTAAATAATCTGGTAACCCATTTCCGTTATAAGTACCCATGTAGTAATAATTGCCTGAAATCGGGATTGGTGTAAATGCAGATTTTGTGTTAAATGCAGGTCTTTCCTGATCAGAAGCGCCTCCAAATTCTAAGTTCATGTAACTAGATATCGCCTCAGTCTTTTGGTTAGCAAATCCTATACTATGCACCTGGATAAATAAATCTTGTAAATAAGTTGGCACCTTAATACTGGTATTCACTTTTCCGCTAGAATTGGTAAAGGCAGAAGCTATATACTTTCCTCCAAAGTCTGGATGATCGGTATGAAAAGAAACTTTTACCCCTGACAAAGGTTGGTCGGTAATACTTTTCACATCAACATCAATTTCTATATCAGTTGCTGTTTGGAAGTTAAAACTAGTAGGGATATCCAATTGAGAGATGTCGTTACTGTTTGGGTCTGTTGATACGTCTTCTACTTCTGTTAGTTCGTTTACACAGGAACTAAACATAAAAAGTAAAATTAATGGTAATAATGCTTTAAGTTTCATTGTTAAATATCTTGTAGGTTTATATAAATTCTTAAAAGTTTTTAATTTTATACAAAGATAATATCCTTTTATTGCTTATTTTTCAATAAATCGACCAATGGATATTCGGATTCGATTGATAATTGAAAAGAATAGACAAACGAATTTCTGTTTTTCATGCAATTCATTCATCTTACAACTGATAGCTTTAATCGGGAATTAAAAGACGATTAATCTGCGATAAAGATAGACGGTTGGCGTTTGATCAAAAAAAAACTGTCTCAAAATTTTAGTCTTGAGACAGTTTTTTTAGCGAAGTATAAAATACTAGTAAACCTCGGCTCTATTATCTTCAATCTCTTTTGAGTCTTTTAATGCTTTAATCAAACTATTGTTCGCACCTTGCAGCTGTTGTATTCTTTGTGTTGTTTCTCTAAAGGCAGCAGATTTGAAGGATGGATTTTCAGGTGCGTCGACTCTATTAGTTAATTGAATAATAAAGACACCTTTCTCTCCAACAATTGGCTCGCTGGTTTGGCCATTTTCTAACGCAAATGCTGCTCCAACTACTTTTGGCTCTTGTCCGGCACCTGGAACCAATGGGCTTTCCATATTCACGGCACTTACAGTTTGTGCAGAAACTCCAAATTGCGTAGCGATTTCAGTCAAGTCGGACGAATTTATTTGTCCTAGTATAGCTTCAGCCTTTTTTTGCTTTTCAAGAATAGGAGTAACTTTCGCAGATGCTTGTTGCGCCGTTTGTAGACCTTTTTCAACTGTTACGTGATCAAGGTATTTAATTAGGCGAGTTTCTTTATTTGCTGCTTCAAGCGTATAGTCTGAAGTCATTTCTGCTTTAAG
>JAUIFC010000040.1 GCA_030429455.1 Bacteroidia bacterium | reverse complement strand
TGAAAGGAAAATGGATTTATGGCTTTTTGGTAGGGTTTTTCGGGATAATGATTAGAATTTTTAACCCAGCTTATCCAGAAGGCATAATGCTTGCAATACTTTTGATGAATGTATTTGCGCCAACCATTGACCATTATGTGGTTCAAGGTAATATAAAGAGAAGACAAAAACGTTTAAAACTACAAACCGCTAATTCCTAATAGAAATGGATAGAAATAGTAATAGTTATATTTTCATCTTTTCAGTCATAATGGTAATTGTTGTAGCTGTGGTGTTATCCTCACTAGCTACCGCATTAAAACCGATGCAAAGTGAAAATGTAAGACAAGAAAAAATGCAAAATATCCTCAAAACATTTGTTGGGGACAGTTTGAAAATTGATGGCAAATCGATTGAGTTGACCAGAGCAGTCGCTTCAGAAAAGTACAATGACTATGTATTGAATCAGTATGCCTTGGATTACAAGGGTGCTAATAAAGATGGTGTAGATGCCTTTCAGGTAAAACTAGCTGAGGAGTTAAAAAAACCGCTAGAGGAACAAACTTTTCCATTATACGAAGCAACTTACGAAGGGAAGTCATACTATGTGATTCCTTTAAGAGGTGCAGGTCTTTGGAATGCAATTTGGGGTTATGTAGCTCTGGAAGAAGATTTAAATACTATAAAGGGTGTGATTTTTGACCATGCGGGCGAAACAGCTGGTCTTGGTGCAGAAATTACCACAGATTGGTTTCAGGAAAGTTTTGTGAACGAAAAAATATACCAAGGACAAAGTATTGTTGGTGTTGAAGTCAAAAAAGGATACCAAGGCGGAAACGACAAAGGAGACAATGCTGTCAACGCTATCTCTGGCGCTACCATTACAGGCGATGGTGTAACAGCGATGATGGAAGAACGCTTGAAAAATTATAAAGATTTTTTTGAACAAAAGAAACAATCTAAAGTCGCAATACGATAATTATGAGTCAAGAAATAAAAGATACAAACGAGGCAAAGAAAAAGAAAGATGAATTAATTCTTTTTCTGACTAAAACAGAGGAAAGAGAAAGTTTGCTTTCTAAAGCCAATAGAAAATTACTATCAGATCCTTTAGATGATAACAATCCTATAACTGTTCAAGTATTAGGAATTTGTTCTGCACTAGCAATTACTGTACAGCTAAAACCAGCAATAGTAATGTCTGTAGCTGTTGTTTTTGTAATGGCAATGGGAAATGTTGTGATTTCGTTATTAAGAAATTTAGTTCCAAATAGAATCAGAATTATCGTTCAACTTGTTGTAGTTGCATCCTTAGTAATTGTGGTAGATCAGGTGCTTAAGGCATATCTATACGATGTAAGTAAGCAGCTTTCTATTTTTATTGGTTTAATCATTACAAACTGTATCATCATGGGGCGTTTAGAGGCTTTTGCTTTAGGAAATGGACCGTGGAAATCCTTCTTAGATGGTATAGGAAATGCAGCAGGTTATGGTTTAATATTGATCATTGTTGCGTTTTTTAGAGAGTTATTAGGATCAGGAAAGTTATTCGGTTTTGAAGTTCTAGGCCATAAAGGTCTTACGTTGGAGGAATCGACAGGCTTATATGCTTTAGGTTATGAGAATAATGGATTTTTCCTTCTTTCACCGATGGCATTGATTGTTGTTGGTGTTGTGATATGGTACCAACGTTCTAGAAACAGAAAACTGATTGAAGAAAATTAAAATATAAGCAGACTAACATGGATTTATTAAATTTATTTGTAAAAAGCATCTTCATTGAGAACATGATATTTGCTTATTTTTTAGGAATGTGTTCCTATCTCGCTGTTTCCAAGACGGTTAAGACAGCTGTAGGTTTAGGAGCAGCAGTAATATTCGTATTACTTATCACAGTTCCTGTAAACTATTTGATTGATACTTATTTATTACAAGCTGGGGCTTTAAGCTGGTTAGGCGCGGATTATGCAAGTATAGACTTAAGCTTTTTGAGTTATATCATGTTTATCGCAGTGATAGCTTCTATGGTTCAATTGGTAGAAATGGTTGTAGAGAAGTTCTCTCCAGCATTATATGGTTCATTAGGTATTTTCTTACCTCTTATCGCGGTAAACTGTTCAATTCTTGGTGGGGCATTATTTATGCAACAAAAGGCATTTACAGGTATTTCTGAAGCTATCACTTATGGAGCAGGAAGCGGTATTGGTTGGTTTTTGGCAATTCTTGCCATCGCGGCAATTAGAGAAAAAATTGCTTATTCCAATGTTCCAGCGCCACTTAAAGGATTAGGAATCACTTTTATTATCACAGGACTTATGGCAATTGGGTTTATGAGTTTTATGGGTATTAAATTGGAAGGAAACGAAGATGAAAAAGTTCAGGAAGCAGCTTTGGAATCTAACAATATGGGAGAAGAGGATGAACAAACAGCTGTAATAACAGCAATTGAAAACTAACGATTAAAGATATTTTATATGGATGTTATAATTTCTAGTGTAATAGTATTCTTGGCCTTAATATTACTTTTGGTTGTAATCTTACTTACAGCAAAAGCAAAGTTAACGCCTTCAGGACCTGTTACTATCAATGTGAATGGAGAAAGAGATATGGAAGTAGGTTCTGGATCTACATTGTTAACTACATTAGGTGATAACAAGTTGTTTTTGCCATCTGCTTGTGGTGGTGGTGGTACTTGTATCCAATGTAAATGTATCATTACCGAAGGTGGTGGTGCAATATTACCAACTGAAGAACCTCATTTTACCAAAAAGGAAATTGCCGAAGGTTGGAGATTGGGATGTCAAGTTAAGGTAAAACAAGACATGAAAATCGAAATACCAGAGGAAATATTTGGTATCAAAAAATGGGATGCAACAGTAGCTTCAAACTACAATGTGGCTTCATTTATCAAAGAATTTGTTGTAGAAATTCCTGAGGAAATGGACTACAAGGCAGGTGGATATATCCAAATTGAAGTTCCTCCTTGCGAAGTGAATTTTAAAGATATGGATATCTCTGCTCACCCTGAAGAGCATCCAGGTGAAAAAGATAAATTCCAGAAAGAGTGGGACAATTTTAACTTGTGGCCTCTTGTTATGAAAAATACAGAAACTGTTGAAAGAGCATATTCAATGGCTTCTTACCCAGCAGAGGGTAGACGTATTATGTTAAACGTTCGAATTGCGACACCACCATGGGATAGAGCTAAAAATGACTGGATGGATGTAAATCCTGGTGTTGCTTCGTCTTATATATTCAATTTAAAAGAAGGTGATAAATGTGTGATTTCTGGCCCTTATGGAGAATTCTTTATCAACGAGAGTGAGGCGGAAATGCTTTACGTTGGCGGTGGAGCTGGTATGGCGCCGATGCGTTCGCACTTATACCATTTATTCAGAACATTGAAGACCGGAAGAAAAGTAACCTATTGGTATGGTGGTCGTAGTAAAAGGGAATTATTCTACATCGATCATTTCCAAGCTTTAGAAAGAGATTTTCCAAACTTCAAATTTTACATGGCACTTTCTGAGCCATTAGAAGAAGACAATTGGAAAGTCAAAAAAGACATCAATGACGAGGCAGGTGACGGATTTGTAGGATTTATTCACCAGTGTGTAATCGATAATTACTTGAACCTTCATGAAGAGCCAGAAGAAATCGAATTGTATTTCTGTGGTCCGCCATTAATGAACCAAGCAGTTCAAAAAATGGGCGAAGATTTTGGTATTCCAGATGAAAATATCAGATTTGATGATTTCGGAGGATAGATAGATTAAGAGTAAATAACACAAACCCTGGCAAAATTGTCAGGGTTTTTTTATAAAGTATATTTAATATCAAAGTTTGTCAACTAGTTTATACTTATTATTGAATTTTAATTTATTGTATGTCAGAACTTAGTAAACAAGAGCTTCATAACTTGGCAATGAATGTCGTAGGAAAGGATTTAGAAAAGAATGGCTATGAATTTCTTGGAGTAAACAGCAAGTTTAAAAAAGATCCTCAGTTTGTAGCTTTAAAAGATAAGAAGTTGCATTTTGTAATCGTTCGCGCTGTAAGCTATCCAGATAATCCTGTAGAATATGATGAAACGCTTATGACCAAAATGAAAAATCATGCAGATAAGTTTAACGCCAAAACCTATTTTGCAGGCGTTGGAATAGCAAACTCTAGAAATTATGAGCTACCGGTGAGTTCTTATGATGATTATGTGCTGAATTATAAAGGTTTGATTAAAATTGACTAAATGAAAAAAGCTGTATTTTTATTTTTAATAACTGTTCTTTTTACATCTTGTGCGACAGTTGAAAAACAAAAGATGTTCAAAACTTCTGGCAACGGCCTTGGAACAACTTTTAATATATCTTATTTCTCAGATCAGAAATTGAATTTAAATAAACACGTCGATTCAATATTCGATGTTATAAATTCGTCATTAAGTACGTATCATAAAGATTCGGATATTTCTAAACTCAATAGGGGTGAGGATGTTGCCGTAGATGAACATTTTATAAAAGTGTTTAAGGCTTCACAAGACATATTCACAGCAACAGAAGGTTATTTTGATCCGTCAATAGGTCCGCTTGTAAATGCCTATGGCTTTGGGCCGACTAAACCTCTAAAGTCATTAGATCAAGAACGATTAGATTCGTTGCTAGGAAAAGTAGGTTTTCAAAAATTTAGGTTGTCTGGCAACAAAATTATCTCAGAAACTGCCAACTATTATTTGGATTTCAATGCTATTGCAAAAGGATATGCTGTAGATGTCATTGCAAATCATTTATCCGATTTAGGTCTAACGGATTATTTTGTCGAACTTGGCGGCGAGATTGTAGCTAAGGGTAAAAATCTTGACAACGATGTGCCTTGGCGGTTTGGCATAGAAAAACCAGTAGAAGATAATCCTTTAAGAGATTTGACACATGCCATAAGTTTAGAAAATAAGGCATTAGCTACTTCTGGGAATTACAGGAAGTTTAGAACGGACGAGCAATCTGGTCAAAAATTTGTCCATACCATAAATCCAATAACGGGTAAAGCCGAAAAATCTAACGTTCTAAGTGCTTCAGTTGTTGCAAATGACTGTATGACGGCCGATGCCTATGCCACCTCTTTTATGGCCATGGGTTTTGAAAATTCTATTAAAGTTATTGAGAAAAACCAACTAAGTGTTCTACTAATTTACGTTGATGACAATAATGAAGTAAACTATTTTAATACCAAAGATTTAGATTCGCAAATTTCAGAAATTCAATAATATAAAAACTTCAGATGAAATATTTATACAACCTAATACTTTTAATGCTAATTGTATTTAATACAAGTCATTATGCATTTTCACAACATATTAAAGTTCCTTTAGATACTACAGTAACCACATCTCATTCAACAAAAATAAAAGGCAAAACTGTTAATTATACGGCAACAACAGGAATGCAAACCTACCATGATAGTGAAGGAATAGCTAAAGCATCTTTGTTTTATACTTATTATCAAAGAACTGGTGTGAGTAATCTTGAAAATAGACCTTTGGTTTTTTCTTACAATGGTGGTCCAGGTTCAGCATCAGTTTGGATGCATTTGGCCTATACCGGACCAAAGGTGTTAAAAATAAGTGATGAAGGATTTCCAGTCCAACCCTATGGGACAAAAGATAATCCTAATTCGATTTTAGACATCGCAGATATCGTCTATATAAACCCCGTGAATACGGCTTATTCAAGGCCAATTACGGATGAAAAAGGTAAATTTAATCGCGATGAATTTTTTGGTGTTCAGGCAGATATCAAGTACTTGGCCCAATGGATGAATACCTTTGTTCACAACTATAACCGATGGTTGTCTCCAAAATACCTTATCGGCGAAAGCTATGGTACGATTAGGGTTTCTGGATTAGCAGACGAGTTGCAAAACAATCAATGGATGTTTATCAATGGTGTTATATTGGTTTCTCCGACAGAATTAGGGAATTTTAGAGAAGGCATTTTAGGTATAGCCAATCGAATTCCATACTTTACCGCTGCAGCGTGGTATCATAAAAAATTGCCTCTTGAGCTTCAACAAAAATCGTTGTACCAAGCTTTAGAAGCGTCAGAAAAATTTACACAAGAAGAATTGTTACCATTATTGTACAAAGGTGGTTTTAATTCGAAGGAAAAGATAGAAACAGCTGCATCCAAAATGGCATATTATTCTGGAATTGACAAACAAACTTATTTGGATTATAACCTTGATGTGGGTTATAATAACTTTTGGAAAATGCTCTTACAGGATGAAGGATTTACGATTGGAAGGTTAGACTCAAGGTATTTAGGTTTGGACAAAGAGAAGGGCGGAACATCTCCAGATTATAATTCTGAACTTACAGCATGGCTACAAGCCTTTACACCAGCCATAAATCACTATATAAAAAACGATTTGAATTTTGATGTGCCATTAAAGTACAATATGTTTGGGCCAGTCAGGCCTTGGGATAGAACACAAAACAATAACACAGGGGAACGTTTGCGTCGAGCCATGGCCAAGAATCCAACACTTCAAGTCATGATTCAAGCTGGCTATTATGACGGAGCAACCACTTATTACAATGCGAAATACACCATGTGGCATATTGATCCGAGTGGCCGAATGAAAGACAGGTTCCACTTTAAAGGGTACGAGAGTGGCCATATGATGTATTTAAGAAGTGAAGATTTGATTAAAGCAAATGACGATTTAAGGACATTTATTCTCGAAAGCTTACCAGAGGAAGGAGAGCCCATCCGTTATTATAGAAAATAATTTTAAATTAGGAATTGAGAATTTAGAATTAAGATATTAGTTTATATTTACTAAACTAAAGACTAAAAAGTGGATTATTCTTCAAAATTATTGGAAAATGCTGTTGAAGAGATGTCTCAATTTCCAGGAATTGGAAAGAGGTCAGCTTTACGACTCATCCTTCACCTGTTAAACCAGCCCGAAGAACATACAATAGATTTGGCAAAGGCTTTGGTAAAGCTAAGAACAGAAATCAAATTCTGTAAATCCTGTCACAATATAAGTGATACTGAGCTTTGTGATATTTGCAGCAGCCATAAAAGACATGTCGACATTATTTGTGTAGTCGAAGACATTCGAGATGTGATGGCCATAGAAAATACCCAACAATACAATGGTTTATACCATGTTTTAGGAGGTAAAATTAGTCCAATGGATGGTGTTGGTCCACAACATTTAAATATTCAGACCTTAGTAGATCGGGTAAAAAATGAAGACATTCATGAAGTTATTTTTGCTCTAAGTTCCACAATGGAAGGCGATACAACCAATTTTTATATTTATAAAAAGTTAGAAGGTTTAGCTGTAAAAACATCAACCATTGCTAGAGGAATTTCTGTGGGAGACGAGTTAGAGTTTGCAGACCAGATTACACTCGGTCGAAGTATAATGAACAGACTGCCTTTCGAGGATGCCTTAAAACAATAAGACCCTTGCAAGCATCAATCATCATAGTTAGTTACAAAGTTCCCTATTTGCTTATGCTGTCGCTAGAAAGTCTAGAGGTAGCAACCAAAGGACTTGATGCCGAAATCATAGTAATAGACAATGCCTCTGGAGACAATACAAAACAACTCGTAAATCAATATTTTCCAAAAGTAAAATATATACAAAGTCATACAAACGATGGGTTTTCTATAGCCAACAACAAAGGCATTAGTATTGCTAAAGGCGAATATATTTTTTTGATAAATCCAGACACCGTCATCTCTGAAGAGGCTATTAAAAATGCCATCAAAAGACACAAGTCCTTGTCTAATTGTGGAATATTAGGGGTTCAATTGGTGGATGGCACTGGTCATTTTTTGCCAGAAAGCAAGATCAATCAACTGACGCTTAAAATAGCAGTACTTAAGTTTTTGGGATTCCATAAACCATTCTACAATCAGAGTATCAAAGTAGATCAAGAAGGAGAAACGGCAACTTTGGTAGGCGCATTTATGTGTTTTGAAAAGAAAGCCTACGAAAGTGTAGAAGGCTTAGATGGTAATTATTTTATGTATGGCGAAGACATCGACTTGAGCTATCAATTTATAAAGAAAGGATTTAAAAATTATTATTTTGGTAAAGAAAGTATTATTCATTTTAAGGGTGAAAGTACTTTGAAAGATACGGTTTACTTCAATCGATTTTTTGCTTCTGTCAAATTTTATTTTCAAAAACACTATACAAATTCAAGGTGGATTGTAGGTTTGTTGTCCTTATTTTTTGTGATTGCTAAATGGACTAAAAAGTCTGATATGGTTAAAAAGCAAAGATCTGTTACCGATTTTAACGAGATCATTTGCTTAACAGAAAATGAAGCTTTGATCCATAAACTTGAAACGCATTTTAAATCGAAAGTGGTTAAAGTTGGCCGAAATATTTTTGAAAAAGGCTCTTACCAAAACGACTACATCATTTTTGATAGAAATTATATTTCTGTTAATGAAATCATTTCCTTAATGAAGAAATTTTCTACGAATGAGAATTATTTCAGAATCAAACCACTTAATATCGATGTTTTGTTAGGTAGTGACAGCAGTACATCTCAAGGCGAAGTGATTATTTTGTAAGTTTCATCGTTTACATATCGCGATATGTTCTAGACGTCACGCATGTTCATTTATAAAATGTAATCGAAATCAATATTTAGAAATATTTAAAATAAACAAAGCCTTTTTTTATTAATTTTGCAAAATATTTTCCAAAAACAACTTATTCATTATTAATATGGCAAAGATAGAACTGAAATTACCAAAAATGGGAGAAAGTGTAGCGGAAGCAACACTAACGAGTTGGCTTAAAGAAGTTGGCGAAACTATCGAAGCTGACGAACCTGTTTTAGAAATAGCAACAGACAAAGTAGATTCTGAGGTGCCTAGTGAAGTTGATGGTGTGTTATTAGAAAAACGTTTTGAGGTAGATGATGTTATCAAGGTAGGAGAAGTAATCGCCATTATCGAAACTGAAGGCGAAGAGGTTTCTGCCGACAAGGATGCTGGCAGTGATGAAGAAGAAGATTTAAAAGAAGAAATCGCCACCGTCGAAACTTACGCGCATAAAGCACAAGAAACATTATCTGCTGAAGAACCTAACTATAGCAGTAGTGATCGATTTTATTCTCCACTAGTAAAAAATATTGCGAAACAGGAAAATATTTCAGTCGAAGAACTTGACAGAATACCAGGTACAGGGAAAGATGGTAGAGTAACTAAAGACGATATGTTGGCTTACGTGAACAATAGACAACATAGTCCAACGCCTAAAGCTATAGAAAACACACCAACTGTTTCAACGCAATCTGTTCCAGAGGTAAAACCAGTTGTTCAATCGAAAATAGAACCAGTTGCAATGCCTATGTCGGTCAACGGTTCGGATGAAATTGTTGAGATGAGTAGAATGGGAAAACTCATTTCAAAGCATATGGTCAATAGCATTCAGACTTCTGCTCACGTACAATCATTTATTGAAGTTGATGTAACGAATATTTGGAATTGGAGAAATAAATATAAAACTACTTTCCAACAAAGAGAAGGAGAGAAGCTGACATTTACACCAATTTTTATGGAAGCGGTTGCCAAAACTATTAGGGATTTTCCATTGATAAACATCTCTGTAAATGGAGATAAAATCATTAAGCATAAACAAGTTAATTTGGGAATGGCGGCAGCTTTGCCTGACGGAAATCTTATTGTACCCGTAATTCACAATGCCGATCAACTTAATCTTTTAGGCATGGCAAAAAAGGTAAATGATCTGGCAAACCGTGCGAGAATTGGAAAACTTAAGCCTGACGAAACTCAAGGCGGTACTTATACCGTAACTAATGTAGGTACGTTTGGAAGTATTATGGGTACACCAATTATCAATCAGCCTCAAGTAGGAATTCTAGCCTTAGGCGCTATCCGAAAAGTTCCTGCCGTAATCGAGACACCACAAGGGGATTTTATTGGTATAAGACAGAAAATGTTTTTGTCTCATAGTTACGACCATAGAGTGGTGAATGGCGCTCTTGGCGGTCAGTTTGTGCAAAGAGTAGCACAGTATTTGGAAGGTTTTGATACGAGTAGGACAATTTAGAGTTTTACCAACCTTAAATTTATCATATAAAAAAACCGCCTTAACATGGCGGTTTTTATTTTAAGTGAAGGCTTAAAGCTATAAATCAATATCTTCTGTTTCCTCCTTTTCGTAGTTGAATAGGTAATCCAATTCCAATTCCTGAACGACACCAAGTTTGTTCAAAGCATCAAAATCAACGTCATTTTTATTACCAATAACAAGGACATTATACTCATTTCCACTTATGTTTTCCATAAAGAAGCTTTTTAAGTCTTCCATGCTCATGTTTTTAATGGAGTTATACATCTCCTTTCTATTATCTTCTGTAATGCCTCTTTTTTTCAAGCCTTCATAAGTCCAAAAGATACTAGATTTATTAATCCTTTGAGCGGCAATTTTCTTTAAAGTTGCTTCCTTAGCTTGATTAAATTGATCTTCTGCTTCAGGCATATTGGTCATTAACTCCATCATGGCATCAACAGCTTGTTCAAGCTTATTAGCTTGAGTGCCAACATAAGCCATGGTATAGTCTGGTTTTCCTTTTTCCGATGCTGTGCTGTAGCTTGAAAATGCTGAGTAAGCCAAAGATTTAGATTCTCTTATTTCTTGAAAAATAATTGAAGACAAACCGCTTCCAAAATAAGTATTAAACAACGTTGCAGCAGCCATTTTCTTTTGGTCAAATTCGTCACCTTTAGATATCATCATCATTTCAGTTTGAACCATGTCATAATTCACAAAATAGACGTTACCGCCAGTCTCCAAGTTAGCGTATGATTTTTTCTCAGGATAATCTTTAAGCGTCTCTGGGATGCTGTGGTGTTTGTCTAAAGAGGCAATTGCCGCATCCACATCGTTACCATAATAAAACATTCTCTGCTTATAGTTACGCATGTCTTTTATTTTATCAACCAGCATTTGTGGGTCAAAAGATTCCAACTCTTCTTTGGAATAAATATCTCTTAGCCTAGAATTTTCGCCATATTGGCCATAACTCATTAGACCGTTAAATAAAATGTTACTTTTTTGAGTTTTGCCGTCTGCACGGCCTTTCAAGATGCTTTCTACATATTTATCATAAGCGTCTTGGTCTGGTTGGGCGTTAGTCAACAGTTCTTCGACCAAAGCCAAACCGGCATCGAGATTTTCTTTCAATCCAGACAGGCTAATGTATGTTCTGTCGTTAGAAGATGAGACATTACTGCTTATGCCTATTTTGTAAAACTCTTGTTTCAATTCTTCAGGAGAGTATTTGTTGGTTCCTAAATAATCTAGATAGCCAGCAGCTAAGGAAACCATTGGGTCGTGGTCTCTGCCCATATCAAAGATGATGTTTAAGTTAAAGATATCATTGTTAGGATTGCTAACATGAGAAACTTCAAGACCATTTGCAGTATTGGTTGTTTTTATGGCTGTTTTGTAGTCAATAAATTGTGGTTCTAGCGATGGTGACTCCATGGCATTAATTTTCTTTAAGAAATCTGATTCTTTGCCTCTGTTTAACTCTATAGGTGTGATGCCTGGATTTTCAACTTTTACGATGTTTTTGTCTTCACCTTTTAATTTATGGACTTCAACATAATTTTCGCCATAAAATTCGTTAGCAAACTTCACTACATCTTCTTTCGTAATTTGTTTCATTTGCTCAAGCATGTCTAGTCTGCTTTTCCAATCTTGAAAACCAATAAAGGCATCTAAATAAGCATAAGCCGTTGAAGATGCATTTTCGTATTGTCTAATTTGCGATAATCGCAAGTCGTTTACTACGGCATCGATTAGCCAATCTTCAAACTCTCCTTTTTTTACTTTTTCAACTTGTGCTAGCAGTAGGTCTTTAACCTCATTCAAACTCTGATTTGCTTTTGGTATACCATACAATAAATGAAAACCATAGTCATTATCAAAATTGGTAAATGAAGATGCGCCTTGTACCAGTTGTTTTTGGTTAAGGTTAAGATCTATAAGTCCAGCTTGGGAGTTGGCTAAAAGATAATCGATGAGCGATACCATAACTTCTTGTTCGCTGCCTTTGCCTTCCGAGCGAAATGCAACATAAACAGACTCCGAAGTGGGGCCATAAACCTCTTTCTTAACAGGACTGGTGATAGGGTCAAGTTTTGGGAAAGTTGGATGTGTCAATTCTTTTCTTTCATATCCTCCAAAAGCATCACTCACTTTTTGGATAGTGGAATCAAAGTCGATATCACCAACTAAAATTACAGCCATGTTATTTGGAACATAATACTTGTCAAAATAAGCATTGATGGCTTCCATGGATGGATTTTTTAAATGCTCAGAAATTCCGATGGTTGATTGGGTGCCATAAGGATGAGAAGGGAAGAGTCCCTCCAAAGTTGCAAAATATTGCTTTCTGCCATCGCTATCTTGTCCTCTATTAAACTCCTCGTAAACGGCTTCTAATTCTGTATGAAATAAGCGCAATACCACTTGACTAAATCGTTCGCTTTCTACAGTAAGCCATTTGTCTAATTCGTTAGATGGTATTTTATTAACATATACGGTTTGTTCGTTTGAGGTAAAGGCATTTGTGCCTTCGGCACCGAGAGAGTTCACCATTTTGTCATACTCATTGGCTATTGCTAGTTTCGATGCTTCAAGAGAGACCGAGTCGATTTTAGCATATATTTCTTTCTTTTTATCTTCATCTTTTTCAGCTTTGTGTGCTTCGTAAAGGTCAGAAATTTCTTTAATCAGTTTTGATTCTTGTTTGTAGTCAAGTGTGCCAATCTCGTCAGTCCCTTTAAATACCATATGTTCGAGGTAGTGTGCCAGACCTGTATTGTCTGCAGGATCGTAGGTAGAACCTGCTCTTACAGCAATAAGCGTTTGAATCTTTGGTTCTTCTTCATTTTTGCCCAAATATACTTTCAGTCCATTGTCCAGAGTGTACAATCGGAGTCCTGTGGGGTCATTTTCTACAGTTTCGTAGTTAAATCCATTGGCATCAGTGTGCGAAGTGACATCGCCTTCGCCAACTCCAGTGGAGCAACTAAATACTGTAAGGCTTAGAGCCAAAATAAATAAATGTTTGAATTGTTTCATATATGGAAAAATTAAAAATTAATTGAATTTCGTTTTGAAAGCAAGAAAAAATCGACCAGCTATAGTTTTTGTATGTGTATGTCAAACACCCTTTTTGCTACATAATTAACGTAACTTTTTGATGATTGTTACATAAATTTATCAGAATGAAATTATAATTGCAAGAAATTGATAATCAGTAATAAACTTATTCTGAAATTAGGTTTATTTTAAAATGCAAGAATAAGACAACTACGAATGAAATTTGATATCATTAACACAGATTATATTAAGAATCTTAAAGGTTTTTATCCTTACTTTTCTGCTATATCTCTTTTGGCATTAGCGTTTAGTGCTTTGGAGTATGTTATGCCTCATTTTTTTACAAGTAGTTACGAAATGAAAGTTATATTTACTGTGGTCATTAGTGTCTTTTTTGTGCTGAGGTTACTTAGTTTAATACTATATTCTCGAATCGGCACTATATCGTTTCACAAAGAAATAGTTATAGTCGAAAAAGAAGATGAGGTTCAAGAATACAACCTGACAGACATAAATAAAGTAAACATCAAAAAGGTTCAAAACCTACACTACTTCGTGGATTTTAATCCTATTTTCAAAGAAACCATTGAGTTGACTGATGATGACATTTTAGCGTTTAAAACTTATTTCTCAGAAAGACAAATTTCAGTTCAAACCAATTCCTTTTGGAGCTGGTTGAGTTCCTTATTTCATTAGTCGATTATTTGTGAAATAAAAAAATCCATCACTAGGACAGCAATGGATTATTGTAATATAATTTATTGGGAATATTATCCCATAACTTCAGCAACTTTTTTGCCTATTTCTGCGGGAGAATCGACTACGTGAATGCCGCATTCTCTCATGATTTTCTTCTTAGCTTGAGCCGTGTCATCGGCTCCGCCTACGATAGCGCCAGCATGTCCCATAGTTCTTCCTGCAGGAGCTGTTTCGCCAGCAATAAAGCCTATAACAGGTTTTTTGCTGCCACTTGCTTTGTACCACTTTGCAGCTTCAGGCTCTAATTGTCCACCGATTTCTCCTATCATAACGACACATTCCGTTTCTGGGTCGTTAACTAACAACTCAACCGCTTGTTTTGTAGTCGTACCAATGATAGGATCTCCGCCAATTCCAATGGCTGTAGTGATTCCAAGGCCTTGTTTTACAACTTGATCGGCAGCTTCATAAGTCAAAGTGCCAGATTTTGAAACAATACCTACTTTGCCTGGCTTAAATACAAATCCTGGCATAATTCCGACTTTAGCTTCACCTGGAGTAATCACGCCTGGACAGTTTGGTCCAATAAGTCTGCAATCTTTGCCTTTTATATAGTTTGAGGCTTTAATCATGTCTGCAACTGGAATTCCTTCTGTAATGGTAATGATTACTTTTATTCCAGCTTCCGCTGCTTCCATAATGGCATCTGCTGCAAATGCAGGTGGAACAAAAATAATCGTTGTGTCTGCATTTACTTCCTTTACAGCTTCTTCGACTGTGTTGAAAACAGGTTTTCCAAGGTGTTCAGTGCCACCTTTTCCAGGAGTTACACCACCTACAACGTTTGTACCATATTCAATCATTTGACCAGCGTGAAATGTGCCTTCACTTCCAGTAAATCCTTGAACGATAATGTTTGAATTCTTATTGACTAAAACACTCATTAGTTTATATTATAAATTTGATTTAAAGTTCTAAAACGATTGCAAAAATAGGGTTTTTTAAACACAAGGATTTAAAATATTTATTAATAATTCAGAATAAATAATTCTATAAGTTTTTAAGCTTTTCTACAATTTCTGGAATCTTTTTGATCGATGCTATTTCCTTATATTTTGTTCTGAAATCCTCAGCTGGAATTCCAAAATAGTGTTTTCCACCTTCTAAGGATTTACTTACACCGGCTTTAGCAGAAATAATGGCCTTTTTGCCAATAGTGACGCCACTGGTAATTCCTACTTGTCCCCATATGGTTACTTCGTCTTCCACTACCACACATCCAGCTATTCCAACTTGAGAAGCGATCAGGCATTTTTTGCCAATTACGGTATCATGTCCAATCTGAATTTGATTGTCCAGTTTAGAACCTGCTTTGATGGTAGTGTCTCCTGTTACTCCTCTGTCAATCGTGCATCCTGCGCCAATATGCACGTGATCTTCGATAATAACTCTGCCGCCAGATTTTAATTGGTCAAAGCCTTCTGGACGATTTTTGTAATAAAATGCACTTGCACCCAAAATTGTTCCTGCATGGATTTCTACATGATCGCCAATGACAGCATGGTCATAAATGCTCACATTGGCATGAATTGTACAATTGGTTCCAATTTTTACATGATTGCCAATAAAACAATTAGGCTGTATAATGGTGTTTTCTCCTATTTCTGCAGAGTCTGAAATGTTAGCATGGCAAGGTTCGAATGGTCGGAAATGATCTGTAAGTTTGTTGAAATCTCTAAAAGGATCGTCTGAGACTAACAATGCTTTACCTTCAGGACAATCTACAAGTTTGTTGATTAAAACAACGCTTGCAGCCGACCTTAAGGCTTTGTCGTAGTATTTTGGATGATCTACAAATACAATTTCACCTTTTTTGATCACATGGATTTCATTCAAACCTGTGATTTCGATATCGAAGTCACCAAACGGTTTAGCATCGATAAGATTGGAAATTTCTACTAATGAATATGATCTTGGGAATTTCATTTATAACTTTTTTTGTTGCCATATATGATGACTCTTGCAAAGAAAACATACATGAATGGGATTTTTGAAAACAAAACATCTAGCTTATGTCCAAATTTATTAATTAAATTGTCATAATTCTTGTCACCATAAATTTTTAAAGAGATAAATCCAAAAATTACACTGAAAAAATCTAAAAAGTAATGATCAAAGCTGAACTTTTGTCTTAAAATTTTGAAATCGGACTGAACCAGTGCATGTTCGTCAGGGGTTCTTTCCTGTGGATTTAGTTTTCTGTAAATCCTGTAGGCTGGATTCATATTTAGTGGTTCCAGAAAAACGATTATTCCATTAGGCTTTAACACTCTGTAAACGTGATTAATCGTTTTTTGAATGTCCAAATGGTGAAGAATTGCCGCGCCAAAAACAACGTCGAAAGTGTCATCAGCAAAGCTTAACTCATTGGCATCCATCAGAATATGATTGATGGTGAAAGGTCTGTCTTTGCCTAGTGCTTTACCTTTATTGAGTTCGTTTTCAGATATGTTGATACAAGTAAGTTCTTTTGGTTTAGTATCCTCATTAAACCACGCTGCCCAAGAATAAGACCCTAATTCTAAAACTTTTTTGTTGTTGAATTCTTTAAGTAACTTTTGAAGTATTTTCTTTTCTCTTTTGTATGAAAAGTGGAATGCGTGTCTGCGGAGCTGTTTTATTTTGGTTCTGTCAAGTTTATCTTCATTCCAATATTCCTTTTCAGTCTCGTTTATTTCAGCTCTTGTTTTTGGCATTAATTACTCCTTAACACGTTCTTTATAAGTGCCTTTGTCTGTTTCGATTTTAATTTTATCACCTTCATTAATAAATAAAGGAACATTCAATTCGTGACCAGTTTCGACTGTTGCTGGTTTGGTAGCGTTGGTGGCTGTATTGCCTTTTACTCCTGGCTCGGTATGTGTAACTTCTAAGATGACACTTGCAGGCATTTCAACAGATAATGGTTCGTTGGTTTCTGTATTGATGAGTACCGTTACAACTTCTCCTTCTTTAAGCAGACTTGGCATGTCTAAAGCAGCTTCCAAAAGTCTTATTTGTGTGTAGTCTACTTCATTCATAAAGTGATAAAACTCACCGTCGTTATACAAATATTGAAATCGATGAGTTTCAACACGTACATCATCGATTTTGTGGCCTGCTGAGAATGTGTTATCAATTACTTTGCCAGTAGTTACGCTTTTCAATTTTGTTCTTACAAATGCAGGACCTTTACCTGGTTTGACGTGGAGAAATTCGATTACTTTATAAATATCATGGTTATAGTTTATACAAAGTCCATTTCGGATATCACTTGTTGTTGCCATTTTTTGTTGTCTTTAGTCTTTTAGTCTTTAGTTTTTAGTATTTTGTTTTGAAAGGAAGATTAGAGAATATTTTAATAATGTAATGCATTTTTTTAAGGTCTTTTCTCTTTTTTTCTAATCTCTATTTTCTTTTTCTATTAGTAAACTAGTTCGAAAAATACCCTTTCATTATCCCACGTTGTGAGTCTCTGATGAATTGGAGAATTTCATCACGCTCTGTAGTGGCTTCCATTTCAGCTTCTATGATGGAAACGGCTTGCGTATTATTATAGTTTTTTTGATAGAGAATTCTATAGATGTTTTGGATTTCTCTGATCTTTTCGGTACTAAATCCTCTGCGTCTTAAGCCCACAGAATTTATGCCGACATAAGATAATGGTTCTCTTGCAGCTTTAACATAAGGCGGTACATCTTTTCTTACCAAAGACCCGCCAGTTATAAAGGCGTGATTTCCAATGCTGCAAAATTGCTGAACGGCTGCCATTCCTGCGAGTACGACATAATCTCCAACAGTTGTATGACCTGCCAATGTGCTATTGTTTGAAAAAATACAATTGTCGCCTACAATACAGTCGTGTGCAATATGACAATAAGCCATGATCCAACAGTTCTCACCAACTTTAGTAACATTTCTATCACTTGTGCCTCTGTTTATCGTCACACATTCTCTTATTGTGGTGCCATTTCCAATAATAGTCGTGGTCTCCTCGTCATTAAATTTTTTGTCCTGTGGTATGGCTGAAATAACAGCACCTGGAAAAATATTTACATTTTTTCCAATTCGTGCACCTTCCATAATGGTAACATTCGACCCAATCCATGAACCTTCGCCGATTACAACATCGTTATGGATAGTTGTAAAGGGTTCTATCACAACATTTTTAGCAATTTTTGCACCTGGATGCACATAAGCAAGCGGTTGATTCATACTGTTTATTTTTGCTTAACAATTTGCGCCATCAATTCTGCTTCAGACGCCAGTTTGCCATTTACATAGGTGTAAGCTTGCATATGGCATATTCCTCTTCTAATTGGAGAAATTAATTCTAATTTGAAAATAAGTGTATCCCCAGGAGAAACCATTTGTTTGAACTTTACATTGTCCATTTTCATAAAAAATGTCAAGTAGTTTTCTGGATCTGGAACTGTACTGAGCGCTAAAATGCCACCAGTTTGTGCCATTGCTTCTACTTGTAATACACCTGGCATAACAGGTTTTCCTGGAAAATGACCGACAAAGAATGGCTCGTTCATCGTCACATTCTTAACACCAATAACATGCTTGTCGGACAACTCAAAAATTTTGTCTACTAACAAAAACGGTGGACGATGTGGTAATCTGTTCATGATTTCTACTACATCATACAGCGGTTCGGAATTAAGGTCTATTTGTGGAACTTTATTCCGCTTTTCCGTTTTAATAATTTTAGCCAGCTTTTTAGCAAACTGTGTATTTATCGTATGTCCCGGCTTGTTGGCAATAACTTTTCCTCTAATTCTTGTACCTGCAAGAGCCAAATCTCCAATGACATCCAAAAGCTTATGTCTTGCAGCTTCATTTGGGTAATGTAAAGTTAAATTATCCAGAATACCATTCGGTTTTATGTGTATTTCGTCTTTGTCAAAAGCTTCTTTAAGTTTGCTTATAGTCGAAGGGTTTAATTCCTTATCCACATAGACTATGGCATTATTTAAATCACCTCCTTTGATGAGTCCATGTTCAAGTAAGGTTTCAATTTCATGAAGAAAACTGAATGTTCTGGAATTAGAAATTTCTTTTTTAAATTCTTTTACAGATTTTATAGAAGCGTTTTGAGTGCCGAGGACTTTTGTGCCAAAGTCCACCATAGTTGTTACTTGGTAGTTGTCTGCTGGCATCAAGATAATTTCAGATCCGTCCTCGTCGGCATAGGATATAATGTCTTTGACTATAAACTCTTCTCGTTCTGCATCCAACTCAACAATGCTTGCTTTTTCAAGCGCTTCTACAAAGAATTTTGAAGAGCCATCCATTATTGGAGGTTCTGCGGCATTCAATTCTATCAAGACATTGTCTACATCCAAACCAACACATGCTGCTAAAACATGTTCTGTCGTTTGAATCTTTACGCCGTTTTTTTCTAAAGTCGTACCTCGTTGAGTATCTGTTACAAGATTGGCATCTGCCTGAATTTCTGGATGTCCTTCGAGGTCCATGCGCTTAAACGCATATCCGAAATTTGCAGGTGCTGGTTTAAAGGTAAGCGTTACTTCATTACCCGTATGCAAACCTACACCTTGTAGGCTTACTTCTTTTTGAATTGTAGTTTGTTTATTTGGATTCTCCATCTTCATATTTATGAAGTTTTTTCTCTAATGCTTGTAGCTGCTTCACTATTTTTGGTAGATTTCTAAAATGAACATAAGACTTATTGTAGTCGCCATAGCCAAAGGCTGGAGAGCCTTGGATGACTTCGTCGTCTTTTATATTTCTACCTATTCCAGTTTGTGCCTGGACTTTTACTCTGTTGCCAATGGTCATATGTCCAGCAATACCAACTTGTCCACCGATTAAGCAGTTTTCACCGATTTTTGTTGAGCCTGCAACTCCTGTTTGTGCTGCAATTGCTGTATGCTTGCCGATTTCGACATTATGAGCAATTTGGATTTGGTTGTCCAATTTAACCCCATCTTTGATAACAGTCGAACCGAGTGTAGCCCTGTCTATCGTCGTTCCTGCACCAATGTCTACATATTCTCCAATCACAACATTTCCTATTTGAGGCACTTTTTTGTAAACACCATTTTGATCGGGCGAAAAGCCAAATCCGTCTGCACCGATAACAGCATTGCTGTGAATCACACAATGTCTACCGATGACAGTTTCGCTGTAAATTTTACAACCTGCAAAAATGGTAACGTTATCCCCAATTTGCACATTATCCCCAATATAAGAATGAGGGTAAATCTTAACATTATTGCCAATTCTTACATTTTCTCCGATGTAAGAAAAAGCACCTAAATACAGATTGTCTCCAATCGAAGCAGTTTCAGAAATCGAACTGGGTTGCTCAATGCCGCTTTTATTTAGTTTGACTTCGTTGTAATACTCCAATAGTTTCGAAAACGAGTCGTAAGGGTTTTTAACCTTTATAAGCGTAGTACTGATTTCTTCAGTTTTTTGAAAATCTTCTCCTACAATGCAAACACTTGCTTTGGTGGTATAAATAAACTGTGTGTACTTTGGATTTGCCAGAAAGGTTAAAGAACCATCTTCTCCTTCTTCAATTTTAGAAAGTTTATAGACTTCCGCATCGGGATTGCCCTCGATGTGTCCTTCCAAAATATGCGCGATTTGGCTAGCTTTAAATTTCATTCCCGCAAAAATATGAAAAAAATTAATTTATGTCTTTTGGATAGCATATATAATGTTTAATAACCGGCTGTGCCAATGTTTTTATATTCAATTGATCAGATACTTGAGAGATTTCTTTTGTTTTTCCATTTTTAAATAAAATCATTATCTTCTGATAATCGTAATTATAAGCTTGATTGCTAGTGGTTCCTGATAGGAAAAAGTATTTTAATTCTTCATCGTTTAGCTCTAATTGACGTTTGATATTGGTTTTAACGCCTTCAATTTTTTTAGTGTTGAATTCTTTTTTCTTAAGGATTATTTTAAATAATTTACGTTGAATCAGTATTTTACATAGCTTACTAAGTACCTTATCGTCATGATGTTGCCAATCTTTTATCGCAGAAATGATATTGTAATCGTCAAGGTTGGAAAAGGCTTCAATCAACTGAATGGTATCCAAACCATCCTGATTGTTATGCAAAAGAAAGAAATCCAAATCCTTATTAGAACTGACGTCAACTCCCGTTTTTGCCAACTCTTTTGCTCTTTTTAGGATATTGATCAATACAAGTTCGGCACCTAATCCTGTTTTGTGCAAATAGACTTGCCAATACATCAAACGTCTGGAAATCAGAAACTTTTCAACTGAATATATCCCTTTTTCTTCGACCACTAATTGGTTTTTCTTTACATTAAGCATCGAGATAATTCTGTCCGAATTTATATTGCCTTCAGCAACACCTGTGTAAAAGCTGTCTCTTTTTAGGTAATCTAAACGATCAATGTCCAATTGCCCAGAAATCAACTGATGCAAAAAAGGTTTCTTATAGGTATTTGTAAATATTTCTATGGCCAAGTTCAGTTTTCCATCAAACTCTTTATTCAGGGCATGCATTATTTCCAAGGATAATCTTTCGTGGTCAAACCCTTCGATGATACTGCTTTCCAGTGCATGCGAAAAAGGGCCATGTCCGACATCATGAAGCAAAATGGCGATTAGTGTCGATTCTGCTTCAGCTCTTGTAATTTCAACGCCCTTTAACTTTAAAGTTTGAATGGCATTTTGCATCAGGTGCATGCAACCTAAGGCATGCATAAAACGTGTATGTTGCGCGCCAGGAAATACCAAATGCGATAATCCCATTTGAGTAATTCGCCGTAGTCTTTGGAAATATTTATGTTCAATTAAATCGAAAATCAGTTCGCTAGGAATAGTAATAAAACCATATATTGGGTCGTTTATGATTTTGAGTTTGTTTTGTTTTTTCAAAATAATTCAAGAAATATTTCAACAAATATAACTATATGAGTAAGATAAAGATACTTTGGGTCGATGATGAGATTGATTTGCTTAAACCTCACATTTTATTTTTAACCAAAAAAGACTACGAGGTGACCACATGTCAAAGTGGAATGGAAGCTGTAGAAATTATTGAAACCCAAAATTTTGACATCGTCTTTTTGGATGAAAATATGCCTGGACTCACAGGTATTGAAACTTTGTCTGAAATAAAAACCAGACGCCGCAACCTTCCAGTAGTTATGATTACCAAGAGCGAAGAGGAGTACATCATGGAAGAAGCGATTGGAGCCAACATTGCAGATTACTTGATAAAACCCGTAAATCCAAATCAGATTTTATTGAGTTTAAAAAAGAACTTAGACCACAGTCGCTTGGTGAATGAAACGACGACTTCCAAATATCAACAAGCATTCAGAAAATTGGCAATGGATTTAAACCAAGTCAACACGCATGAAGAATGGGCGGAAATGTATAAGCAATTGCTGTATTGGGAAATGGAATTAGACCAGTTGGATGATAATTCGATGATTGAAATTTTAGAATCTCAAAAGGAGGAAGCGAATTCAGCTTTTTTCAAATTCATTTCTAAAAATTACCAGAGTTGGTTTGAGCGAAATGCCGATGCGCCGACACTTTCTCATCAACTGTTTAAAACCAAAATATTACCCGAGTTGTCTAAAGAACAACCTACACTTTTGGTTGTGGTGGATAATTTGAGGTATGACCAATTTAAAGCCATTGAACCTACGATAAATAATTATTTCAAAAAAGAAACGGAGGATGCCTTTTACAGTATTTTGCCAACGGCCACTCAATATGCTAGAAATGCTATATTTTCTGGACTTATGCCTTTAGATATGCAAAAATTGCATCCTAATTATTGGTTGAATGATACAGACGAAGGTGGTAAAAATATGAAAGAAGATGAATTTTTTCAGGCTCAACTCAAGCGTTTGGGTGTAGAAATTGATTACTCTTATCATAAAATCATTTCTTTAGAACAAGGGAAAAACTTGGCGGACAATTTTGCAAAGTGCAAAAAAGATGACCTAACCATTGTAGTTTACAATTTTGTGGACATGCTGTCGCATTCTAAAACAGAAATGCAGGTCATCAAGGAACTGGCTTCTACAGATAAATCTTACAGATCATTAACCAAAAGTTGGTTTAAAAACTCACCGCTTTTAGATATGATTATCAAAGCCAAGCATTTCGGTTTTAAATTGATTATCACAACAGATCACGGGACGATTAATGTCAGTACACCGACAAAAATTGTTGGGGATAAAAACACAAGCACAAACTTAAGGTATAAAACGGGAAGAAGTTTAACGTATAATAATAAGGACGTTTATGCTGTAAAAAAGCTAGATTCCATTAGATTGCCAAGTATAAATATGAGCAGTTCTTTCGTGTTTGCAAAAGGCGATTATTTTTTGGCCTATCCTAATAACTACAATTATTACGTCAAGTATTATAAAAACACTTTTCAACATGGCGGTATCTCTTTAGAGGAAATGATTATACCGTTTAGTGTATTTTTGCCGAAAGGATAAAATCCCCTTCTAAATCTTCCCCGAAGGGTGAGACTTTTTACATTTCCTCCCTTGAGGGAGGATTAAGGAGGGTGTAATTTTCTAAGTTTAATTTGTACTTAATTCACTTTCAATTATGACCTACGGTTTACATCAGCTCGAAGAAGTTTCTCAATATATAATTAAAAATCCCAAGAGCAACACGTTTTTATTTTTTGGAGAAATGGGTGTTGGTAAAACTACTTTGATTAAATCCCTTGTCAAAGCTTTAGGAAGTGATGATGTCGTGTCTAGTCCAACCTATTCTTTGGTAAATGAATACGAAGCCAAGGGAAAACTGATTTTTCATTTTGACTTTTATCGCATAAAATCGATTGATGAAGTTTATGACATTGGTTTTGAAGATTACCTCTCTCAAGATGCCTACATCATCATCGAATGGCCGGAGATGATTGAAGAATTATGGCCGGAAGAGTATACTCGTATAGAATTAGGTTTAGCTGAAAATCTTGAACAAAGAGAGATTCACATCAAATAGATACAATTTGTCTTAATTATGTTTCTAAAACTTCTTAGAGTTTTTGTCTATACGTTTTTGTTTTTTTAGTGTAGTTCTATGTTAGTAGTTACCTTTTTCCAATTTCCAAATTAACCTTTAGTTCAATAGATAGCTATTTTGACTAAACCAGAATAGTCAACTTTTGTTAATCGACCTAATATTCTACATTTTGTATCAGTGAAAATAATAGAATTTAATAAAAAAAGTAAAAATAAATCTAGTCTTCTTTAAATATTGCAGTTTTACCTTTGTAAGTAACTGCATTTCCTGCTCGTGCAGTAATCTCAATGATTAATACTTGATTTGGTATAATTCCCACCTGACTTCCATCTCCATCACTCCATGATTCAGATGGCATATTTATAATTTTAGGATTTATTACAAGAACTATTTGATTTCCATCTACAATAGAAACTTCATACATGTTATTTTTATCTGGACTTTGCAAAAAATTATAGGCAGGACATGGGGAAATATTAACCCCCGTCAAGATAATTCGCTCATTTGTTTCATCTGAAAGATAAAAAGTAATCACCTGTGTCAGGGGATCTGCCTGACCTCCAAAATCCACCGTAAGTTCTTCTTCAATATTTAATCTTCCAATTCTTATATCGTCTGGTCTCGACACTAGATTTACCGTAATAGGAACATGAGTTTCATACACTTCGATTTCAGACGTACTGCCGTCAGCACTTTGTACGACAAATCCAGGATTATTTTCTGCCAGTCGTTCTAGTTCAGAACTTACGACATTACCGCCTGAACCAATATATGCTCTGGTTCTGCGTTGGGAACTTCCTGATGATTGATTTATTGCTATTGGCATATTATATTATTTTAAAATTACATGGGCAAGTTAATAAAAAAGAATTAATTGAGCTAAAGCTAATTCAATTTAACACGATACTTATTTTTCAATTGGACTAAAATTTTATCCTTTCCCTC
>JAUIFC010000263.1 GCA_030429455.1 Bacteroidia bacterium | reverse complement strand
ACATTGTTCAATGGCTATGCTATGTTAGGGCATGATTCTACTATTGGTGATTTTTGTGAAATCTGCCCCTTCACCGCCATTTCAGGAAACTGTGAGATTGGACCTTTTACATTTATAGGGACAGGAGCTATTATATTGCCAAAGGTAAAAGTAGGAAAAAACGTTATTATTGGCGCAGGTTCATTAGTAACAAAAGATGTTACAGATAATTGTGTTGTTATAGGTTCCCCTGCCAAACTCATAAAACAGCGAGAACCATTAGATGTTTGATATCTAAGTATATATGAGGTAGTGTTATAACAATCACCTAAGACCATGAAAACTATTTCATACAAGCCATTGAAAGTGGATTTAAATAAAGAATAAATAGAAGCATGTTTTTTCAATCCACTGGAATAAAGGGATTTGACAGACTTCAAAATGAGCTGGTTTCGTTTTATAATATATGATGTTAACTATTTAAGAAAAATAATATAAACAAAGTATTCCATACTTAAAAAAAGAAAGCCACTAAAGAAATTTAGCGGTTTTAGTGGAGCATATCGGAGTCGAACCGATGACCTTCCCGAAGCAATTTCGGGATGCTTTAGCTTTTGTCAATAAGCCATTCAATATATTTTCTGCTTTTTTTTCTTTTTATTTGATATTCCTTTTTCTGAGCCTCAGATCTAGAACTGAATTTCTAAGAATAAACCAATTTCCAGTCATTAGCTCGTTTTGTAAAATTAGAACCCGATTTTTTGTTATGTTGTTTTATCTGTTCATCAACATTTTGAGTGGAGCCTACATAATATGAATCAATTTTATCAGAAAAAATAATATAAACGAAGTATTCCATGGTTAAAAAAGTAAGCCACTAAATTTCTTTAGTGGCTTTAGTGGAGCATATCGGAGTCGAACCGATGACCTCTACGCTGCCAGCGTAGCGCTCTAGCCAGCTGAGCTAATGCCCCGAATTGGATTACAAAAGTAAAGTTTTTAGAATTATTTTAGATTATAAATTAAAATTATATGATAATTTGCACAAAAAAAATTTCAGATGCTTTCAGAATTTTGGTTCAATCTCAAATTAGGTCTTTTTCATGTGCTGGATTGGAATGCTTATGACCATGTTCTATTTTTAATCGCTTTAGTGGCTACTTGTACGTTCGAAAATTATAAAAAGGTATTTTGGTTGGTAAGTATTTTTACCGTAGGTCATACGTTGTCCTTGTTTTTAGCAGCTTTTGATTTGGTTTCTGTAGATAGTGGAATTATAGAATTTTTAATTCCTGTAAGTATTTTATTTACAGGTTTATATAACATTATTTTTTATAAGAAAAATGCCAAAACTTCAAGTCTAAAATTGTTATACTTCTTCACCTTATTTTTTGGACTAGTGCATGGTTTTGGTTTTTCGTCCTATTTCAAGATGATATCCATTTCAAGTGAGAATAAATCACTCATGCTAATCGAATTTGCATTAGGCGTGGAGCTGTCGCAACTGGTTGTCGTTGTATTTGTTTTGTTGCTTGCCTTTATTGTTCAAAATATTTTTAATTTTTCAAAAAGAGATTGGGTTTTAATCGCTTCTTCGGTTGTAATAGGTTTGTGTATACCAATTCTTGCAGATACTTGGCTCTGGTAATACTTTAAGAAAAGATAAGTATTTGATGTATCAAAAATATGCTACATTTGATAATGTTTGCTGTACGTCCAATATATTTTAAAATTAAAATTTGAATAAACAAGAAAAATTTGACAGAGCCTATTTAAGAATGGCTAGAGAATGGGCAAAACTCTCGCGTTGCAAAAGAAAACAAGTTGGGGCAATAATAGTAAAAGATAGCATGATTATTTCCGATGGTTATAACGGCACTCCAAGTGGTTTTGAAAACGAATGTGAAGATTGTGACGGCAACACCAAATGGTATGTACTTCATGCAGAGGCAAATGCGATTACCAAAGTTGCTTCATCTACGCAATCAAGTAGAGGTTCGACGCTGTATGTTACTCTTTCACCTTGCAGAGAATGTAGTAAGCTGATTCATCAGTCTGGTATTGTAAGGGTAGTTTTTTATCAAAAATACAAAGATGATTCTGGTTTAAAATTTTTAGAAAAAGCAGGAGTCGAAGTCGTTCACATAAGAGATTTAAGCAGTAATTCATGAAAAATGTAAAGCTAATTTATGTTCCCTTATTGTTAAGCATCGCTTGTGTGCTGGGTGTTTATATTGGTTCATTTTTTAATGTGTCATCTCCTTTTGATTCAGCTTCAAATTTTAAACAAAAACAAAAACTAAACAAATTACTTCAGCTTATTGAAAACAAATATGTTGACGATGTCAATACGGATAGCATTGTAGATGTGGCGATTGGAAGCATTATTGAAGACTTGGATCCACATACGGTTTATTTGCCAAAAGCAGAACTTGACGAAGAAAGTCAAAGTATGAATGGAAGTTTTGTTGGCATAGGGATTAGTTTTAACAAATATAATGACACACTTACAGTAATTAGAACTTTAGCCAATGGACCAAGCGAAAAAGCCGGAATTCGATCTGGGGATAAAATACTTTATGCCAATGGTATCGCCTTGTCAGGTTCTAGCGTTTCTTCCGATTCTGTGATAAAAATTATTAAAGGTGAATCTAAAACGACAGTAAACCTAAAGATTAAAAGACAAGGTGAAGATGATTTGTTGGATTATGATATTAAAAGAGAAGAAGTAACCTTGAAAAGTGTCGATGCAGGATTTATGCTAAACGATTCTACGGCTTACTTTAAGATCAATCGATTTTCTAAAACGACATACGATGAATTTATGTCTTATGCCAGAACAATGGAGCTTAATAAGACAAAGGAAGTAATTTTGGATTTAAGAAATAATGGTGGCGGATATCTAAAACAAGCTGTAGATATTGTAGATCAGTTTTTGGAGGATGATACACCAATTTTATTTACAGAAGATAGAGGCAATAACAGAACAGCAACAACCGCAACATCTAGTGGGTTATTTTTAGAGACTAAAGTAACGGTGCTAATCAATGAAAAATCGGCCTCAGCAAGTGAAATCATAGCTGGAGCCATACAAGACAACGATCGAGGTTTGATTGTTGGACGTCGTTCTTTTGGCAAAGGCTTAGTTCAACGGACGATGCCTCTTGGCGATGGAAGTGCTGTAAGAATGACAATCGCAAGATATTATACACCGACTGGACGATCTATTCAAAGGCCATATGCGAACGGTCGAGATGATTATTACAAAGACTACCTTAATAGATACGATAATGGAGAATTGGAATCTAAAGATAATATAGAAACCGTAGATTCTTTAGCTTTCAGAACGCCAAAAGGTAAAATTGTTTATGGCGGTGGTGGTATTATTCCTGATATATTTATTCCAAAAAATGACAATAGTGTTCATGTTGACATGTCGGATATGTTTGAAGCAGGCATTTTAGACCGTTTTGTTTTTGATGAACTCGAAAAAGACAGAGAGTTTTATAACGATATTCAAGAAGTAGACTTTATGTCTTATTTTATGGTGAGTGAAAATATGGTCGTATCATTTTACGATTATTTGGAAAGTTTTAATATCAATATAAACGAATTTAAATTTTCAAAACAAGTGATCAGAACCTTTCTTAAGGCAACCATTGCTCAACAATTATTTGGCACGGACCAAGCTTATCGAGTCATCGTTCAAGAGGATAAAATGATAAAGGCTTTATCAGATTTTGATAAAATCATGGATTAATCACATCCTTTTACAATAATGACAAATTCTCCTTTTGGTTTTTTCGATTCATAATGTTTAAGATGAAACTCAACACTGCCGTATTTTGTTTCCTCAAACATTTTACTTAGTTCCCGACAGATGCAAATCAATCGATCTTCTCC
>JAUIFC010000039.1 GCA_030429455.1 Bacteroidia bacterium | reverse complement strand
CAGACATCGAAAAGATTACTTTTTTATCGTCAGCCATTATTGTATTTAATTTTAAAATTGAAGAATAACAAAAATAGTGACTTTTTTGAGATTAACTTCAGCAGTTTAGAAGCTTGTCAATTAATTTTTAACAATTAATTTTTGTGCTTTAATGTAAAAAACGGAATATCAACAAGGAGTGAAAAATTAAACCTAAAGGAATCTAATTCTTCAGTAAGAATCACAGAATCACTCAATGCTCTTGAAGCTATATGATAACTGCCCACCAAACCAAAACTAAATGGGGAGTTATTAATGTTAAAATAATATCCTAAAGAAGGGACAAAAAACTGTTTAATGCTTAAATCGGATTCAATTTCTACCGAATCATCAAAACTATTGTTCACTAAAGATGCCAAATCTAAAAATCCTAGGAAAACGCTCCCAGAGCTGATAAATTTTCTTTTTTTAGAATAGCGATGAGATATGGCAATTCCAATCGGAGCAGTAAGTCCAAGATTGAAAAAAGTATTATCAAAATTACTACCCAAAGTTTCGTATCCAGCTGTAAATCCGACATAACCATTCAAAGCGATGTCGAATTTTCCTGTCCGTTTGAGAGAAGAACTTCCAATAGGCAATGCATAAGTGCTAAGAAGATTTTTCATGCCTTCGGCGGTTTCTACAGATGTAAAGTCTATCAGCATGACCAAAGTGTTCAAAACTTCTCGGTCTAGTAAACTATAGTTTATTCCTAATTCATTTATAATCAATAAGGCATTTGGAATAACATATTGCTTTTTGTTGTTTGAAACAGCATTTTGGATGTCTAAGGTATAGTCCAAAAGTTGTTTCAATTGAGGTGCGTCTTTGGTATTAAAACCGTCAATTGTTTCAAATACGGCACTAAGTAAATTGATATATTCTACTTGATTTGCAGAATCTTTACCTTCTAAATGATGATATTCCTCTTCGATCCTCTTAAAAGAATTTGCTGCTTTTTGTGTTAATCTTACGATCTCTTCTTTAGAGAAAGGACCAAAAAAGCCATTTAGGTCTTTTGTTTGTTCGTAAAGTAGAGCATAAAAAAATCTTACACTAAGGTCTGATTCAATTTTTTCTGAATTTACTTTGGAATAATCCAGCCATATTATATCGGAATCACCAGCTTCAATTCTTAATGCATCGACAAAAATATTAAGCAAGTATAATTGCTTTTCGATTTGAATATCATTTATATTGGTATATTTTTTTTCGACATAATGAGGTTTTTTTAATGGCAAATAATTATTTGGACTGTAATTATGATTAACTTTCTTTAGCTCGTTAAAAATTTGTAAAGGGTTGGAAAATTCACTTGAATTGGTCAATACACGAGTGCTAAACTTTAAAAAATTACCTTTTTCGTCATCAATAGCTGCTATGAAGTTTGGCAGGTTGAAGGCTAAGTTTTGCACGTCCAATTCGCAATGGTATTTAAGCATTTCGAGGTCCGAATAGTAAAAGCCTTTGTCTTGGTTAGGTTTTAGAAAATTTACTAAATAATTGCTAGTCTTTGGAAACAATAGGCGTACGTTTTCTAGTTTTTCGCCATCAAGATTTTTAATCAGTTCTTTAATGGCATAATTCACAAGTTCATCTTTAAATCGTTGCGCCATAAAGTCTGCTGTGCCTAATAATAATGCCGATTGCCAGTTTAAATTGGCTTTGGAGTCGTTAGACTCTGATGACAAAATGATTTCTTCAACTATATCAAAATTTTCTCCAGGTTCGGCAGTATTACCTGAACTACAAAAATGATATCTTCCAAAAAACCCATTAGTGCCGCCATCAATATCTGAAAAAAAAGGATTATGCTGCGAAAAGTCTTCGACATTAATGAGTTCTATTATTTCATCAAAATCATTTGCTGTAATACATGTCGAATTTGGAGTAGATTTCAATGCAGAATCATCAAAAATCGAATCTAGCTTTTTAGCCACAAGATACGTGTAGCCGTTTTGAGAAAAAAGTAAAAATGGCAATAGAACCAATAGCAGTAGTAATATATTTTTCATGTCCCGACGGTATATTGACTTAATGTTGATATCAATTATTTCAATTTAATGTGTTTAAAGTTAATAAATTTAAGATTTTAATTGAAAAAACACTAATTATACTTGTTTTTGTTGAAATATATTTCACCTAACTATTCATTTTTTTGATAATACTTCATAGCGGTTGGATTAGGATTATTGCAAATCAGTTTTGATGATATCTTTTCAATTTAATTTGAATAAAGCAGAGTGACTAACCAAAAGAAAAGCTGTATGTCTTAAATTATCAAAAAAAATCAGATCAAAAACTAAGGAAAATTGTAAAAGTATTTTAAAATGAAATAAATCATGTATTTTTGATAGCTAAATTTTATACATGGGGCTATTTAAACAAAACCCTTTCGGACACTACTTATTTTTAAAAAAATGGCTTATTAGAATTATGGGAGGATTAACCCATAGGCGTTATTTAGGCTTTAATCAACTTCAAATTGAAGGTTCTGAAATTTTTAAAGATTTGCCAGATACAAATGTGCTTTTCATCTCAAACCATCAAACTTACTTTGCAGATGTTGTTGCGATGTACCATGTTTTTAATGCCAGTTTAAGCGGCAGAGTCGATTCGATTAAAAATGTCGGTTACCTTTGGCAACCTAAACTTAATATTTATTATGTCGCCGCCAGAGAAACCATGAAAGGTGGACTATTGCCAAAAATATTGGCGTACGCTGGTTCTGTAAGCATCGACCGAACATGGCGTTCTGCTGGTCAAGATGTAAATCGACAAGTAAAATTTAGTGATATTTCCAACATTGGCAGAGCCTTAAACGATGGATGGGTTATTACGTTTCCACAAGGCACAACCAAACCTTGGAAACCCATAAGAAAAGGAACGGCACATATCATAAAAAAATACAAACCTATTGTCGTGCCAATTGTCATCGATGGATTTAGAAGGTCTTTTGACAAAAAAGGAATCAACATTAAGAAAAGAGGCATTTTACAATCCATGCATATCAAACCTGCTTTGGATATCGATTATGAAAATGAAAGCATACAAGATATTGTTGAAAAAATTGAATATGCCATCGAACAGCATCCTTCTTTTCTAAAAGTTATACCAGCCGAAGAATTAAAACTTCAAGAGGAATTGAATGAAGAAAGAAGGTATAGCGCAAACAAAAAGAAAAAGGATAAGAAAAAAAAGAAATCATAAGAGCTACATTTCTCTAAGCTATTGAAAATATGAAACGGAGAAAGTTTGTCAAACGTTCTGTCTTAGGAAGTTTAGGTTTAGCTTCATTAAGTGGATTATACGCATGGCAAATTGAACCGTTCTGGCTAGAGTTTGTTAGGCTTAAAATGCCAATTAAGCATTTGCCAAAACCTCTTATTGGCAAAACGCTTATGCAAATCAGCGATGTGCATATTGGAAATAGATTTGACTACCAATATATCATAGATTCTTTTGTTGAAGCACAAGCATATAACCCTGATTTTGTTGTTTATACAGGGGATTATGTAAATTATGAAAGCGAAGAACAAATTGAGCAATTAATGGAAGTTTTACCTTTTTTTCCAAAGGGAAAATTAGGAAGTGTAGGTGTTTTAGGCAATCATGATTATGGTTTTGAATGGGGCCAAGATGATGTAGCAACTAGCATTTGCGAGGCCTTGAGGAAAACAGGAATACCAATTTTAAGAAATGAACAACTGGAAATTGAAGGCCTATATTTCTTAGGTATAGATGATTATTGGGCAACAAACTTTGTACCTGAAAACGTGATGCGAGGTTTTAAACCGGACAACGCAAACATAGCCTTATGTCATAATCCAGATGTATGTGATTTGGAGGTTTGGAATGGCTATAACTCTTGGATTTTAAGTGGCCATACGCATGGCGGTCAATGCAAACCTCCTTTCCTTAACCCACCCATTTTGCCTGTACGAAACAAATCCTTTACCCAGGGAAAAATAAATTTATCAAACGGCAGAACACTTTACATCAACAGAGCAGTTGGTCACTTATGGCAAGTAAGATTTAATGTGAGGCCAGAAATAACAATTTTTGAATTGCAACAAGCATAGCTTCTACTGCTAGACGTCGTTCTACCAATTTATTTCAGGTTTTCCATGAGATTTTAAATAAGCATTGGTTTCACTAAAGTGCTTATGACCAAACCAATACCCGCGATTTGCACTTAATGGAGATGGATGGCCAGTCATAAGAACAAGATGTTTGCTTTTGTCTATCAAAGTAGCTTTTCGTTTTGCAAAACCACCCCAAAGTAGAAACACGACATGTTCTTTATGTTTGGATATATTGGTAATCACAGCATTTGTAAAGGTTTCCCAACCTTGTCCTTGATGACTTCCAGCTTCGTGCGCCCTAACCGTCAGACTTGCATTAAGTAATAAAACCCCTTGCCTAGCCCAATGTTCAAGGTTGCCTGTTGTTGGTATAGGCTTGCCTGTATCTTGTTCTAGCGCTTTAAAAATATTTGCTAGCGAAGGCGGTTTAGGCACACCTACAGGCACTGAAAAACATAAACCATGCGCCTGTCCTTCACCATGATAAGGATCTTGGCCAATGATTACAACTTTAGTTTCTGGAAATGGACATAAATCAAAAGCCCTAAAGATGTCTTTACCTTTAGGATAGCATTTGTACATGGTGTATTCATCTTTTACAAAACTTGCAAGATTTTGAAAATAAGCTTGTTTGAATTCGTTTTTTAAGATTTTTTTCCAATGGGTTTCAATATTAACATTCATCTTTATACTTATTTTTGCAAAATTAATTAGAGTACATGGGATACGTTTATGATTTCTGAAAAAACCTTAACCGATTTAGAGTTTCATCAAGTCTGTCAACAAATTTTTGAGTATTGTGTGACCAGCTTAGGACAAGCTAAAGCAAAAGGCTTAAGACCTATGGATACTGAGCGTAAAGCTAAAGTGAAAATCCAAGAAGTTGCCGAATACCAATCTTCTCAGTTTCAAGACAAACCTATTCCTAGACATGGCTTTGATGATATTTCTGTGGAATTGAAACGCTTGGGACTTGAAGGAAGTATTTTGGACCAGGATGCTTTTGTGAAATTTAAGGCGATATCAGAAACAGCAAACGACTTAATTGTATATTTTAAAAAATACCACGAAGCTTATCCTCAACTTTATAAAAAGGTCACACGACTCTATTTTACAACTGAAATTATTGAACAGGTGAATAGCGTGATAGACCGATTTGGTCAAATACGTGATAATGCCAGCAATGAACTTTCCATTATACGCAAAGAAATTCAGATCGCCAGAAGTAAAATTGGCTCTAGCTTCAATGTTGCCATGAGTTTTTGTCAATCTCAGGATTATTTGGCAGATATTAAGGAGAGTTTGGTCGAAAATATTAGAACACTTGCCGTCAAAGCGATGTACCGCAGAAAAGTTAAAGGCAAAGTGCTTGGCCATTCCAAAACAGGGAGCATTGTTTACATTCAACCTGAGGCAACGGAAACGCACACGCGACAACTATTAAATTTTCTTGCAGACGAGGAACAAGAAATCAAACGGATTTTAAAACTTCTTACAGATACACTTAGGCCTCATAAAAAGCTATTAAGCCAATACACACAAGTGTTAAGCGATATAGATGTTATCTATGCCAAAAAACGATATGCGGAAGATATTAATGGAATTGCACCACAATTTTCCAAAGACAAGGCCATTGTACTGAAAGATGCTTACCATCCGTTGTTATTGGTTTCAAATAATGCAAAAGGCCATCAAACCTATCCACAAGATATACATTTAGATAAAAATCAACAGATCATTGTCATTTCAGGTCCAAATGCGGGAGGAAAAAGTATCACCTTAAAAACTGCAGGCTTGCTTCAACTTATGTTGCAAAGTGGAATTTTAATCCCTGTGCATGAGTATAGTCGCGTCAGTTTTTTTGATAACATCATGACCGATATAGGCGATAATCAAAGCATTGAAAATCATTTAAGTACATACAGTTACCGATTGAAAAATATGCGTCATTTTTTAAAAAAATGTAACGAAAGTACGCTGTTTTTAATAGACGAGTTTGGTACAGGTACAGACCCTGAACTTGGTGGAGCCTTGGCTGAGACTTTTTTAGAAGTTTTTTTCGAAAAAGGTGCTTTTGGCATTATTACTACACATTATGCCAACTTAAAGAAAATGGCAACTGAAACTGTCGGCATAACAAATGCCAATATGATGTTTGACAGCAGGAATCTTCAACCAATCTTTAAATTGAAAACAGGTGAAGCTGGCAGTTCTTTTACATTTGAAGTCGCTCAAAAGAATGGTATTCCTTACAGTCTAATCAACCGGTCTAAAAAGAAAGTGGAACGCGGTAAATTAAGATTTGACAAAAGTATTGCTAAGCTTCAGCAGGAACGTAGAGCACTTACGCAAACAAAAGACAAGTTGTCAGAAAAAGTTTCTGAAACAGACAAAGAACAAAAGCGTTTGGATGAAATAAATGCTAAACTTCAAAAAAAATTAGAAGATTTTCAAGAGCTCTATGATGCCAATCAAAAGTTGATTTCTTTGGGACAGAAATTTAATGGAATGGGCGAACGTTATTTTTTGACTAAAGACAAAAAAAGGTTAATTGGAGAATTCTTAAGTTTGATTGAAAAAGAAAACTCTAAGCGAGACAAACTTAATAAACAAGAGCGATTACGTAAGAAAAGAGAAAAAGCACAAGCTGAAAAAGAAGTTTTAAAACGAATCACTCCAATAAGAGAAGAAAAGAAAAAACAGAAGGAAATCGAAGACAAAAAACCGCCAAAGCCAAAACCAAAACTTCATATCGGAGACCATGTAAGACTATTTGACGGCAAGGCTGTTGGGACGATAGATCGCTTCGAAAAAACCAAGGCCATTGTAAATTATGGTTTGTTCACTACTTCGGTGGAACCAAATTTGCTTGAACTAGTTAAAGCTGCTAAATAATGAAGACTAAAGACGAGTTGACACAGGATAAATACATCGTATTATTTGATGGCGTTTGTAATTTTTGTAATGATTCGGTAAGATTTATCATCAAGCGTGATAAAAATGACCTGTTTAGATTTGCCTCTTTACAATCTAGCCTAGGACAGAAATTAACTAAGGAAAGAGGAATAGATACGACTAAAATAGATTCCATTATACTAATAAAACCAGCAGAAGCGTACTACATCAAATCTGATGCGGCTTTGAATATTGCTAAAAAACTAAGCGCTTTATATCCTTTACTCAGCCTATTTCTAGTGTTGCCTCGAGGATTTAGAGATTTCTTTTACGATATTATTGCCAGAAACCGCTATAAATGGTTTGGAAAAAAGGAGGCATGTCCAATGCCTACACCAGAGGAACGCGCCAAGTTTTTAGACTTTTAGCTTTTAAATTTACTTGCTGTGCGAAGTTTAAAACTACGCACCACCATCCTTTCATGTTTTATAACCTTCATTACTAAACATGATGAGACTACAAACAAATCACTTTGTTTGTTAAAATAGCTGATGTGAGAAGTAGTTACAAACTACTATCTTGCTTTAGTTTATTTTCGTGATTGTATAGATTCGAAGTCACAGACTTCGCAGAGCGCAAATATCTAAACTGTATTGATAGATGTCATTAGAAAATATAAAATGAGTATTTTTAAGACAAAATATTAGACCAATAAAAAAGGCTTAAACTTTCATTTAAACCTTTAACGAAAATTCATACAAGTATCAATTAGGATATGACCTCCGGTGGACAAGGCAATTGCCTTACATTCATTACACACCCGGCACATGTACATTCGAATTGAGGACCATCACTGCCAGGTGTCATTTTTACTATGCGACATTCATCTCCAGTACAAGTTACTGCATAACATTTGCAGTCAGAACATTTATTAAATGAATTATTGCTAACTATACTTAGATTGTAATCAGTGAGAACTAAATTACTTGAAATCCCTCGTAAATCATCTACATATATGATTTCTGCAAAGGAAGTTTCCCCAATATAGGAGTAATTAATACTGGCAATGCTTGTATTTTCAACATTAAAACTCTTATTTGAGATTTCATTTGAAATACGATTGATCAAATCTTTTTCTGATTTAGCTAAAACAAAGCCCTTATCAGATACAAGAACAAGCTCTGAATCTATATTCGATTCTTCAGTCGATTCTTCTGAGCAGGAATAAAAGCTAATTAGGCTTAAAAATAAAATTGGAAAAATAAGTTTGTTTCTCATATGTTAATAGTTTTTGATTAATTTAATTCAATATAAACAAAAACAAAAACAATTGGTGTATTGTTAGTGATATATTAACAATTCGCAGTAGCTTAAAAATACTATTTCAAATGTAACAGAAATGTAGAGATTTTTTATAAGGGTGATTAGGGGTTTTCTGTGTCGGTGGCGCTTTGGGTAAAACTAGTGATAACCATATAAACAAATCATCATGTTTGTTAAAATAGCTGATGTCAGAGGTGGTTACAAACTACTATCTTGCTTTAGCCCATTTTCGTAATTGTATAGCTTGGAAGTTACAGACTTCGCAGAGCTCGTTTTTATGGAATTCTTAAGCATTTACTAACAAAAAAAGCCGAGTAAAAACTCGGCTTGACTATTGTTCTGTTATTCGAATCTATTTTTTAGATTCTTCTTTTGGAGCATTTAGTTTATTTGACAACTCAACGGAGATGGATGCTCTGTCAAAAGTTAATTTTCCTGCACCAGTTTCAATAATTACAGCGTCTAATTTTTCACTGAAATCTAAAACTTTGCCATGCATTCCACTTTTAGTCACAACTCTATCTCCTTTCTTTAAGTTTGCACTAAAGTTTTTCTCCTGTTTTTGTCTCTTCATTTGTGGACGTATCATAAAAAAATACATGATCACAATGATGAGAAGAAACATGGGTAATGTTCCTGTAAGCTCTGCCATTTATATTATTTTACTTGTACCTGAGGTGTTGGTGTTTTTGTAGCAGCGTTAGGGTCTGGAGTCACAAAAGATTTGATTTGTAAAGTCTCTTTACCTTTTTCTGTATTTGCTGTAATCGTAACAGTCTTGTTCTGCTGATTTTTTCTACCTCTAGAGTTAAATTTAACTAACATCTCACCTGTTTCACCTGGCTTGATTGCTTCTTTAGTATAAGTTGGAACTGTGCATCCGCAGCTACCTCTTGCACTAGTAATTACCAATGGAGCTTGACCATTATTAGTAAATTTAAACGTGTGTTCTACCACTTCCCCTTCGTTTATTGTTCCAAAATCGAAGTTTTTTTCTTCAAAATCCATCGTTGGATAATAAACTTCTTGAGCATCTCTTTCGCTTGCTGCTTCTACATTTTCAGCTTTCACTTTGTCTGCTGCGTCTTGCTTACAAGACACTAAACTAACAGTCAAAATAGCTACTAAACCAAGCATTACCTTTTTCATAGTGTATATTTTTTTGTTTTTAAATTTCAGCGCAAAAGTATTACATTTTATTTACTCTATCAAGCCTCGACCTATTTTATTAATTCTATTTTCAGATTTGTACTGTCGCACTATTTTGTCCAATAATCCATTAATAAACGTACTGCTTTTTGGTGTCGAATAGTCTTTAGAAATTTCTAGATATTCGTTTATGGTAACTTTGAGAGGTATAGAAGGAAATCTTGTAAACTCCGTACAAGCCATGATGAGCATGATATAATCCAAATCTGCAATACGGTCTTTATCCCAGTTTTTGGTATTCTTCACGATATCCTTGCTAAACTCATCTTCGTTTAAAAGTGTTTTTTGCAAAAGTTCCAAAGCAAAGTCTTTGTCATCTTCATTTTTAAACAAATCTGGAAACCTTAAATCTTTTGCAAAAGGAGGTATATACTTGAGAAAACGAACAAGATTTGTGTTAACAATGGGAAGGTCGTCAATCCATGTAAGTTTATGGTCTTCGTAATATTCATACAATTTTTGATTTGGAGCAATGATTTTTTCAAACATCAAAATAACAAACTCCTTATCCTCGTCATAAGTCGATTTTTCTTTACTTACATATTCCGAATATATCTCACTTTGCCTTAATTCGTCCCAAATAAGTGATGGGTATTCGTCATCAAACGACCAAACGTCAAGTTTTTTCTTATGGCTTATTTTTTCGAGACTATTCGAATGCTTTATCTTCAATAAAAGCTGATTGTTGACAAATTTGAGATTCGGATTCTTGTCTTCTTTTGTTGCCAAGTGTTTTTGTTGGGCAATCTTATAATACTCCTGGGCCTTTTTTTGCAATGCCGCCAAGAGGTTTAAGTTGATGATAAACAAATCGAACATGTTAAACATGCTTTGATTTAAGAAAGATATTTCTTTGGAAATGCCTTCGTTATTACTATGCTTTGTCGCAAAAATACATTGCATAACTTTGGTACGAATGTGTCTTCTGGTCAACATTTTTTCAGAACTTTTTTATTTTTGCCAAAAGTACACGATTTTTTTTATTTTGAAATTTTAATGATTAAAATAAAGAAGATTAATTCTAAATCTATTTTACAAAAATTGCCTCAAACCTTTTTATGACGGAATTAAAATAAATACCAAAATTTAATTTAATACATATAGCTAACCACTATTGGAAAAAGAACATTTGAATGAGAATTAGAACACAAAAAGATGTCGAAAAATTAGACAATAGGATTAAGAATGAACTTGGAATTGATGTTCAGAAATATCGAAACGAAGAAGTCGTCGAAAGCTTTGTTGAATTGTTGGTATTCCCAGAATATGTTATTACTTGGGTAATTAGACCAATTCTTATCTCTCTTGGAATATTTATTACAGGATTTTTTGTTTTCGATTTGGTTCATATAGAATACATAATTTATGGATCAATTGGCTTTGGTCTTTTTTTGGCAAATGGAATTCTAATTGGCTTATTATTTCTAAGTTGGAAAATGAAATCTGATATGTGGAGGATAGTTGATTATTCTTTAGAAATCATGAAATCAGCGGTTAATGATATGAACCAAGTTAACAATCAAATGACAAAAGACAATAGAAAGGATGTGCTTGGATTACTTTTCAAAGGAATAATACATATCGTAACAATCCCAATGATGTCCAAAGTTATTTCAGATAAAGTTCCTTTTGTCGGTGGAATTGTAAATAGAATTGTAAAAAGGATTTTAATTCTGGTATCAGATAAGGTCAAATTTGATGAAGAAGATCTCAAACAAGAACTAAGAAAAAAAGAGAGTGAGCCAAATGCAATTCAAGTTTATTCAAATTCTATAGCTTCAGTTTCTAAAGGATTAGAAAAAGTGATGAATTTTACTTTTGGAGTCGCACAATTTCCTTTGAAAATGGGATTTGGAATTTTTTTCTTAATTTTAGTTTTGTTCTTATATCTTATACATTAGAAAACGAAATAAAATAAAAAACCACTATCATCGCTCATGACGGTCATTTCCTTCAAAAGCTATTCAAGCCAAAAATAATTGGCCGTTAGTCAACCCAAACATATCTTCAAATGAAACGATTTTTACTGCTCTCCTTTTTAGTCCTTATAATATCATGCAAAACAGACGAGAAGAATAAACAGGATTCTGATTCTGAAAAAACTTCTGTAAGCTTAAAAAATGCTCATGAACTATTGAAAGCTTCCATTGCCAATGCTTACAATATTGAAAAATTTAAAGCTGAAAATTCATTAAGGTATAATGTAAAGTTTAGTTTAGCAGATACATTGTATCTTGAAAATACACTGATTTTCAACATAGGCGAGAACAAGCTTTACACGAGAAACAATGCAGCAAAAACAGAAATTGATTTATCTTCTGCAAATGTCGAGGGCAAAGTACTTTATCTATTAAATGATATTTATACCCTTCCTTTCAATTTAAAAAATGGTGAACTTGAAAAAATAAATAGTAGCGATTCTTTACAGACTTCTTTGTTTTATTCAGAAGCTAAAGGCCTTGATTTAAAACTCGTTACACATCCAATAACAGATATTATCCAATCCATTGATGTGAAGACTAATGATGCTGAAATGCCATTACATAACACAACAGTAAATTTCAAAAAATACATTACAGTTAACAGAATTCCAGTTTCAATGCTGTGGGAAATTACTAAAAATGAAGAGTTTATAGGTCAAATTAAAATATCTAGGATAAGTTATCCTCAACTTTAAATTGTGCAGATTTGATTTTTCCTGATTTCTATTTTTCAGCTAACTGTAATAATCGTCTTTTCCTTGTCCGGTAACAGACAATTTAAAGTCCAAGACTTTTTTTATAAATTGATGAACTCTTTTTTCTTTGGCTTCAATTTTTACAAAATAATCATCGGCATAAATGGAGTATTCTTCGGATTTACCTTTGTAGATTTTTAATTTGTAAAAAGGAATCACCAAACCATAGGTTTCTAAAATCGATCTAAAATTAAGAATAATGCCTTTTGGTCTTATTTCTATGCTGCAAACATTTCGGTAACTGTCCAAAATCATAAGGTTATGTATTTGTTTACTGGACGTGGTGATGACCAGTTTTCCAGAGCCAATTCCGCCCATTTTAACACGTTCCATTAAGGTAAATGGTTTGCCGACAGACTTATCAATTTCAGCTTTAATTTTTGGTCGGTTATACGAGACGTTGCGAAGCATGTTTTTATTTGGGAAGATACTATAAAACCCACTAAATGCTTGATTTGCCGTTCAAATTTTAGATTATATTTGCCTTTGTAAATTATTTTTAAATGACCATTCAATCTTTATTAGCGTCTCAATTACAAACTTTTTTTACTCAGGAATTTCAAAAAGATATTCAAAGCTTTGAATTTCAACAAACACGAAAAGAATTTGTTGGCGATATCACCTTGGTTGTATTTCCATTGCTTAGACATATAAAAACAAACCCAGCTGTTTTAGCCGAAAAAATTGGCGAGTACTTAACCTCTAATGTTAAAGAAATTGAAGGTTTTAACGTCATTAAAGGATTTTTGAATTTAGAATTGAGTTCAGCCTACTTAAGCGATGTTTTAAACAAGATTGTTGAAAATCCAGAGTTTGGAAAATTGCCATCTAATGGTAAACGCCTTATGGTCGAATTTTCTTCACCAAACACCAATAAGCCTTTGCATTTAGGCCACATTAGAAACATTACGTTGGGCTATTCGGTTTCAAAAATTATGGCTTTTGCGGGTTATGAGGTGTTTAAAACACAAATTATAAACGACAGAGGAATACATATCTGCAAATCAATGCTGGCATGGCAAAAATTTGGAAATGGAGAAACTCCAGAATCCTCTGGAATGAAAGGCGATCATCTCGTTGGTAAATATTATGTCGAGTTTGATAAAGCCTACAAAAAGGAAATTAAATCTTTGGTAGACAATGGGTTGACAGAAAAGGAAGCCAAAGCCAAAGCATCTATACTTGCACAAGCTCAACAAATGCTGAAAGCCTGGGAAAATGGCGATGAAGAAGTTGTGTCTTTATGGAAAACGATGAATTCTTGGGTGTATGATGGTTTTGAAAAAACCTATCAAACCTTGGGTGTCGATTTTGATAAAAACTACTACGAAAGCGAGACTTATTTATTGGGCAAAGAAAATATTGTTGATGGCTTAGAGCGAGGTATTTTTTATAAAAAAGAGGATGGCAGCGTTTGGATAGATTTAAGTGATGAAGGTCTTGACGAAAAAATTGTGCTTAGAGCAGATGGAACAGCGGTCTATATGACGCAAGATATTGGCACAGCCATAAAACGAGTGGACGATTACAACATCGACAACATGATTTATACGGTTGGAAATGAGCAAGATTATCATTTTAAAGTGTTGTTTTTAATCTTAAAAAAACTAGGATACGATTGGGCGGAAAACCTGTTTCACTTAAGCTATGGGATGGTAGATTTGCCAACTGGAAAAATGAAGAGCCGTGAAGGAACTGTCGTCGATGCAGACGATTTGATGGAAGACATGACCAAAACTGCTCAACAAATCTCTGAAGAACATGGTAAACTAGATGGTTATGATGAAGAGCTCAAGCAAAAACTCTACAAGACCATTGGATCTGGCGCCTTAAAGTACTTTATTTTAAAAGTCGATCCTAAAAAACGTATTGTTTTTAACCCAAAAGAATCTGTTGATTTCCAAGGAAATACAGGGCCATTTATTCAATATACTTATGCCAGAATTCAATCGATATTAAGACAATACCAATGGCCAGAACATCAAAATGAATCAGCATATCGTCCTGAAGAAAAGGAACGAGAATTACTTAAAATTTTAGACCAATTTCCTAGTGTCATAGAGCAATCTGCCAATCTTTATAGTCCAGCTTTGGTCGCGAATTATACCTATGAGTTGGTAAAGAGTTTTAACTCTTTTTATCAAAATATAAGTATTCTCAGTGCAGATACCGAAGACCAAAAGTACTTTAGAGTAAAACTGTCCATGGCAACCTCTCAAGTAATAAAAACAGCTTTTGGACTGCTTGGTATCAATGTCCCTGACAGGATGTAAAATTGCCTTAATTCGATATACAAAAATTGCGCTCAGTATTGAGGCTAAACAGTCCACTTAATGCTTTTTACTGTAAGGAAATAGTTACCAATGATGTCCTTTAGGTTTGCAGGTAAGTTTGCTGATAACTATCATGAGGATATTTTTTCTAATTGTCTGAATGACTATTCGATTTAATTTTAACCTTTATTGAATATAGCTTTTAGATTGTTTAACTAGCTCATATATAATCATTTGAAAATGAAAGACATTAAGAATAAAGAATATTATTTAACGATTATTATCATTCTGTATTTAAGCTCATTTTTCTTTAAAGCATTTCAAGGCAGTGGTGGAATTTATGGCTATCATGCCTTTTTGTTTGGTTTTCTATCCATATTGATAAATTTTATTGCCTTTGTATCTTGGCTGGCCAATTTGCTATTTTTTATTGCTTTGTACAGAACCATTAAAGAGTTTCGAACACTACACATATCTGCGATTGCAGTACTTTTTGCATTTCTTTCAATTTTTGTAAAAGAATTACCAATCCATATGGGTTCTTCAGATTCTACGGTAAACATTGGTTCAGGTTTTTATATATGGTTTTCAAGCATTTGTGCCCTATTCTTGCTTAATCTAATAAGTATCAATTTTAAAAAGAAAAATACCACTAGCCTATAACTAAGCCCTGTGTCTATATCCAACTCATTTCCGTACTTTCAACTTTATACGTTAGGAAATTTAGTATGTTTTGGGCGTCTTTTTTTGGTATATACTGAATTTTTTCGCTTCCAGATGCTGTATAAAGGATCAAATCTGCATGGCCATTGCGCTGTTGAAAGACATTGCTTAACAATGCCACCGACTGAATCTTGTAAATAGAAATATATTTAAACCGCGTGTGAATCGAACCTGAATTGATTTTAATTAAATCTTCGTTGATTTCCACACTGCTTTTTTGGTAGCGTTTGTAGGACAGAAAAGCAAATAAAACCAATAAACTTATTCCTACTGCTATACCACTAAGGATTGAGAAAAATTCGGATACCCCTATAAAAACAGCAAAAGCCAATAGAAAATACCTTAGAATCAATCGAACACAAAATCTATAATTACTTGCTGTTTTAAAAAATTCTTGTGAAAACTGTAAGCCGAAAAGCGATTCAAACAAAATTTGAATTTCATTGGTTCCAACGCCAACCAATCCGATTTTATTTTTTTGATTAAGTTCATTGGAAGAGGCTTGACTGACATAAACGGTTTTGATGCCAAATAACTTTGAAATTGGATTTTCAATAATTTCAAAAACCTGAGTTTTTTCTTTTTTTATAACCTTGTTGATGCGTTTTAAAAGTCCATATTCGACTTCAAAATCATGTTTAAGTTGATGAACTTTTAATTCAAAATATTTTATCACCGTCGAGGCAATAGTAACTATAAAGGATATTACCAAAATAAAACCTATAAATGCTAAAACATAGCCTAATGTGTTAGGTAATTCAATGTAGTCTTTCTCTAGCTCTTTGCCACTAAAACTTTTTATAGTATCGGTGATAAATTGGTAAAGCGTCATCGAAAACGCAAATACCAAACCGAAACCTTTGAGGTAATTGGAGCTTAATCCTACTTTGAAAAGTCGCCCAATATCAAGCCTGAAAATAGGTTTTCGTTTTCTCGAAAGCATTGGTTCTGTTTTTTCAGAATCAATCTGTTGGTTTTCAGATTGTTTTTGTTCCAACAAGAGGTTTTTGAGCGCTTCTGCATCATCGCGACGAAGCGCCTTAATGCTAATTTCGGCATCGCTTTTTCCAGCAGTTTCAATTTCAACACCAACGACACTTAAAACTTGCTGAAGCAAATTTTGATTGATGTTTATATTCTGAATCCTGTCAAATGGAATATCGATATCAGAAAGTTTAAAGACACCATGCTTTAAGTAAAAGTGTCCATCTTTGATGTAAAATGTAAAGTTTAAATAGCTTTTGTAAGAATAGATCAACTGAAAGACAAGGAGCAAAATAAAGCCTAAAACGACAAAATGTAAATAGTTTTCTCTGATGTTTTCACTTAATAAAGGTATTAAGGCGTAAATATTTTGCCTTAATCGTTTTAAAAGTGTCATGAAATAAATAACCACTATTCCACGAAGTTCTTGTCGTTGAGGAACGCTAAAATCAGTTTTCATCTACGCTGGCAACTTTTAGAATGATAGCTTTTAGCTTGTCTGCATCCTCTTTGTTAAGACCTGCAATGCTTAAATCGCCAGAAGAAGAACCTGCTGTAAATAGTTTTAGACTATAAATCCCATAAGCCCTAAAAACTACGCCTTGCTTGACTTCTACATGTTGAATTCTTTTATAGGGAACTATAATTTGCTTAAAAAAGAAAAAACCTTTCTGAAAAATAATATCCTTCTCACGTATGCCAAATTTTCTTCTCGCAAAACCTTTTTCTGTTTCTGTGATTGAAATCGAAAAAATCACAATCAAAACAAGAAGTGCGATATAGAAAAAAAGTGAAGGCATATCGACCAAAAAATAGGTAATAAAAAGACCACCAAAAATAATCGCCAAAGAAATGCTGTAAGTCAAGCGCAAGACTTTAAGGTAGGCTCTGTCTATGGAATGCCCTTCAACTGTTTCGAATTTTGGAAGGTCTGCAATGTCTAATGTATGATTTTGAAAGTCTGTCAAGTTACTTATTTATTTTGAGTGATGGTTTTAAAACTAAAAACAAATGTCGCAAAATATTTTTAAATCATTCGACCTTAGGATTGGTCATGCATTCGATATTGTCGATAAAAAAATGAGTAGGTTTTGTTATTATAATTTCACCATTTACTTCTTCTTCAATTTCACTTTTAAGTACAAATTTTTTGGTGTAATCTTCACTTATCACTTTCATCAAAATGATTTGCTCTTTTATAAGCTCATTATAAGCATCTTGAGTTACCACAAATCTGGCGTAATTGGAAACGGTGTAAAACCCATTTTTGCTTCTTTTTGCTATTCCACAAAGTTTAGTCTTTAGCTGAACTAATGTTACGATTAGATTATTCTTTAACATAAAACTCAGCCTACTCCCCTTTTTGAAACATATGGGTTTTAATTTTTGTGAATTAGAATCATGAGTAATTTCTAAATCTATAAAATAGTTATTCTGTTCTCTAATCAGTTTTGCTACAACAAGTCTACCCTTTGAAGGTGTCTCAAAAATATCTAAAACCAAAGGTCTTGACTCTAGATATACTTTGTTTTTTGTAAAGTCGTAATCAGCGATATCATAATTGCATTGCGCTATGCTACTGAAATTCATTATAAATAGCATAGCAGACATAAAAGTATTTAAAATAAAACTTGAGCTTTTTTCAAATTTCATCAATCAGATTATGCATTTAGGTTTAAAAAAATTAAATCTCAGGATTGGTTAAACAGCCAATATTATCGATAAAAAAACGAGTTGGATATGATATAATGACTTCATCATTTTTTAGTTCTTCCAGTTCACTTTTTAATACAAAAGTTTTGGTGTATTCGTCACTAATTACTTTCATTAGTACGATTTCATGCTTATTTAATTTTTCATAAGCGTCTTGGGTTATCACAAATCGTGCATAATTGGATACAGTGTTGTAATCGCTCTTTCTATCCTGTTGTTTAACACCACATATAATGTCTTCAAGCTGCATCAAGGTCACAGTAGTATTATTTACCAAAGAAAAACTTAGTTTGGAATTTCGCTTAAAACAAACAGGTTCTAATTCCTGAGCATTAGAATCTGTTGTGATTTCCAAATCGATGGTATAATTATCACCAATTCTCATCATTGAGGCTTTGATTATTCGACCATTAAAAGGAGTTTCAAAAATGTCTAAGGTAATGGGTTCTTGTTTTAGAAACAGCAATTTGGTAGACCTGTCGTATTTCACAATGCTGTATTCGCATTGGGAATAACTTTTAAAGGAAAAAATTATGCAAATTACTACTGCAAGGAATTTCATATTTAGATTTGAATTTTTTTACAAATTAGTACAACTTTTTTATTTCCCATATCGGTTGTAAAGAAAACATACAAATTACTACCATCAATCATGCCATATTTTTTTTTCACTTGTTCTGGTTTCAATGGATAATTACGACAACTGATGTTTGCTTTTAAATCAGGAATAGCTTTTTTTATTTCTTTTTTATTGGGACTTAGTGTTTTAAGCACTTCAAAACACCTTCCAGGAAATTTTATAATCTCATCTGAGGTGAACAAATGAGAATTTATGGACAAAGCTTTTAAATTAAATATTTTACAAATAAATCCAAAAGCTCCTGATTTCATAAGTCCTGGATGTGGTTCGTACAAATACCGTTTTACCTCAGAAAATTCTTGTTGCAGTTGAAGGTCTTCTACTGAAAATTGAACCGCTTCGTGTGATGTATTAAGGTTGACTGTCGTGATCTTTACCTCATCTGTTGCCTCGACAAAGTTTAAAATCAATACTAATTCTTTGACTTCATTTTTAACTGAAATAATATGAATTTCAGCAATATTTTCCACATTGCTCAAACAGTAATCGATATCAACTAAAGGCGATAATTTAATAATGGCTCGTTTCGATTTGGATTTGATCAATTGAGCATGTTCTATGATATTTGGAGAACAATCTTCTAATCGAAAAACCTTTTTAGACTGCTTATTCCGACGAGAAGGATCGATGTAAATAAGGTCAAAATGTTCTTCAATTTGTTGCAGAAATGCAATTCCGTCACAAAAATTGGAAGATATTGGTAAGCCTAAAACTTCAAAATTATGTTTTGCGTATTCGAAGGTATTTTCATTCAATTCACAATAAGTTATAGAAGAAGATTTTTGAGAAAACGCGATACAATCTATTCCAAAGCCACCCGTAAGATCGATGATGTTTTCATTTTTTTTAATGAATTGAGCTTTGTAATCTGAAGTTATTTCCGAAGAGGATTGTTCAATATTAACTTTAGGTGGATATAGTATTTTAACTGATTTATAGAGTTTTGGGAATTTATATTTTGCAATCTGTCTACCAAATAATTGTTGTGCCAAATCTTTAGATGAAACAGCTTCAAAAGGACTTTTCATTAAAGCAAAATCATGAACGTTTTTAGATTCATTTTGAGATAAATAATCTGTGATGTCTGCCTTTAACAAATTTAAATTCATGAAAATTATTTCGCTATTGCAATATAATTAGCCTAATACTGATTTGTTGTAAATATCTCGTTAAAATGATATTTGTTAGCTTTATTTAGCACTTAAAAACTACTTTTAGATTCTAAAAAATTCTACATTCTATGGCCATCAAATCTTTAATCTTATTTTTTCTAGTTTCTTTTAATGTTCAAGACCCCATTCAAGAGGTCGATAAATATGTGTCTGAGAATAAATTTAGTGACGCCTTAGAACTGCTGAATAAAATAGACCCTGACAATCAAAATCCAGAAGCTTACAGAAGAAAGATTGAGATTTGTATCGACAATTACATCATTTCCATTGGGCATCATCTTTTTGGATTAAAAAACCTGGAAGAAGGCGAAACAGTTCAGAGTTTAAGAGGTCAAGAGGGGAATTATAGCATGTATATGTTGGATGTTGAAAATGCAGGGAACGCTCTGCTGGACAAATTTCCAAACGATTACAAATTAAAGTTTGCTATTGGCAAGTACTATCACAGCATGCATTTAAATTGTGGTGATTGTACAATAAGCACAGAAGAATGCATCTCAAATTTTCAATCATTATTTCAAGAATCTTTCGAAAATGGTGTTTACGATTATAACAGTCTTTATGCCATTGGTTATGCATATGTTTATAATCAGGCATATGAAAAAAGTATTCCTTTCTTCTTGAAATCCATAGAATTAGATAATCAATATCCATCAAGTCACTACAATTTGGCCTATGCTTATTTATACATGGATGATAGACAAAATTGCATTAAATACGCCAAAAATGCCTTTGAACTTTACACAATTTCCGGATATAAATCCGATGCTTCTAAGATGATAGCTACAGCTTATCAAGAACTTAATGACGACGAAAAGGCTTACAAATACTACAAAATAGCGAACGACATTACGCCGAATGAATATTACATCCTTTATCCATATTTGAATTTAAGTGTTAAATTGGATAAAGAAGAGGCTACAGAATTAAGAGAATCCTTTTTTCAATTAGACCCTGATAACCCAACCATTTATCAAAATTTATTAGATGTATACATTACCAATCAAAAGGTCAATGAGTTGCTAATTTATTTTGAAAATTTAACCACAACCTATAGCGACAAGCCATCCATACTTGGCAGCCTTTATTTTTATTCTGGTGTTATTTATTTGGAAATAAACAAAGATGAAAAGGCAAAAGATAAGTTTAAATCGGCTAAAATCGAATTTGAAAAAGTTTACGACACGGACCATCAAGTGTTTAAAGTTTTAGATGAATTCATCAATGATAAAAAGGAATAAAACTTTGCATTACTTTTAATTTTTTTCTAGGCCTTTTGTTTTTGTAATTCTATTAAATTTGCAAATTCGCTGAAATACGACAATGGCTAGAGGCAAAAAAGACTCCGATTTACCAAAAACAAAACTGAATAAAAATAATTTAAAACGCTCAATGCGTTTGTTCTCCTATATTGGTCCGCATAAATGGAAGCTTATTCTAGGTATGGTGTTTTTGGCCCTGACTGGAGCCACTGCTTTATTGTTTCCAAAATTGATTGGAAATTTGATAGAAACAGCAGATTTCAGTTTAGAAGATATCAACGAAAAAGGACTAATTCTTCTTCTCTTATTTACTGCTCAAGCTATTTTTTCCTTTTTTAGGGTGGTGTTGTTTGTCAATGTCACAGAGAACATGCTTTCTAGCATAAGACAAGATGCTTATAACACATTGATTAAAATGCCAATGGCGTTTTTTTCAGGACGTCGAGTAGGTGAACTCAATAGTCGAATCGCAGCAGATGTTGGCCAAATTCAAGATACATTTACGACTGGTCTTGCAGAGTTTTTAAGGCAAATCATAATTGTCATTGGTGGCATCATCATGTTGTTTTTTACTAGTATTAAGCTTTCTCTTTTAATGTTAGCAACTATTCCCATTTTTGCGTTAGTAGCGGTATTTTTTGGAAGATACATTAAGAGTTTGTCCAAACAAGCTCAAGATAAAGTTGCCGAGTCTAATACAATTGTTGGCGAAACCTTACAAGCAATTGCAGATGTCAAAGCCTTTACGAATGAGTTTTTTGAGATTAGAAAATATAAATCTACAGTTCTGGATATCAAAGCAATTGCTATCAAAGGAGGTCTGGCAAGAGGCTTATTTGCATCTTTTATTATTTTTTGCATCTTCGGAGCGATTGTGCTGTTAGTTTGGTTTGCAGTGCGCTTACAATATCAAGGTGAACTTGGCCAAGATGACTTGGTAACCTTTATTTTGTATACCATATTTGTAGGAGCATCTATTGGAGGCTTGCCTTTACAATATGCCCAAATTCAAAAGGCAGTTGGAGCTACAGAACGTCTTTTCGATATTATTGATGAAAATCCTGAACAAATTGAAGAACAAGCGAATGTCGACCGTTTAAAAGGAAATCTAAGCTTTCATAATGTCGATTTTGCCTACCCATCTCGTTCTGAAGTGAGTGTGCTAAACAAAATGAATTTTGATATCTCACATGGCCAAACGACTGCATTTGTGGGTTCTAGTGGTGCAGGTAAGTCTACCATTGCAAAACTGATTTTAAGATTTTACGAACCTCAAAGTGGCGAACTTTTATTTGACGGTAAATCCGCCTCAAAGTATAGCCTTCGAGAGCTTAGACAACAAATCGCTATTGTACCACAAGAAGTCTTATTATTTGGAGATAGTATTAAGCAAAATATTGCCTACGGTAATCCTAATGCCAGTTTTGAAGAAATTAAACATGCGGCAAAGCAAGCCAATGCACATGACTTTATCATGTCTTTTCCTGAGCAATACGATACTCAGGTTGGAGAACGAGGCGTACAATTGTCAGGAGGACAGAAACAACGTATCGCTATCGCGAGAGCAGTTTTAAAAGATCCTGTCATTTTAATATTAGATGAAGCCACGAGTTCTTTAGATAACGAATCTGAATTGTTGGTTCAAGATGCTTTGGAAAAGTTGATGAAAAATAGAACATCTGTAGTCATTGCTCATCGCCTCTCGACTATTAAAAAAGCAGATCAGATTTTTGTAATCGAACATGGAAAAGTGACTTCAAAAGGAAACCATGAAAGCCTTTTGAGAGACGAAGCAGGCCTATACCACAAACTGATTAAGATTCAAACGACACAAAACGTGTAATTTTTTATAATTCTCTTTATTCAGTTTTCTCAGAATCATGAAATGATAATTCATATTGAATAATTCTGTTAAGCTATGGAATTTACCTTCACCTCCGATATGGGTTGATAATTTAATAAATTTCAACGGTATTAAACCTTCAACAAAAATTTTGTTAAACGGTATTTAACGATAGCTTACTTTAGAAATAACTCTACCCGCTGCACAAAACATTTTAACACATAATTTGATGGAAACCGTATAAAGTATTAGGTCAAGGATAGAAAAAACGATTTGGCTGTACACATAAATATGCTCAAAATATCATATTACTGAGCTATTTCTTTGATAGCTACATGTATCAAATGTTATCCTCTTCAACTGTTTAAATAGAACTTATAAAAAAACAGACTGAAATATCAGCTATACAATCAATTACTTTTTCATGAATGGAAAATCTAATCTCTCGTCGCTAATAGGTATACAAAACATGGGTAAACATTGACACTTGTCATATTTAGGTATAACCTATAAGCTAATTTTGTGCTATAAAATAAATCAAAAATGACTGTAAGATATAGTTTAGCCCATGAAGCTGTAAGTTTAGTAAAATCTGGTAACAGAGTATTTTTGCAAGGTGCAGCTATGACTCCAACATTATTAATCAATGCTCTTTGTGAAAGGTATAACGAGTTGGAAGATGTAGAAATAATTCAAATGCACACTGAAGGAGCAGCCAAGTATACTCAGGAACCTTATAAGAAAGCATTTAAAATTAATTCTTGTTTTGTCGGCGGAAATGTTAGAAAAGAAGTTAATGCATCAAGAGGTGATTATATTCCTATTTTTTTAAGTGAAATTCACAAACTATTCCGTCATAACATCCTACCAATTGATGTGGCTATTATTCAAGTTTCACCTCCGGATAAACATGGATTCTGTTCTTTAGGAACATCCATTGATGTAACCATTTCTGCCATAGAAACTGCCAAATTGGTGGTAGCCCAGATAAACCCTAAAGTTCCAAGATCTCATGGTGATGGAATCATTCACCTTAGTAAGATAGATGCAGCAATTCACGTAGACGACCCCATATACAGTCACGAAAATGTAAAACCAAACGAAGTTGAAGCAAGTATTGGAAGAAATATTGCAGAATTGGTTGAAGATGGTGCAACCCTACAAATGGGAATAGGTGCTATCCCTAACGCTGTTTTGACCAATTTACATAATCACAAACGACTCGGCATTCATACAGAAATGTTTTCTGATGGGATATTACCTTTAGTTGAAAAAGGCATCATCACAGGTGAAGACAAAAAAGTAAAACCAAATAAAATTGTGACATGCTTCGCCATGGGTTCACAAAAGTTATATGACTTTATAGACGACAATCCTTTTGTTCACTTTAAGGAAGCAAATTACACCAACGACACGGCAATTATAAGGCTTAATCCTAAGGTGACCGCTATAAATTCTGCCATAGAAATTGACATGACTGGTCAAGTTTGTGCAGATACGATTGGACAATTTCAATTTTCTGGAGTTGGTGGACAAATGGACTTTATCAGAGGAGCCTCGTTATCCGAAGGCGGAAAAGCAATAATTGCAATGCCTTCTGTAACTAAAAAAGGTGTAAGTAAAATCGTTCCTTTCCTTAACACTGGTGCAGGAGTGACTACAACACGTGCTCACGTTCACTATGTGGCTACGGAGTTTGGTGTAGTTAACTTATTTGGTAAAAATATGAAACAACGCGCAATGGCGTTAACTTCGATAGCTCATCCCGATCATAGAGAAAGTTTAGAAAGAGCCGCGTACGAAAGATTTGGTGAATTCTAAATAGTCAATTTAATTGTTTACAAAACGCTGGTAATTAAGTATTTTAATTACTAGCGTTTTTATATTTATCATATATTCAAAACTTTAAAGCCGATTTATATAATATAGTTCAATTAAAAATGCTTGTAGATAATGTGAAATAGTTTATAGCTGGTTGAATATGTATTCTGAAAAATAGTATTTTAGTATAGTTTTATTAAATCCTGAACAATACCATTATGCTTAAAAAACTATACTATTTTCTTTTTCTTGGTTTATATTCCTTTTTTTTCCATGCTCAACAATTGAAAAACCCTTTACCCAAAGCTCTTTCTAAAGACGAAAAAGG
>JAUIFC010000262.1 GCA_030429455.1 Bacteroidia bacterium | reverse complement strand
CTCCTACTTTAAGTTTCAATAATTGGAAAAAAGTTGAAGAAGAACGACAAAAAGCTAGAAACCTCAAGTCAGAAGGGCTGATGATTAAAAAGGCTGTTTCTTTTTATGGTGTTGGCAGGAAGAAAGGTGATTGGTGGAAATATAAATCAGATCCATATACGATAGATGCGGTTCTTACTTTTGCCATGAGAGGACATGGCCGAAGAAGTAATTTGTTTACGGATTATACCTTTGGATTATGGAACCATGATCATTCGGAATTGGTCACTTTTGCGAAAGCATATTCAGGATTAACCGATAAGGAATTTAAAAGTATAGACAGTTGGATAAAAAAACATACTATCGAGCGTTTTGGACCCGTAAGACAAGTAGAAGCATTTCATGTTTTCGAAATCGCTTTTGAAGGTATTGCAAAATCCAGTAGGCACAAAAGTGGCATTGCTACACGTTTCCCTAGAATATTGAGATGGCGTCAAGATAAAACAATAGAAGACGCCAATTCAATTGAAGATTTAAAAGCATTGTTGTAGCACATTTATTTTAAATAGTATTTAACTCCGCTAAAGCAATACTATAAACCTGAGTTCGATTATTATAATATTGATATTCAATTATTTATATTAGAATTATAGAATACGAAGGGTACTTTTTTATCTATAATTTTTGTATGGCTTCGACTTCGCTCAGCATGACATAGGCAAAACATTGATATTCTGTATTTTATAACCAAAATTTTAATCGAACTCAGGTTACTATTCCTTTTTGATCTGACAATACAATGGCATTAATCATTTGTTTTAAAACAAGGATTTGTTCATCAATTGTGTTGAATTTTTATTTGCTTAACAATCCAATCCATAAGTTCCTCTTTATTAATGGCATCCCATGTTGATTGCGTGTTCTTTAGTGTAGATGGATTGTCACCAGGTTGCAGGACTATTAATTCAGTGTTATGGTTTCCTGCTAGTTTTAATTCAGCTAAAAAGCCAACTATATCTGTGGAATTATTCTCGTATAGGGTTCTTAGTTGTTTTGTTAGCTTATATTTTATAGCTGGTTCTATATACGCTCTAATTCTATAGTCTTTGTAAATCTTAATATTTCTATTTTTAGCATCAGAATAACTGTAAGATGAAAAGTTGTGATAATTTTCAGGATGTGTTTTTGGCGTTCCTCCCAAATTTGTTTCCAACAGAAAGTTAATGAGTTTTGGTTCCCTCAGGTCAATTTGATTGATTCGCATATCGCGTTTATGCTGATGCCATTTTCTTGTAAAATCCATAGTAAAATTGCAAATCACAATGCCTTTGATATCAAGTTTGGATTTCAAATCACGCTCTTTCATGAATTTAATGTAACGCATTGCCCTATGTCCCACGAGACTTGTTCCTAAAAAGAATATGTTGCTCGTTGATAAATTATATTTTTCAAGAACTTCTTGAATTATTTTATGCGTAGAAATCATAGAGGACTTATCAAAGTAAAAATCTAGAGGTATTTCGGATGAAACGGATAATACGGCGAAGTCTTTTGCCGTCGCTTGCGCATACATTTGCTTTGAACTCCTGTTCTTTTTGTCGTACTTTGAATCTTCTAGAAAAATGAGTACACCTTTAATTTTTTTGCTTACTGGAAGCATGAGTGTGTAGCCTTTTTGGATGTAAGGCAAAAAGTCATTTGCTCCTGGCCCAACTCTTATGCTGTCATTTTTTAAAGGTTCGTATGCGTCAACTATTTTCTGCGACCAAGCTTGCGTGCTAAGCGTAGTTAAGAAAAGTAGAAAAAATGCCTTACACATTGATGACATAATGCCTTGCATTTTATTTTGTATGAGGTAATTTTAAAACCATTCCTTTTCCTAAAACCAAATCGTCCACATGTCCAGCAATTGTATTGTCATTAGTTTTGACATGTATGTGCATGTTGGTGGAGTGATGAGTAAAAATGGCATGATGCGCATTGGAGTAAAATCCTAACATCACAACATCTTTGTTTTCTGCTGTTCCATTTAGTCCAGAGTTTATATGTTTGGCATGAGAATGCTCAGTGTCGCCATCTTTCCAATTAATCACATGCCAATCAAATGATTTAGCCGTACCTTCTATTAGGAATGGGAACGGTTCATCAATTGGAATTAGATTTTCCTTTGCTGCTTGTTCAATAAACTCTTCAAGTTGCTTATGAGTCACCACATCGTCGTCGATGCTTATTGACTGCCATTTATGAACTGATGAATGTACAAGCAAGGTTGCCTTTTTGCTAAATGTATTGTCAAAAACCAAAGCGCTATCTACTACCATGGTGTTGAATGCTTTGCTGTCAAATATCTGAATTTCTCCTTTTAGATTTTCAAAAGCGCCGAGGGCAAAAAAATGTTTAGAATATTCAAACTCCTTCAAGTCAGCTTTTGCAGAAATATCTCCTTTGTGCATCATGTTCTTTAAGGCACCGCTGTGTTCGACCTTAAAATCACTTTTCTCCTTACTTGACGCTTTCAAATTATCTTTTCTACATGATGCTATTGAAATGACTGATAATAGGCAAATTATATATTTCATATTCTTTATTAACTGTTTTTTATTGTATTGGTGTAAATCATGTGTAATGTATTGAAAAGGCTTTTATGTTTTAGCTAATTCTTAATTCAATAAAACTACAAAACTTTTAGATTAAGTTTTAATTCGGGCATTAATTATAATCTTTCCAATAGCATAAAGCAGATACTTTCCAAATTTGTTGTCGATAAGCATAGTGTGTCTGATTTTTTTAAAGATGGTAAAACTTTTGAAGAATGGGCTTATAAATGCAAGGAATACGAAAACAATTTACCAAACACCTATTTTCAAGCGTCCGACTTTATAGAAAAAAGAGCATCTGCACAAGACAAACAGCAAGGCAAAGATATAGCGGATTATCTTATAGAAATGGATTGGCGGTTATTCAGAAAACAGGAAATACCAAAGACCGAGACAAAACCATTAAAACCTTCAACTCCTAAAAAAAATGAAGGTGTAAAAGAATCTCATTTGTCGCATCCTGAACAGCCTAAGAAAGAGAAGATGCCTGACGATTGGAAAAGTCTATCAGATTCCTTAAAGAGATTTTGGTCATGTGGTGGACGTGGTGGTAAAACTGGGTTTTTAGATCACTTGATGTTAAAACATAGATATCTTAATTACTCAACAGAATAGATATGTCTAGATTAAAACCTTTATGAGAAAAACAGAAAACAACCATACTGAAACCTAGCTTAACACCCCTTAAAACACATTAATAACAACAGTGAAAACCAGAAAATAACGCAAAAAACCTTACAAAAACAACACTAACCCTAGACATTCCCTAGACAAACCTTGAAATTTACTCATAACGTTAAAATCTGTTTTGTACCATTCTAGCATATTGTTTCAAAGCAGATTTATAATTTGAAATTGATTTAGAACTTCTTAATCCATTCAGTTTATTGACTATTTCATTTACACAATTTTCGTCAAAAAGATTTATTTCAGATATATCTTCTCCGATAAGTTTCGAAACAGTGTTCAAATATGAAATATAGGATTTGGCTGAAGAAGCAACATAATCATTTTTCCCAACACCATTTTTTTCAATCCATTCTAAATATTTCTGTTCATTTTTTATCATAAAATATTATTTTAAAATTAGTTGCTAGATTTTTTTCAGCTTGTTGCCAACGAAGAGTGTATCTTTCAGTGGCGACCAAAGAAGCGATGCACTTCGTTTTTCTGTCGTAAAGTTAGAAAATAAATCCCAGACTTTAGGTTTCAGCTCCCAAACCTCGCCATTGAAGATACATAGTGTGTGCGCCTTGAATGGTAAATATAGTCATATAAATTGACAAAAGTTCTTTTAAATTAAGAATGAGCTAGAGGGTT
>JAUIFC010000038.1 GCA_030429455.1 Bacteroidia bacterium | reverse complement strand
AAAACTGTGTACAACGCCATTTATTGGAGCTGCTATTTCAGTTCCGGCATCTGCCCAAAAGTCGACTCCAAGATGAATATTACGTTGTTTGCTTCCAGATTGAAAATGAGTTTTGTCATTGTACAATGCACGCTCTTCAAGATATCCGCCATACAGTACCGGTGTATTTTGAATGTTAGACAACTTCTTTAAATATTCTGAAAGCGAGGAATTGTCAAGAATATTCAAATTGATTTGTTCTAAATAAGATTTTGATAAATCCACTTTAGAATAATCACTGGATTCATCATATTTTTTAAATGGAAATAAAAGTTTCATTATTTAAGTTCTAACAATCTGTTTTCAGTTGAAAGGATTTACATGATTAAGTTTAACTAGAAATAGTTTTACATTTTTAATTGAATTACATATTTCTTCTATACTGACCACCAACTTCAAAAAGCGCTTCTGTAATTTGACCTAAAGAACAGTATTTTGTAGCTTCCATAAGACATTCAAACATGTTTTTATTTTGAATTGCAGTTGTTTGAAGTTCATCGAGTAATTGTTCTGATTTGTTTTTGTAATTTTCATGCAAATTGTTCAAACTAGAAATTTGATACTCTTTTTCTTCTTTGGTGGCTCGGATAACTTCTCGAGGTTTCACTGTTGGAGAACCTTTACTGCTCAAAAATGTATTGACTCCAATAATAGGAAATTGTCCATTGTGCTTTAGGGTTTCATAGTACAAACTTTCTTCTTGTATCTTGCTTCGCTGATACATGGTTTCCATTGCACCCAAAACGCCGCCACGTTCTGTAAGTCTATCAAATTCCAATAATACCGCTTCTTCAACCAAATCTGTCAACTCTTCAATGATGAAAGAACCTTGGATAGGGTTTTCATTTTTAGCCAATCCTAGTTCTTTATTTATAATCAATTGGATGGCCATGGCTCGTCTAACAGACTCTTCCGTTGGCGTTGTGATAGCTTCGTCATAAGCGTTGGTATGTAGAGAGTTACAGTTGTCGTAAATGGCATAAAGCGCCTGAAGCGTAGTTCTAATATCGTTAAAATCAATCTCCTGAGCATGGAGAGAACGTCCTGATGTTTGGATATGATATTTCAACATCTGCGCTCTTGGATTGGCTTTGTATTTTTCCTTTAATGCTTTAGCCCAAATTCTTCGAGCTACCCGACCAATCACTGCATATTCTGGATCTATACCATTAGAAAAGAAGAATGACAAGTTTGGACCAAAGTCATTAATATTCATTCCACGGCTCAAATAGTATTCCACATATGTAAAACCATTTGATAAGGTCAAAGCCAACTGAGTAATTGGGTTTGCTCCAGCTTCTGCAATATGATACCCAGAAATAGAAACAGAATAAAAGTTTCTCACTTTGTTTTGAATAAAATATTCCTGAACATCTCCCATTAACCTTAGAGCAAATTCAGTAGAGAAAATACAGGTGTTTTGTGCTTGATCTTCTTTTAAAATGTCGGCTTGTACGGTACCTCTAACAACAGAAATGGTGTCGTATTTTATTTTGTTATACACGTCTTCTGGTAAAACCATATCACCCGTTACGCCAAGCAGCATTAAGCCTAAACCGTCGTTTCCCTCTGGTAGATCGCCTTGATATGTTGGTCTTTCTGTGCCTTTGGACTTGTAAATTTCATTTATTTTCGAATTTATTTCATCTTCCAGATTATTTTCTTTTATATACTTTTCGCATTGTTGATCGATAGCGGCATTCATGAAAAATCCTAAAAGCATCGGCGCAGGACCATTTATAGTCATACTTACAGAAGTCATTGGATTTGCTAAATCGAAACCAGAATAAAGTTTTTTGGCGTCGTCCAAACAGCAAATAGATACACCTGCATTTCCGATTTTTCCATAAATGTCAGGCCTGTAATCGGGATCATTGCCATACAAAGTAACCGAGTCGAAAGCAGTTGATAGTCGTTTTGCCGGCAACCCATGACTTACGTAGTGAAAACGTCTGTTGGTTCGTTCTGGGCCGCCTTCGCCAGCAAACATTCGCGTTGGATCTTCTCCTGTTCTCTTAAATGGATATAAGCCTGAGGTAAAAGGAAATTGTCCAGGCACATTCTCTTGAAGCAGCCATTTTAACAAATCGCCCCAAGCCTTGTATTTTGGTAAAGCTACTTTAGGTATGTTAAGATGCGATAAAGATTTTGTGTGGGTTTGAATTTTAATTTCTTTGTCTCTAACTTTAAAACTATACACATCGTTTTTATAGCGTTCAACCGTAGAATTCCATTCTAAGATTTTTTCCCAATTATAAGGATTTAGATCCATCTTGGTTTTGTCAAATTCCTTTAATAAAAGTTCTAAAAAAACCTTGTCAACATCGGTATTGGCTTCCGCTAAAACTTGATCATGATCTATGCCTTGAGAGCCTAAATATAAATTCTGTGTATTCTTAGCACTTCCTAATGCTGAATTTATGGTGGTATAAATTCCATAAAGTCTTTGAGCAACATCGATTTGAGTATTTACATTATCGTCGTAAGCTCTATTATTTTCGGCAATTTCAGAGAGATATCTTGTGCGTTGAGGTGGGATGATATAAATCTTTTCGGACATTTCGTCTGAAATGGAATAATTGCTTTTTAGATCTGCAGAAGTTTTTTCAACAATTTTATCCATGATGGATTTGTACAAGACATTCATCCCAGGATCGTTAAATTGTGATGCAATGGTGCCATAGACAGGTAAGGTGTCTAAATCGCTATCCCACAAATTATGATTGCGTTGGTATTGTTTTTTTACATCACGTAAAGCATCAAGTGCTCCTCGTTTGTCAAATTTGTTGATAGCCACTAAATCTGCAAAATCCAGCATGTCGATTTTTTCAAGCTGAGTCGCGGCTCCAAATTCTGGTGTCATGACATATAATGCTGCATCGCTATGATCCAAAATTTCGGTATCACTTTGTCCAATCCCAGAGGTTTCAAGTATGATTAAATCATAGTTTGCAGATTTTAAGATGTTTACGGCATCTTGAACATATTTTGATAAAGCTAAATTGGACTGTCTTGTTGCTAAAGAACGCATATAAACTCTAGGCGAATTTATGGCATTCATTCGAATTCTATCTCCTAATAATGCGCCACCAGTTTTTCGTTTAGACGGGTCAACAGAAATAATGGCTAACGTTTTGTCTTTAAAGTCGACCAAAAAACGGCGAACTAATTCATCTACTAAAGACGATTTTCCAGATCCACCTGTTCCTGTAATGCCTAGTACTGGTGTGGAAACCTCAATCGAACTCTCAATAGGGGAAAAGATTTTTTGAAAAACTTCATTCTTATTCTCTGCGATGGATATCAACCTTGAAATGGTATTTACGTTTTTATCAATTAGAGAATTTTTGAGTTCAGCTGAAGACATTGCCTTAAGCTGTGAAGCATCTTCATTACAAATCATTCCATTTTCGGAGGGTGTAAGGGAGGACTCGACCAAATTATTAATCATTCCTTGCAATCCCAATTCTCTTCCGTCATCTGGCGAATAAATTCTGGTAATTCCATAATCCATGAGGTCTTTTATTTCCTCTTCTAGAATTACGCCGCCACCGCCACCAAAAATCTTGATATGACCTGCGCCTTTTTCTTGTAGCAGGTCATACATGTACTTAAAATATTCATTATGTCCGCCCTGATAAGAGGTCATGGCGATTGCGTTAGCATCTTCCTGAATGGCACAATTTACAACTTCGTCAACACTTCTGTCATGGCCTAAATGTATCACTTCTACTCCTGTAGACTGAATTATTCTTCTCATGATATTGATGGCAGCATCATGACCGTCAAATAGAGATGCAGCAGTAACTATTCTAACTTTATGTTTTGGCTTGTAAATATTTTGATTTTGCATGAAATAAAAGATGTTTAATAAAATCGGCACAAATTTAAGAATTTATGAATTGCGTACACTTAAAGAGGTTCTAAAATGAATATCTTTTAAAAATATTTAAGACTAAATGTAGGGAATGATTTCTTAAAATATGTTAATTATCGATAAATGTTTAGACTTATAAAAATTTTGAAATCAAACGATTAAATTTTTAAATAACTTAATTTATGTTAATTTAAGATTTAATTAAGGTTTTAGTCGTATATTAGGGGAATCTAAAATGCTGATAATAAAGTAATACTAAACCTCAAATAAGTTATACAATGGCAAGAGCAATGTTAGAATATACAAAACAGGTTTTGGAAAAAGTATCTTTTGATGTCAAATTGTTTTGTAATGAAGTTAGGAAAGCCGTCAAAAGGCTTTTGTCTCACGAGCTAGAAGAATTGAGAATTTTTATTGACGAATTAATTTATAAAAATCCAAAACTAGACAGATGTAGGATTTATTTAAATTCTTAACTAAAACTTTTTTAAACCGCCTTTTTGGCGGTTTTTTTATTTTTACTTTTGAACAAATTTACAGCAATGAATAAAATACTTGCGCTAGCAGGCTCGAACAGTTCAAATTCAATTAATAAAAAATTCTTGGATTTTGCAGTATCGCAAATTCCTGATGTAGAAATCGATACTTTAGACTTGAGCGAATATGTGTTACCGATATATTCGATGGATATCGAAAAAGACTCTGGAATTCCAGCGCAAGTTGTTGAAATCTTTGAAATATTTAAGGCTTACGACAATTTGATAATAGCTGTAAACGAACACAATTGGAGTTTATCTACTTTTTTTAAAAACGTATTGGATTGGCTTTCTCGGCATAATTCAAAGTTTCTTAACGACAAAAGACTTTTTATCATTAGCACTTCACCTGGCAGAGGTGGTGCAAGTTATGCCAATGATTATGCGGTTAAAATGTTACCAAAATTTGGTGCACAAGTGACAAGTCACTTTTCGTTAGCGTCCTTTAATCACAGTTTTTCCGTTGAAAAAGGAATTTACGATCAAGAGCAATCTATCAAATTTGATAAAGCCTTGAGTACTTTCCTAGATTCAATTTCGTCATAAGTTTTGAGAACCACTTACAAGTATAACACAAACGACATCGATGCGTTTAAGAGAAGACTTTTTTTATGGTCTAGTCAGTTTTATGATGTCGTTTGGTTAGATTCAAACTCGTATTCCGACCCTCATTCCAGTTACGATGCGATATTGGCAGTAGAAGCATTTACAGCCATCAAAACAGATTATTCCAATGCACTAACCTCTCTAGATGAGTATGTTGCGAATACAAAGGATTGGATTTTCGGTTACATTAGTTACGATGTTAAAAATGCCATAGAGCATTTACAGTCTCAAAATACCGATCATTTAGAATTTCCAGATTTATATTTTTTTCAGCCTCAAAAACTTTTTTTTGTTAAAGGAAATTCGGTGGAATTAAAATACCTTAACGTAGTTTCTGATGAAATTCAAACGGATTTAAATACTATTAATTCTTTCCATATAGAAAGTAATGAAAGCCTTTCTGACATCAATATTCAACCTAAAATATCGAAAGACGACTATTTAGCAAAAATTGAAAACATTATTTCTCATTTAAAAAGAGGTGACATTTATGAAATGAATTTTTGTCAAGAATTTTTTATTGAAGATCACGATGGTTTTAATTCAACGCAATGCTTTTTAGATTTAAATGAAATTTCAAAACCTCCTTTTGCTTGCTATTTCAGGCATGACCATTTGAAGGCAATTGGAGCTAGTCCTGAGCGTTTTATTAAAAAAGTAGGGCAGAACATTATTTCTCAACCCATTAAAGGGACGACCAAAAGACATCCTGACCAAACCATAGACCGCAATCTAAAAAACGAGCTAAAACAAAATCCTAAGGAAATTTCGGAGAACGTTATGATTGTAGATTTGGTAAGAAACGACTTGTCTAAAATTTCTAAAGAAAATAGTGTAAATGTCGACCAACTTTGTAAAGTTTATTCTTTCGAGCAAGTGCATCACATGATTTCGACAGTTTCATCACAAGTAGCAGAAGACATCTCCATAACTGATATATTGAAGGCAACTTTCCCTATGGGCAGCATGACAGGCGCACCTAAAATCTCTGCCATGCAAATAGCCGAAGATTTGGAATCTACAAAACGGGGATTATACAGCGGTTGTATTGGTTACATGACGCCGGATCTTGATTTCGACTTTAATGTTGTGATTAGAAGTATATTACATAACTCGTTGAAAAAATACACCAGTATGATGGTTGGAAGCGCTATTACGGTAAAATCCAACCCGGAAAAAGAGTATGAAGAATGCTTGATAAAAGTCAAAGCGCTATTTGAAGTTTTGGCTCAACCACGTAAAACGTCAAATCTAGAAATCGAGTAGTTTTCGATCAAAGGACTTATTTAGATGTGTAATTTGTAATTTTATGATGTTTTTATTCTAAAGCAAATGCTTGAAAAATTTAAATCGGAATTAGCTAAATTTTCTATAGACCTAAAGAATGTTCGTTTTCTTATCGCCTCTAGTGGTGGTTTAGATAGCACTTTGTTAATTCATCTTTGTAATGCTTTGTCTTTGGATTTTGGAATATGTCATTGTAATTTCAAATTGAGAGGTAAAGCGAGTGATGAAGATGAAACATTTCTAAGAGAATTGGCTGAAAACTTTTGTGTTCCTATTTATGTACTGAGTAAAAATGCCAAAGTTTATGCCAAGCAGCATAAACTCTCTACTCAAGAAGCGGCTCGTCAAATTAGGTATGAGTGGTTTAAAAATTGTTTGGAAAATGAAGGTTATGATATGCTAATGACAGCTCATCACGCTGATGATAATCTTGAGACGTTTTTGATCAATGCTTTTAGAGGCACTGGTATCAAAGGATTAACCGGTGTCCCAGCAAAGAGAGGCAATATCCTTAGACCATTATTAAAATTTTCAAGAGATCAAATCTACAATTATGCCATTGCTAATAACTTGTCCTGGAGAGAAGATCAAAGCAATGAAAGTGATGCTTATTTGAGAAATGTGTTACGTCATCATTTGATTCCATTTTTTAAAAATAGAAATGACAACCATTCTGCGAGATTCAATAATACTTTGGGTCAGATGTCTCGACAACATACACTTTTAAAAGATTATATGGCTTTGGTCAAAGAAAAAGTGATTCTTCAGAAACAACTAACTCTACAAATAAGTCTTTCAGAATTAAAATCTTTTTCAAATCCTCAATTCATTTTAATCGAACTCTTAAAAGATTACGGTTTTTCAGATTTCAGAAGTCTTCAAAATTTACTGAATGCTCAAAATGGTAAATACGTTACTTCAGGAACACATAAGGCGGTTAAAGAACGTGAATTTCTTGAGGTATTTTCTTTAATCGAAAGTAATTCAGCTGAAATTGAAATTGAAATAAGTTCTATTCCAAATAGAATTGTGTTTGAAAATGGTGAATTGCATTTTTCCAATCAAAACGATTTCAACATTACCCCTCAACACACAGCGTTTTTGAATAAAGATTTAATTACAGAGGATTTGGTGCTTCGACCGATGAGAATTGGCGATTTTTTCTACCCTTTAGGAATGGCAGGAAAAAGAAAGTTAAGCGATTTCCTCAAAGATGAAAAATTGACTAATTTTGAAAAGTCAAAAGTTTGGGTTTTGACACATAAAAATGATATCGTTTGGGTGGTTAATCATAGGATTGACAACCGTTACAAAATAATCAAATCAACCAAAGTATGTTTAAAAATAGAATTTGTTTCCTCTTAGTTCTTTCAAGTTTATTTCTTTTTACAAATAGTTTCTCTCAAGACTTCGGTCAAAATCAGGTTTTCAATCCGCTAAGTTGGTCCGCAAAAGTGACAAAAGCAGACGATGTATTTACAGTCTCATTTATAGCGACTTTGGAAAAAGGGTGGCACATACCGTCAATACGACCACTTCCAGAAGATGCAATTGGTCCAATTGCCACAGAAATTACTTTTCTTAATCCTGATGATTATCAGTTGATTAATGGCATTATTGAACCAGATGGCATTGAGACGTTCGACGAAACCTTTGAGTTGGACATCAAATATTTTGAAGATGAAGTTGCTTTTCAGCAAAAACTAAAAATGACCACTTTTGATAAACCAATTGAAGCTGAAATATATTTCAATGTCTGTGATGACGAAAGATGTCTGCCACCGGAAATCAAAACATTTAATATAAAGGTTGAAGCAGATGGCACTTATATCATTTTAGGCGAAAATATTCTTCTTACAGAAAAGGATAAGGAATTGGCAGAACAACTTAAACTTGACATTCCTAATCCAGAACTTATTAATTCAACTCAAGAAAAACAGTCTTATGTCATGCTATTTTTGCTTGGTTTTATTGGTGGATTATTAGCCTTATTAACGCCTTGTGTTTTCCCAATGATTCCATTGACGGTATCTTTTTTTACTAAAGGTGCTAGCACTCCAAAAGTTGGGAAAATGAATGCTATTCTCTATGGCGTATTTATTTTTGGAATCTATCTGTTGTTAAGCTTACCTTTTCATTTGTTGGATAGTGTCAACGAAGAAATATTGAATAATATCTCGACAAACACAGTGTTAAATATTATTTTCTTTGTCATTTTTATAGCATTCGCATTTTCATTTTTTGGATATTATGAGATTACTTTACCTCAATCTTGGAGTAACAGAATGGACCAAAAGGCCATGAGTTTTGGAGGTGTCATCGGTATATTTTTTATGGCGTTAACTTTGGCTATTGTCTCTTTTTCTTGTACAGGGCCTATTTTAGGCTCTTTGTTAGGAGGATCTTTAACTTCGGATGGAGGAGCAACACAACTTACTTTTGGAATGGGAGGATTTGGTTTGGCTTTGGCATTGCCATTTGCTCTTTTTGCCTTGTTTCCCAATTGGTTAAAAGCAATGCCGCAAAGTGGAGGCTGGTTAAATACGGTAAAAGTTGTTTTAGGATTTATAGAAATAGGATTAGCATTTAAGTTTTTGTCTAATGCCGATTTGGTAGAAAATTGGGGACTTCTTAAACGCGAAGTGTTCATAGGAATCTGGATTCTTACAGGCATAGGATTAGCCTTGTATTTGTTGGGTAAAATTAAATTTCCACATGATTCAAAAAATATAAAATTAAATAAAGGTAGAGTGATTACTTCGACTCTGATTTTAGCCTTTGTTATTTATCTTATACCTGGATTAACCAATAGCAGTTACGCAAACCTTAAACTCTTGAGTGGTTTTCCGCCACCATTAAATTACAGTATCTATGACAAAGATTCCGAAGGGATGTTAGGCTTGGAACAATATAAAGATTTCTACAAAGGGCTTGAAGTTGCTCGAGAATCGAACAAGCCTATTGTTGTAGATTTTACGGGCATGGCCTGTGTAAATTGTCGTAAGATGGAAGAGCAAGTATGGAGTGAGCCTGAGGTATTTGAGATTCTAAAAGACGAAGTTGTGCTTATTTCTCTTTATGTTGATAAAAGAAAAGATTTGGATAAAGAGGAACAGTTTAATTTTGAAAAAATCAATGGTACAATAAAACAAATAAGAACCATTGGTGACAAATGGGCCACATTCCAAACATTAAATTTCAAAAACAATTCTCAACCTTATTATGTCATGTTGGATGCAGATTTAAAAGTATTAAATGCACCAACCGGTTACGAACCTGATGGAGAGGCATTCCTAAAATGGTTAAAAGCAGGTATTAAAGCCAAAGACTCCGAATAAAGTTATATTGGTTTTAGAATAACTTGCTTTTATTTTAAAATGAAATTTGAGTTTTCGTCAGAAAAACTGAATAACAAAACAGTTAAATACGTTTTGTTTATTGAAGGCAGTACCATTAGCTTTTCAGATTGGATGCGTTTTATGCTTACTTCCAAGGAGTTTGTCCTAAATTTCAACCGTATTTTTGAAGAGTCATCTATCCCATCTTTTTTTTGGGAAGTAAAACCAATAACAAAAGATTCACTCGATTTGCCATTTGAATTTGTTTTGGTCGAAAGTGCAAGATTGCAACTTATCAAACAGAATAGCTCAGCTTTTGAAACCTATTTTCATAACAATGATTTAGCAGCTACTTTTCCAAGTCTTAGAAAAGACGCCCAATTAATTGTGCCAACACCAATTTCGGAACAAACAAATTACAGTCAGATATCCAATTTTTCACGCTCTGCGGAGCAAAGGCAAATCATCGAATTTTGGAAAAGGGTGGTTTATGTTTATAGCAAAACTATTGGTGCAAAAAAGAAATGGCTCAGCACATCTGGACTTGGTGTATATTGGTTGCATGTCAGAGTTGATAGTCGACCAAAATATTACCAACATTCAGACTACAAGAATTAGGGTTAAAACTCATTTGTTTCCTAAAAAATTGTTCAATTAAGCACTTCCATTTATTTTTCATTTAAAAAGAATTCGAGGAAACTAAAACGAAAACGTTTTTTTAATTCAAAAAATTTATTCATTCTAGCTATTGATTATCAATTTAATAAAAATTGATTTTTAACACATCTATGCGCTTTATGATACTTTTAAAATATAATATCTTTGACTTAAAATTATCATTGTGAAGAAAATTGAAGCAATCATTAGAAAGTCAAAATTTGACGATGTAAAGAAGGCACTCCATGAAGTTGAAGTCAACTTTTTTAGCTATTGGGATGTAACTGGCGTAGGAAACGAAAAACAAGGACATGTGTATCGTGGCATAGAGTATAGCACTTCGGATATTCCAAGACGTTTTTTGGTAATTGTTGTATCAGATAACTTTTTGGATAAAACATTAAAAACAATTATCGATTCTGCTAAAACTGGCGAGGTTGGAGACGGAAAAATATTCGTAACCAATGTAGAGGAAACCATCCGTATAAGAACGGAGGAATCTGGTCAACAGGCACTTAACTAATAATAGATATATATGGATAACGCTTTATTTACGGCAAACAACGTATGGATGATGATTTGTACGGCTTTGGTTTTTTTCATGCATTTAGGTTTTTCGCTTTTAGAGGCAGGATTAACGCGACAAAAGAATACGATAAATATTTTGTTTAAAAATCTTTTTATCATTTGTGGTGGTTTATTGGTGTATTATGTCATTGGTTTTGGACTCATGTATCCAGGAGATTTTAATGGCGTTTTAGGCTTCGCAGGTTTTGGCATCGATAGTCCTGAAAATGGAAATCTAGCCACTTATGCCGATGGTGGTTACACGTATTGGACAGACTTTTTATTTCAAGGGATGTTTGCGGCTACCGCTGCAACGATAGTCTCTGGAGCTGTTGCAGAGCGAATTAAGATTCACGCTTTTATGATATTTAGTATTTTATACCTTGCAGTAGTTTACCCGATAGTGGGTTCATGGCAATGGGGTGGAGGATTTCTTTCCACTTTAGGTGAGTATTTTGGTATGGAAGGTGGTTTTCATGATTTTGCAGGTTCTACATTGGTACATTCCGTTGGAGGTTGGGCAGCTTTGATAGTGATAATGGTTCTAGGAGCGCGATTAGGAAAATTTGATGCCAATGGAAAGTCTAAAGCAATACCTGGACATAATATACCTTTGGCGACCACAGGAGTTCTTATCTTATGGTTAGGCTGGTTTGGATTTAATGGTGGTTCTGTGCTCAGTGCAGATCCGGCCTTAACTTCACTTGTTCTGGTAACAACAAGTCTTTCGGCAGCAGCTGGTGGTTTTGGTGCCTTTATTGTCTCTTCCATAAAATTTAAAAACTTTGATGTCACCATGTTTATGAATGGTATCTTAGGAGGTCTTGTTGGGATTACGGCAGGTGCAGATTTAATGACACCATTAGAATCTATTGGTATTGGTCTTATATCTGGAGCGATTGTAGTATTTGCAGTTAGTTGGATAGATAGAATTAAGTTGGATGATCCTGTTGGAGCAGTAGCAGTACACTTGTTTTGTGGGATTTGGGGAACTATGGCCGTTGCCATATTTGGCGAAAAAGCTGGTTTAGAACAGCTATTGTTTCAAGCCATAGGCGTTGTAGTCATTGGAATTTTTTGCTCACTTTTTGCTTATGTCTTCATTCTATTGGTCAACAAAACTGTAGGTGTACGTGTTTCCAAACGAGAAGAGGTTGAAGGATTAGACATTAACGAACATGGTATGGATGCTTATGCGGATTTTGGTCTGAATGATCATTAAAAAGAAAAATTAAAACTAACCTTTTTTTTCCTTAATTGAGTTTCGGCTTGGTTAAGGTTTTTTTTAAAGTATTCTTAAAACCATGGATTTGTTTATTATAAATTTAAATTATACACTTTATAATTGATATTTTTGTAAAAAAATTGAATACTATGGAAGTTTTAGGGATTACAAGTTCTCAGCAAGCAATAGATCTAGAGCATAAATATGGAGCACATAATTATCATCCAATACCTGTTGTGCTTCACAAAGGCAAAGGGGTTTATGTCTGGGATGTAGAAGGGCATAAATATTATGATTTTTTATCTGCCTACTCGGCTGTAAACCAAGGTCATTGTCATCCAAGAATTATAAATGCTTTAAAGGAACAAGCAGATTTATTAACGCTTACTTCCAGAGCTTTTCATAATGATGTATTAGGATTGTATGAAAAATACATTACCGAGTTGTTTGGCTACGACAAGATATTACCAATGAACACTGGTGTTGAAGGTGGAGAAACAGCCATCAAGCTTTGCAGAAAGTGGGCATATAAAGTCAAGGGAATTCCTGAAAACGAAGCCATTATATTATTTGCTAAAAATAATTTTTGGGGGAGAACATTGGCTGCAGTGTCGTCCTCTACAGATCCTAGTGCCTATGACGATTACGGCCCCTATCTTCCAGGATTTGAAATAATTGATTACAATGATATTCCAGCTCTCGAAAAAGCTTTAGAAAATCCTAATGTCGCTGGATTTATGGTGGAACCTATTCAAGGTGAAGCTGGTGTTGTCGTTCCAGATGAGGGATACATCAAAAAAGCATATGACATTTGTAAATCCAAAAATGTTTTGTTTATTGCAGATGAAGTTCAAACTGGAATTTCTAGAACTGGAAAATTATACTGTTGCCAACATGATAATGTGAAACCCGACGTCCTTATTCTTGGCAAAGCTTTATCAGGAGGTGTTTTTCCTGTTTCGGCGGCACTAGCCGATGACGAAATCATGCTAACCATTGCTCCAGGCGAACACGGTTCTACATTTGGAGGTAATCCTTTAGCCTGTAAAGTTGCACATGCAGCATTGCAAGTTGCAGTTGAAGAAAAGCTTGATGAAAAGGCAGAATATCTAGGTAAAATCTTTAGATCAAAGTTGCAGGAATATAGCGAGAACAGCAATGTTGTCACTTTAGTGAGAGGTAAAGGTTTATTAAACGCCATCGTCATAGACGATACAGACAATCCAACCAAAGCACGCGATATTTGTGTACAACTAAAGAATAATGGACTTCTTGCAAAACCAACTCAGGGCAATGTCATTAGATTTGCACCACCGTTGGTCATCACAGAAGAAGAATTGTTGGATTGCATCAATATTATAACCACTACGATAGAGAAATTTGAGTAATTTTTAAGCTCAAATTTCTATTGATGAGGTATAAAAAAGCTGTCTAAGACCATAGTTTTAGACAGCTTTTTTATGTGATATCAACTATTGAGAGAAGTTGGATTAAAAGGAAATCTATTGAAATTGAATTTCTTATACCAATAAATTGCTCTGATTTTTAAACCTGACTTATACCAAAGTAAACTTAAATAAACTAAATTACGTTAGTGTTGAACAAAATCTCATATTCTTTTCTGAGAAGTATGGATTTAGATTTTGAAATCAGGCTTTTTTGATTTTTATTTTAAATTCATTAAAGCTAAAGGCTACTGATCAGCGTGGTATTTGGTTGGTATCATGTCTTGCTTAAAATCAAAAACCAATTTGTCATTTGGCAAATGAAACACAACTTGATAATAAGACGCTTGGGTATTTCTGTTAAAAAAGAGTCTCCCATCCAAAAAGTGTTTAGGTTTTAAGTCTGTTCGTCGTATCGGAATTTCTTCCCAATACAACCTTGTATTTTTAATATGTTCAATGTAGTTTTCTTGTTGCTCAGTGTTGGCCAAACGGTCATTAGTCCAATACAATCTTTGATTGAATCTTCTGTCTTTCTCTTCTTCAGATAGCTTGGAATTACTTTCATCTGCTATTGTTGCCACCAAGTCTGTAGTTGCAAAAACCGCATTTGCTGTAGTTTCGTTGGCTAGTTGTGCTTTTTCACGAGCTTCTTGTGTGTCATAGTCTTTTAACATTTTTTCTGGGTCAACGGCTCTAACTGTACTAATTATTTCTTTGTTGGTATTTAACGAGATGAGTTCAACATGAGTTGGATTAAGTTCTAAAATTTCATCGGAATAATTGTCGATATAAGCATCAAAAACTAACAAATCATCTTCATTTTTATAGTACGCCAAACGTATTCCAATGGCATTGACTTCTTTTTGAATGTATTGTCTGCCTGACACCCATTGGCTGTCTGGTGATTCGGTAGATAATTTTGATAAAGGTTGCGGTGTAGCACAGCTTATTAAAAGAGATAGAATCAAACTTAGTGAGATAGCCAAATTTATAGTTTTCATGGTTGTTGGATTTTGTCTATAAATTCCAAAACTTATGCCAAAAGCCTCATTTTTCAAATTATTTAGAGTTCATAACTTAGCCTTTACATACCTTTTAAAATCTAATCAGAAATCTTACATTTGTTAATTCTCAACAGATAATAATTATATGGCAGAAGACATAGACGAAAACGATTTAGAACCACAGGACAATACCCCGAATGAAGAGATTAAAAAGATCACGGGAATGTACCAAGATTGGTTTCTCGATTATGCGTCCTATGTGATTCTCGAACGCGCTGTTCCTGCAATAGAAGATGGGTTTAAACCAGTACAGCGTCGTATTCTTCATTCAATGAAGGATTTAGACGATGGCCGTTACAACAAAGTGGCTAATATTGTTGGCCATACCATGCAATATCACCCTCACGGAGATGCCAGTATAGGTGATGCTATTGTACAGATTGGGCAAAAAGATTTGTTGATAGATACACAAGGTAACTGGGGAAATATATTAACAGGCGATAGTGCTGCGGCTTCAAGATACATCGAAGCGAGATTGTCCAAATTTGCATTGGACGTGGTTTTTAATCCAAAAACTACGCAATGGCAAGTTTCCTATGACGGACGTAAAAACGAACCCGTTCATCTTCCTGTAAAATTTCCAATGGTCTTGGCTCAAGGGGTAGAAGGAATAGCCGTGGGTTTAAGCACTCGTGTTTTACCTCATAATTTTAACGAACTCATAGACGCCTCAATCAAGCATTTAAAAGGTGGTCGCTTTAAGTTGTTTCCCGATTTTCCTACAGCAGGAATTATGGATGTTACAGACTATAAAGACGGTTTGCGCGGTGGAAAAGTGAGAGTGCGTGCCAAAATTAATGTTAGAGATAAAAAGACTTTAGTCATTACCGAAATACCTTTTGGTACTAATACCAATTCCCTCATTGAGTCGATTTTAAAAGCTAACGATAAGGGCAAAATAAAAATTAGAAAGATTGAGGATAACACATCTTCTGAAGTAGAAATATTAGTTCATCTGCCCACAAATATTTCTCCCGATAAAACTATCGATGCGCTTTATGCTTTTACCAATTGTGAAATTTCAATTTCTCCGCTAAGTTGTGTGATTATTGAAGATAAACCACAATTTTTGCCCGTTTCGGATTTACTAAGACTTAGTACAGACAAGACCGTTGCCTTACTTAAGAAAGAATTAGAAATCAGACTTAACGAACTCGAAGAACAATGGCATTTTGCATCCCTTGAACGTATTTTTATCGAAAATAGAATATATCGTGATATTGAAGAAGAAGAAACTTGGGAAGGCGTAATCACAGCTATAGACGAAGGTCTGAAACCACATATCAAGCATTTAAAACGCGCAGTAACTCGAGAGGACATCATAAGATTGACGGAAATTAGAATTAAGCGAATTTCGAAATTTGACCTGGATAAAGCACAACAAAAAATTGAAGCCCTTGACGAACAAATTGCAGAGGTAAAATACCATCTTGGACATTTAATCGATTACGCTATCGCCTATTTTACACGCCTAAAAGATACTTATGGCAAAGGTAGAGAACGTCAAACTGAAATTAGATTGTTCGAAAACATAGTAGCCACCAAAGTTGTCATTAGGAATACAAAGCTTTATGTGAATAGGGCAGAAGGTTTCATCGGAACTTCGTTACGTAAAGACGAATACGCCTTTGATTGCAGTGATATCGATGATATCATTTGTTTCATGGAAGATGGCAGCATGATAGTGACCAAAGTAGATAAAAAAGTGTTTGTTGGCAAAAATATTATTCATGTAGCGATTTTTAAAAAGAAAGACAAACGCACCATTTATAATTTTATTTACAAAAACGGCGAAAACAACATTACCTACATGAAACGTTTTGCTGTAACGTCCATCACTCGTGATAGAGTTTATAAATTGGCTCAAGATCATAAAAAATCCAAAGTCTTATATTTTTCTGCAAATCCTAATGGCGAAGCGGAAATTGTAAGTGTCGTTTTAAGACAACGCAGAGGCATGAAACGTTTTAAGTTTGATATCGACTTTTCTGAGCTCGATATTAAAACAAGAAGCGTAAGAGGTAATATCGTATCGAAATTCCCAATCAACAAAATTGAACTAAAGGAAGAAGGTGTTTCTACATTAAAACCCCGAAAAATCTGGTTCGATGAGACAGTAAGACGTCTTAACGTCGATGGAAGAGGAGAATTGTTGGGTGAATTTCGAGGAGGTGATCGACTGCTTATCATTACACAATCTGCGCATCTTAAAACGATAAAACCGGAATTGACAGCTCATTTTGAAGACGATATTATTGTTTTAGAAAAATGGATTCCTAAAAGGCCTATATCCGTCATATATTGGGAAGGTGAAAAAATGCGTTTTTATGTAAAGCGATTTGTTGTCGAAAATGAAGAAAAAGAAGAATATCTAATAACAGAGCATCCAGAATCGCAATTGGAAATAGTTTCCACCGATTACATTCCGCAAATTGAAATTGAATACGTTAAAGAACGCGGAAAAGAGCGGAAAGCAAATGATATTATTAATATTGAAGAGTTTATTGCGGTAAAAGGCATCAAAGCCATGGGAAATCAACTAACAACAGAAAAAGTAAAATCGATCAATGCCTTAGAACCTCTCCAAATCAAATCTGAGCTTGAAGTTGATTTTAATGATATCGAAGTTCTGGAAGAAGAAAAATTGAATAGCGCAGAACCAAATGAGGATAAGCCTAATGACGATGATTCTTTTCCAGAAAATTTTCAACCTACTTTATTTTAATACTATTGAAAACTATTGCTATCGATGGATTTTCATCCACAGGAAAGAGTACAGTTGCTAAGCAACTCGCCAAGCAACTAGGATATGTTTATATCGATTCTGGAGCCATGTACAGAGCAGTTACACTTTTTGCTTTGCAACACGGTTTATTTGTTGATAATCAAATTGATAAGGCTGGCCTCGTTTCAGAATTGGACCAAATTGACATCGACTTTAATTTTGACCTAAACGACCAGAAAAGCCATATCTATCTCAATTCTCAAAATGTAGAACACCTTATCAGAGGCATGGAAGTTTCCAGTCGAGTGAGCCATGTGGCTGCAATTCCAGAGGTTCGAGAAAAATTGGTGGCTTTGCAACGAAAAATGTCGAAAACCCAGAATGTAATCATGGATGGGCGAGATATTGGTTCGGTTGTGTTTCCTAATGCTGATTTCAAATTTTTTATGACGGCAACGCCAGAGGAAAGAGCAAGGCGTCGATTTAAAGAATTGAAAGCAAAAGGCGATGACATTAGTTTTGAAGAGGTTTTAGAAAATTTAAAAATGCGTGATGACATCGATTCATCTAGATCTCATTCACCTTTAATTCAAACCGAAGATGCTATTGTAATAGATAATACTACGCTTAGTCAACAAGAGCAATTACAGTTAATGCGTTCATATATTGATAATTATTTATGAAAAGCACTTTCATATTAATTTCTTTGTTTACGGTTTGGCTTCTGTTTTCTCAAAATGGTTTTAAAATACATGGAAAAATTGAAGGCGAAACCAACGGGAAAGTAAAAATCTTTTTTCTACCTAATTCTGGTGATTATCTTAAAGTAAAACTCAATAATGGCGAGTTTATAATAGAGGGGCAATTAAAAAGAGAAACGCAAGCAGTGCTTACTTATAAAGACTTATATTCTAGACCTTTTTACATCGAGAATAGTGAGATAAAAGTGGTGTTTTATAAAGACACCAATGAAAAAGTGAAGTCAAATCATGCTCACAAGAATATGTTGAATATTAAAACATTGCAGGGAAGCATGACTGAAAATTTAGCCAAAGATTATAGTAAGTTTCGAGTTCAAAACATTCAAAAAGACAATTACAAATATTTGATTTTTAATTATTTAAAAGAAAAGATTTCAAGATATCCAAGCAACTACTTATATGTGGATTTGATAAATCAAATCTCGAAAAGGCAGGAGTATTTGAGCTATGCTCAACTAATGCAGTTATTGGATAGCATGGATTTATTTTATCTGGATGATAATTCTAAATTTCAATTAACCCAGAATCTGGAAAAGGCAGATAAATTTAGTATAGGAAGGGTTTTTCCAGAAAAATATGCCACAGACCTTAATGGCGACGCTCAATTATTAAGCGAATCTTATGGCAAATATACGCTCATCGATTTCTGGGCATCATGGTGTAAACCTTGCAGAAAGAAAAATCCAGAAATAAAAAAGATATATCAAAAATATAACTCCAAAGGGTTTAATGTCATTGGTATTTCTAGTGATAAGTTGGAGGAGAAGTGGCGAAAAGCCATTCAAAAAGATGGATTACCTTGGAGTAATTTTATTTCAGCAAAACTTTATAAGGAAATTTTAATCTCATCTATTCCTTACACATTTTTGATTGACGAGCAAGGCAAAATTGTAGGTGTAAATTTAAAGGAAGAAAAGATTGAGGCCTTTCTGACCAAAAATTTATAACAATCTAGGTTCTATTCTGTAGGCTTTTGATTGAGAAGAGAAATGATTGCTGTTGTGCCTTTGCCTTTTTCGGACTCAAAAGTTAATGTTCCTCCCATGGTCTCGATAAGGTCTTTGGTAAGTTTTACTCCTAGACCACTGCCTTTTTCAGAATGTGTTCCGGTTTTAGAAATTGTTTTGCCAGAATTTATTTTACTTAGCTGTTCGGCCGACATTCCAGTGCCTTCGTCAATTATTTTTATCTTACAAATCCCTCCATTTTTTTCAGAATCGATAACGATTTTCTTTCCAGGCATAGAGAATTTTATACTATTTGTTAGCAAATTTCTAATGATAATACTCAGAAAATCTTTGTCTGCCCAAATATTGCAATTACATATAAAGCTTTGTACGTTTATGTTTTTCTTCCGTAATTGTGGTTGAACTTCACTAATGACACTATTCGTTAGAGCTGAAAGGTCAACTATGGAGTATTTTGGAGTAAACTCAGAGTCTTGAGATTTAACCCATCTCAGTAAATTTTCCAAAAGACGATTCGCCTTTTTTGAACCCTCTTCTAGCTCTGCTAATACATCATCCAGCAGTTCTTTGTCAATATCACCAGTTTTATAAAGCTCAATGATCGAAACGATATTGGCCATAGGATTGCGTATATCATGGGCTACAATGCCAATCAACTTATTATTAAAGTCTAAAGATTCCTTTAACTTAGCATTGATCTTTTCTTTACTCTCACTCAACTTTTTATAGGCGCTTTGTTTTCTATAAATCAACACTGAAATAAACCCAGTACCAATGGCTAGTATAATCAAAAAATAAGTCCATAACGATTGTCTTTTGTTTTCTTCTGCCAGAATATCGTTTTGAAGTTGCTCTTTTTCCAAAGCATCTCTTGACCGATAAATATTAATTTGTTTTTTTACTTCATCTACCCAGTGACCATAAGCCGCGTCATGAGCACTATCGGCATAGGCATAAGCCTTTTCTAGTTCTCCCATTCGGTGATATGCTTGACCTATTTGCTCATAAGTGACGTGCGTAAATTCTTTATTCGAACTTGTAAGTTCATTGGACAATAATTGTTTCCCATAAATAATGATACTGTCATTATTGTTGCTGCGATGAAATGTGTTTATTAAATTGAACAAAGATTGAAAGTATTCCTGAGCATCTTTTTGTTGAATGGAATATTCAATTGCTTTTCGAAGCGCCTTTTTAGCTTTTAAATAATTTTTTTGTTCTCTGTATATAGCACCTTCTAAATTAAAATTTGAACTAACACGCCAACCTTTAATTTCTAAAATTGAATCAATTCTTTGAGATTCTTTTACTGCTTTAAGAGCTTCGTCGTAAAGCGAAACTTCAAATAATATGGCCGCTTTGCGATTAAAGTAATACGAAGCTTCGTCGGTATCGCCAATTCTTTTTGTTAAATCGACCATGTTATCCAACAATATAACTGCCGTATCTAAATCGTTAAATTTTCTATGGAGTTCGGCTTTATTTGCCATATATAACAGTTTCAAACTGTCTACATCTTGTTTGGTATAATAGGTGATGAGTTTGTTAACTTCGACAAAAGCAGAATCATATTCCCTTACGTCGATAAATCGATCGTATCTATTTTTAGTATTTTCAATACGCTCTAAGTCATCTAATTCGTTAGTATAATCACATGAAATAAGCGTAGCTAAAACACAAAACAAGAATGTCCTAGTGGCTTTTATTCTGATTTTCATCTAATAAGGAACTAAATTTGTTAGCATGTCAAAAATAGAATAATAATTTTTAAAATTTCAAAAAGTTAAATTACTCTTTACGAATTTAACTTTTGTGAAATTGAATTGTATTAAACTTTTGATAATTTTAAACTGATAATTTTTGCATTTGTTGAATTACATCAAAATTAAGACGAAATAGAGTCATATAGATAGCAGTTATACTTACATTTAGCTAAATTATCATGAAACAAAATGACTTTATACCGATTTTCCTAATTTTGCACTTATAATGCATCATGCTTATGAATTTCAACAATCAAATAGAATCGCCTTTAGAAATCACAGTTAGTTTTTGTAAACTCATTTCAAAATATGAATCTTTAAAAGATTCCCACAACCCAATTATTGCCAATACGGCAAGAACATTATTGGAACATGTCGAAAAATTTCCAGATTTAAAAGAAAACTTCAATTCTTTTGAACAAATAGAAAAGTACAATAAACAGATTTGTTTTCTATTACAAGATTTGTTTCACCCTGCCTTGTCAGGCAATGAAATTAAGGCAGCCGGGATTCCATTTAATAATCATGTCTTTATGAAAACGGAGCGTTTTAAACAAATCATAGAATCACAAGGTGAAGATTACGAACTTGAGGTTAAAAATTTGAATAGCGAATATTGGTATATCATAGCCAGTTCAATTATTTTAAAGGCTTGTTATGGATACGATTTAAATTTTAAACGTCCTTTTTATTATGAAATCCCTGATGAAAGAGGCATCATGAGGTATTACAAAATTTTGTTCAATGCAGATTTTATAGACGTAATTCCAAAACCAAATACACCAAAAATTACTCAAGAGGATTACGAGTTGCTTTTGGATAATTTTGAAAATGCCGAACTTTGGAAAGAAAAATTCCCGCCAAATTCCTATGAATTTAAAGGATTTATAATTTCAAATATATTCGATGTCACAGACGACCAGTCTATTTCGAATATAAAAACAGCACTCATAGGCGAAGAAAAGAATAAAGGAAAAAAGGATGTTGAAGATTTGAACTCAATTTTTAGATCGCTATTAGGATTAGAAGATATAAAAGTTGGATTTACCAAGTATGTTGAAGAACAAGATACTTTTGAAAAATTATTAGGCAATACGATGGACAGCTATCTTGTAAACGATCGAAAGATTGTCCATAGCGAAAATACCTTGTGTAGCTGGTCTTACAAAAGGCTGTTAAAAGACAAAAAATTCCTTTCAATTTCTGATGTTGACAAACATTATAACCCATCTGGAAAAAATGCACCGCATATTGAACAATTGCACAGGCAAAATATAAAGAGTGCAATTTTTGCGCCTGTTGCTAATGAAGACGACATTATAGGTTTGTTGGAGATAGTTTCAGACAAACGGCATTTACTTAACAGCATCAATGCGCAAAAGTTGGTGGATATCATGCCGTTTTTAATATCTTCTGTGGAGCGTTACAAAAATGAGGAATTAAATTTGATCGAAGCCATCATACAAAAGGAGTGTACCTCGATACATCCAAGTGTACATTGGCGATTTGTGGAAGAAGCTTACAAATACATCGAGTCAGATTTATCTGGAAAAGAACCTGTTTTTAATTCCATAGGATTCGATAATATCTATCCTTTATACGGTCAAATTGATATCAAAGGCTCTTCAGATGCTAGAAATACAGCAACAATTAACGATTTAAACTTGCAGCTGCAGCAACTAAGGCACTTATTTAGAATGGCATTAGAAACCTATAGTTTACCTATTTACGATAAGTTTTTGTTTCAAATAAATGAATATATCTCCAGTCTAAATGAATTTTTTCAAGTGGACAGCGAACAACAAATTAGCAGATACATTAAGCGTGAAATTCATCCTGTATTGAAACATTTGAAGCAAAATAAGGCATTTGCAGAAGATGTAGATTATTATTTTGAGTCTTTAGATAGTAAAACAAATTCTTTTTACAAATACAGAAAGGATTATGATGAAACAATAGCATTGATTAACAAATGCATGTCTACGCTATTGGATGACAAACAAAATGATGCCCAAGCCATGTATCCACATTATTACGAACGCTTTAAAACAGACGGCGTAGAGCATAACATGTACATAGGAGAATCCATAACAAAACATGACACTTTTAATCCTATTTATCTTTACAATCTAAGACTTTGGCAATTGCAAGTTATGTGCGAAATGGAGAACGAGTACTACCAAATGCAATCTAAATTTAAAGTAAAATTGGATGTGGCATCAATGATTCTTGTATTTAATCAACCTTTGTCGATAAGTTTTAGAATGGATGAGAAGCAGTTTGATGTAGATGGAACTTACAACGCGCGATACGAAATTGTAAAGAAAAGAGTAGATAAAGCACATATTAAAGGGACCAATGAGCGCATAACGCAAAAAGGTAAAATAAGCATCATCTATTCTCAAAAACAAGATGAAGAAGAATATCTAAACTATGTTAAGTTTTTACAGTCCAAAAAATACTTGGATACCGATATAGAAATATTGGAATTACAAGACCTGCAAGCGGTATCTGGTTTAAAAGCCATAAGAGTTAGCATTTTATACCACAAAGATAAAGAAGACAAAGCTTTTTATACCTACGAAGATTTGATGAAAGAAATTGCTTAAATCTTTAAATTACTTATTGATCAATTTTCTTCCAAGGTGGCACTTCAAACAATAGTTCTTATTGCAATATTCTGATTTTAAATGAAGTAAGGCTTGTGAGTGAAAAGCAGATGCATTAGTGTTTGGTCTTAAGTTTTCGAATATATTCACTTTGGAGTTTTGTTCAGGTTTTAATTCGTACAGGATAGCGAACATGCTTTCGAAATCCATTTCTCCAATTTGCTTTTGATACTGAAATTTAATTGGGATTATAGTGTTGATGATTAGTAAATCGATAAACGACTGACTTATTCCTTTCTTTTTAGGCGTACTCTTTTTAGTGAGCGAATAGTGCGTGGTCCAAAATTCAGAAAGTTCAATTTTAAAAATCTCATATATTTCAGTTTTAGAAGTTGCTGAAATCAATTTTTGAAATAGTTGAGGCGTTTTGTTGTAGATTTTGGACAATTGTGCTAATCTCAATGTGGGAAAATTATCTGGTCGTAATCTGAAAAAATCAGGTTTAAAATTTGAAGGTTTTAGCTGATATTTATGTTTTAAGTATTGATAATTTGATTTCAATTTTAAAACATAATGATCATCAGAGTTTATGTCTAGAAAATTTCCTGTTCCTAAGAATATGCTTTCTAAATCCAATATTGAATGCTGATGTTTGGAAATTACTTTATACCCAATTTGAGTGGCAATATCCAAAAAGCTTTCTCCGTTTTTATTCAAACCAAAATTCTTGCATAGCAATTTAAACAGCACATCTTCCCAATTGGAATTATTTTGTTTTAATAGATAAGATATAAGACTGGTTTTTTCTTCAAGTCTTTCGATATAAAGTCTTTCCAACCAGTTTTCGATGGTGAAGTCATCAAACTCTATAAAGTGTTTTTCGCAATTAATGCGTTTTGATGGCAAGCCGAGCAAAGCATTATAATTTTCTAAAGTGTGTTGATTTACAATAGACTTTAATTCCAAACAGGGTAGTGGTTGCTGATGTGTTCTAAATACCTCTACATCATCTTCCCAAACAACATGAAGAATTACGTTGTCATAATTTTTGTCTTTTTCATGCTGATGCGCATACCAATCGGAAGATTTTATGTGTATTTCTATCGTTCCAGCCCAAACCTGAGCATCAATTTTTACTTTAGCATTAAAAAAATCAGGGCCAGAATTACTTGTGTTATGCTGACCAGAATCGAGGATTAATAATTCTTGGTTAAGGCTTGTTTTTAGAGGATTTGAGGTATCAATTTTTTGATATTTCCAAATATGGTGTAGAAAATCCTCATGCATTTTTAACCTTCTAAATGTTTTAAGAGCTCAAATTTAAAAGCATTTATCCATTCTAAATATTGCTGTTCGTTTGGATGTAGTTTGTCTGTATGAAGAAAACGCTCATCTTTGCTTAATGTAATGGAAAGTTCGGTGATATCATAGAAAGGAATGTTGTATGTTTCACATAGACTTTTCGCGTAAGCATTATATATTTTCAAAGTTTTTATGGCTTCGGTTTTATTTCTTTCTACTGCAAAAGGAGTAACGCCGTAGTCAGGAATACTAAGCATAAATACACCTTTTGCATTGTTTTTGCATTTGTCTATAGCAATGCCAATCAGTGTTTTTAGCTCTTCTTGGTATTGAGAAAAAGGTCTACCTTGATATTCGTTATTGACCCCAATAAGAAGCGAAACTATATCAAATTTTTCTTCATTTAATCTTTCCTTAGTAGCATTTATGAGCTCATCCGTTCTCCAACCTGTTTTTGCAATAATTTGTGGTGGGCTTACTTCATAGCCATTGGACGTTAAAAATGAACTTAAA
>JAUIFC010000261.1 GCA_030429455.1 Bacteroidia bacterium | reverse complement strand
AACTAAAAGTTTTGTTCCATCAGGCGTAAAGGTTAGCATATCAGGTAATGCGCCAACAGTTAGTGTTGTAAAGTTTGTAAGTGCTGGCAATTCGTAAATAACTACACTTCCTGGGTCGGTTTTAGTTTGAGCGGCATATGCTAGAGCTACAAGATTTCCATTAACAGCTACACTTTGAACACCACCAAGGCTAGCTTGTTGCAAAACTGTTCCCGCAGTAATATTATTTAAATCGCTGATATCTAAAACTTCAACCACGTTATCATTAGTAACAAATAAACTTTGACTTACAGGATCGTATGCGCCGATTTCGGCAGTTCCGTTGGCGTCAACCAAATGACTTTGTAAATAATTTACATTCAATACTGTATCATCGCCTACTGGCACAACTGTATCATCATCCAAAATATAAACAGAGGTTTGATCTGTTGAACCGATATCTACACCATTTTGATTTTGTAATTCTAGTGTAAAAAACACATCGCTACTGTCATTTCCGTTATCGATAATTGGAATATTAACGACTTGATTTGCAGAAGTTCCCGCTACAAAGGTTACGGTTTGTGGAGAAGAAAATGTAAAATCTGAACCTTCGGTTGCAGAGCCACCCATGACTAATACGACATCCAAAGTCACATCGGCAGTTGGAGGTGCAGTTATCGTCAATGCAATGTCTAAACTAGCGTCATTTTCATTTACTGAGTAGTATGTTTCAAATTCTACCTCTGGAAAAATTGATGGTGCTTGCCCAAAGCCTTCTAGACCGCCGTTTGCTATATCCGAAGGGTCTGAGTTTATGGTTTTAAATCTTGTGCTTGGGTCTGAAAAACCTGTCAGTTCTCCGGTCAGAATTCCACCTAACAAGGCAATATTTTGATTTCTTGTACTTACCCCGTTACTTCCTGTCCATGACGAACCCGGATCAGTTCCAGGTGTTCCAAAAACATCTGTAATAGTAGTGCCTAGTTTTATAACCAAAGCATCGTCTCCATTAAAGGTAAAGTTTTTGTTGTAAAAGTCAACACCATTTGCTGTCGCTGCTGCTTGCATGTCGGATGTTCCAACAATCAATACAGCATTGGGAGCAAGTGTTCCGCTATCGATTGTAAAATCAACAGATGGTGCATTTCCATTGGTACCTTTTTCAATAACAAGGTTATCTACTGAAAAGTCCAGTGTTGAAGACGTGTTGTTCCAAATTTCAAGGCCCTTTGGAGTGGAACCAGAGTTTGTTTCTATGTATTGACTTATAATTTGAGCCGAAGCTGAAACCGAAATCAAAAACAAAGAAAATAATAATGTAATTTTTTTCATTGTTAAGGTTTATTAATTTTCATCAAATCTAGATACATCAGTCTAATCTGATGTTAGCTCTGAGTTATCAAAATGTAAACTAAAACCAAACAGAAAAAATTTATGATTTTGTTAAGGATTTGTAGTTAAATCAGAAATTATACGGTATCAATAAAACTCTTCTCGGTTCTATTAAAAATAATTAATCCAAGAAAAATTATAACTACAGAAGTACTTAGAGCATAGAAAAATCCAAACCAAGAAAAGGAACCCGTATTCAATGTCATATACCTAAAACCTTCTATGATTTGAGCTAATGGGTTATAATTGATTAACCAAAAATAACTTCCCAGTTTTGCCTTAGCTTCACTTATTTGATAAGGTACAGCCGAAATGTACATTAACAACTGAACACCAAACGTGAGTAGATGAACTAGGTCTTTGTACTTTGTGGTAAATGCGGAAACGACCATGCCAATTCCTAAGCCCATCAACCCCATCATAAGCACATAGATAGGAAAGAGGAATAAATAAATATTTGGATATATATCCGAACCTAAAGCAATATATCCTAAATAAAATCCAATAAAAATTACAATTTGAATGCCAAATTTCAACAAGTTTGAAATGGTTATCGACATAGGCATGATGACTCTAGGAAAGTAAACTTTGCCAAAAAGGTTTTGATTTTTGGTAAAGGTATTTGCTGTACCAGTTAAGCATTCTTTGAAATAATTCCATGCCGTAATTCCAGCCATTTGAAATAATAGACCTGGAACAACACCTGTTTCAAACTTTGCAAAATAATTGAAAATTAAAGTGAAAATGACAGACGTAAACAACGGTTGAATGATGTACCAAAGTGGCCCTAGAATGGTTTGCTTATAAAGGGTTACGATATCTCGTTTAACAAATAAAAATAACAAATCTTTATACCTCCAAATCTCTTTAAAATTGAAATGTAAAATCGGTTTTTTAGCGTTTATTTCATAGAGCCATTCGGTATCTTGAGAGTTTGAAATCATTTAAGTCCGTTATTTAAATAGATTCAAAATTCGATCTAAAATGCTTGTTTTTTCTTGCTTAAGATACCCCTTTCCGTAAGAAGCATATCCATATTCGTAACCATAGCCATAACCATAATCGCTTTTCTGCTTAGCTTTAAAATAATTAAGTATCAAACTAAGGTTTTTCACTTCTCCTTTTTTATATTTCTGATTAATAAAATTTAACATTCCTTTTTTTGTAAAGTGCTGTTTAACAACATATAGAGAAGTATCGCTAAACCTCATTAGGTTCAAAGCATCCGAAACCAGTCCAATCGGAGGTGTATCCAAAACGATATAATCAAAATCTGCTTTAAGATTGGTCATAAGTGTATCCATTCGAGTATCTAGTAGTATTTCGGATGGATTTGGCGGTATAATACCAGAAGTAATAATGTAAAGATTACCGTTGCCAGTAGGCTGAATTATCTCTTTATAGTCTGCTTGACCGGAAATATAAGTACTTATTCCTAAATCTTTATTTACACCAAAACTTCTGTGCAATTTTGGTTTTCTTAAGTCTAAACCTACAATCACAACCTTTTTTTCACTTAAAGCCATGACAGAGGCAAGATTTATAGCATTAAAAGTTTTTCCTTCTCCTCCAACAGAAGAAGTGACTAAAACCGTTTTACACTTTTTCTTTTCTGTTTCCCTAAACATGAACTGAAGGCTAGTCCTTAGACCACGAAAGCTTTCGGAGATTACAGAATTTGGATAGTCCAACACAACCGTGTCTTTTTTAACACTAGATTTTCCAATAACAGCGATTAGAGGCAAATCTGTTTGTTTTTCAATATCTTTTGTATTGTTTATTCTATTGTCTAAATAGACTACAAAAAATATATAAGCTAATGGAATGCCTATTCCGAATAAAACAGCCATAACATAGTTAAGCTGATTATTTGGACCTACTTTGCCTCCACCAACATCTTTGGCTTCATCAATGATTTGAATATCACTTACATTACTCGCTTTGATAAGTTTTGCTTCATTTTTTTTAGCTAAAAACAAGTCATAAGTTTGTTGACTTATATTAAATCTTCTTTCTATTTTCAACAATCCTTGTTGGTTCTTCGGTAGTTTTCGAACGTTTCTTTCTGCTTCACGCAAATCTTTGTTTACAAGTTCAATTTCTTTATAAATATTGGCTTTAGAAGATTCTATGTTTTCTTTTAAAACAGCTTTGGTCGCATCTATCTGTCTATCAATATCTTTAAACTTAGGTAAATTTGGTTTTGCGGTATATTGATACTTGTTTCTTTCGATTGAAAGTTCAACTATTTTTCGAATGCCATCTACAAGACTTCCCTCTTGAATGCCTACTATACTTGGAGCTGGAGGATCTTCGTATGTGCTATGGCTTACAAGGTAGTTATTTAAGGTATTGAGATAATCAATTTGTCTACTAAAGGCTTTCTTTTGCTCATCCAAATTCAACAATCGCTGTTTGAGCTGTTGTGTTTCTCCTGTTAAATCGATTATGTTATTCTTAAGCTTGTAGGTATTGAGTTCTTCTTCAAAAGTCTCTAGCTCAATCGCTTTATCACTTAAAGTACTGTCAATAAACTCAATGGTCTTTGTTGCAAAAAGATTTTTTTGCTCTAGAAG
>JAUIFC010000037.1 GCA_030429455.1 Bacteroidia bacterium | reverse complement strand
CATACACCGTTGCATCCGCTAAAGACGACATGAGCAAGGTGTCCGAGACTAATAAAGTCGGTGCCGTATCGACAATGATATAGTCGTATTCTTCCTTGGCTTCGTCTAAAATTTGCTTTAATCTTGGACTGGTAAGCAATTTTGAAGGATTAGGTGGCGTGCTACCCGCTAACAGAATATGGAACTTTGGATGGATTACGAAATTTTTAAGTAAACCCTCATGCCAATCGTAATCCAAATCGTGAAGGTATTTGGACAAGCCGTCTAAGTTTTTGTCTTTGTCGATAAAATTATGGATTTGAGGATTTCTTAAATCGGCACCGATCAATAAGACTTTATGATTTAAGCTTGAGAGTGCCAAGGCGGTATTGAGACTGATATGCGTTTTGCCTTCCCCTTTGATGGTCGAGGTGCAATAAATCACTTTTCCCTTCTGAATATCATTTCCAGAAGTTAGTATATATTTTAGGTTATAGGTGAGTACTCGAAAGGCCTCGGCTTGAACAGAATTGTCGTTTTCTACGAGGAATGATAAGTGCTTCTCTTTTTTAACAAGAGGTAACTCTGCTAAGAATGGAATCTTTTTGGTGAGTTTTTCGACACTTTCTCTATTTCTTACTTTAGTATCCAAAAGAAAAATGATATATAAAACCCCAAAAGGTGTTCCTAAGCCCAACAGTAATGCCGCTGCATATACGACTCTCCCTTTAGGAGATACGGGCACTCTCGACGATAATGCTGGTTCCACAACTTTAAGGGTTGGCTCAGTAATGGCATAATTAATCACGGCTTCCTCTCGTTTTTGTAAAAGGTAGAGGTACAACTGTTGTTTAATCTCCTGTTGACGTTTAATGTCCAAAAAAAACTTTTCTTTAGCCGGAATGTCATAGATTTGATCTGTCAAATTCTTATTTTTTCGTTGAACTTGTCTCCTCGTCGATTTGAGCTGGTTCTTTGAACTATTTAAGGAGGCAAATATATTTTTATTGAGGTTATTTATTCTTGATTTTAATTGTAGTAATATGGGGTTGTTTTTTGTTGCAGAATTTTCTAGATTTAAATATTCTAGTACAAGTCTATTGTAATCATCAACAAGTTGATTGATATTTTGACTACTTACACCAATGTTAGCTGGTAATAAATCTATATTGTCCCCTGATGACTTTAGACTACTTTCTATAATATCCAATAAATTTAATTGATTTTCCAACTCAAACAGACGCTCTTGCGTTGAAGAAAGATTAGTCATTCCTTCATCGGCTTTAGACTCTATGGTAATGATTTTGTTTTCTTGTTTAAAGTCTTGGATGTCTGTTTCTAGGGAATCCAATTCTTCAGCTAAGGTGATGAAACGTTGGTCGATAAACTCGTATGTGCGTTGCGAAATGGCTCTACGGTCGTCTATGCCGTCTTGGTTAAAGACATTAATCAACTCGTTAAGGATGCGTTCATTTTTGTCATAACTCTCACCATTTAGACTTAATTCCAACAAATCAGTTTCTTCGCCTATCAAACTTACCTTGATGTTTGACTTTAATCTCATAATAGCAGTTTCAACAGGAACCAAATAAACCAAATAACTTTGATTAACTAAGTCCACTGAAATTTTTTGTCCAGTAGGATTCAATTCAAACGGAAGGTTGTGATTTTGCCCTAAACTGCTGTGGTTATCAAGTGTTAGGTTTTGATCAGGTGCTAGATAATTTTGACCAGTACCCAAAGCCAGTTCTTGAATGCTGAAATCACTTTCATTAACATCTATACGAAACCCACTTACTTTATTGATGCTATCGTTGGAAATGGTTTTAATACATTCGAATGGTAAGTTGTTTATTTCAGTGGTTTGTATATCACCTTCCTCGTAAAAACGAAGTGTAAGGTCTTGACTATTGACAACTTTGGCAAGTATGGGGTAAGATTTAAGAATTTCAATCTCTTTCTCCAGTTTGACTGAGCTTTGATCCCATAAGTACATTCTATTAGATAAATCTAACCCATCATTGCTATCCAAAATGTTGATTTTGGCGGTAGAAGTATAGATTTTTGGTGAGTAGCGCATGTATAAAAAGGCTGCTATAATGGCGATAACTAAGCTTAATACAAACCAGTACCATAAACCTAGGTATTTAAAAATAAGGGACTTTATAATTTGGCCTTGGTCTTTTTCCTCAAATAAATTATCTTCTATCATGTAATAACAATTAAATATATACTTTTATGCAATTATACTAATTAAAGGTAAACTAAATTTACCTAGTTAATAATCGTTGTATAATTTTTCTATTTATATTACCTATGTTCTAATTATTAGAATATTAATACTCTCCAATATTTACTAAAATTTGATTTTTTTATTAATACTTTCTAAGTTTGAGATCAAACAAAAATTTAAACAAGTGAATCTGACGTTTTATTCTCGAAGGTTGGTTAACTAATCGATAAGCCCATTCTAAATTGTTTTTCACCCACCATTCTGGTGCTCTTTTTACGTTACCCGTATAAACATCAAAACCACCACCAAGACCCTGATACACTGCTTGATGATGTTTTTTAATTTCTTCCATTAATAATTCCTGTTTAGGAGACCCCATAGCTACAAAAACGACATCCGGCTTTTGCTGTACAATATTTTTGATTAGTCCTTCTTTTTCTTTCTCCGATTCTAGATACCCATTTCTGTAGCCTTTTATTGTTATGTTTTTAAACTCCTTTTTTAATTGACTTACGGTTTGTTGTATGACTTCTTCTTTGCCTCCAACTAAATAGAATGTTTTCTCTTTTTCAAATCGTTTTATAATGTCTAGCCATAGCTCACAACCTGGTATTTTCTGTACATGATTTGCACCTTTTTGTTTAAGGGCCCATACGGCCCCTATTCCATCAGGATACCCCACATTTCTATTGATAATTTGTCTAGAGCGTTGAGTAGCATGTAAGATTTTTTCTGCGTTTGTAGCAATTAAAATGCACTTTTTATCGAATGCATAGTCTATAAGTTCTTTTCGACTTTGGGGTGCAAAACATTTAACACCGTTAAGTAATTTACTTTCCATGTGTAGCCAATAAATAGTTACTCATTGCACTAAACATAAACGCATTACTCCATCGCATATAGGGAATTTTTGAACTCCATCTTTTCTTCAATTGATAGTAAAAGTAACCTTTGTCGTCCTGCATGTTTTTAATTGTCCAATTTAATACACGATTAGCCAATTCTTTATGTTCATTAAATTTCTCTAGTTTGTTAAGAGTGATTAGTAATTGCCCTGGGCAATGTATATCAACGGGATAGGTGCGATCATGATAGTATTTTGGCATACCATTTTCTAAAAAGAAATTTTTTAAATAAAAGATCATGCCCTTTTCAATACTCTCAACAACGCCATGATCTCCAGTTATTTCAACATATAACTGAAGTGCATTTAAATTAAAACCAGTATGAAAACTATCAATCCAATTTTGAATAGGCAATAATCCATAAACCCATGAACCATCTTGTTTTTGACCTTTTACAGCAGTATAGATGGCTTCCTTAGAAAGGTCAAGTAAAACTTCGTCTCTTGTGTATTTATAATTTAACAAGAGTATTTTTGCACCTAGCAAACTCGCATTATATACGGTATTATTTCCATCTATCGGGCTGTAGCTAAACAAAAAACCTCCTTTAACTTTTGAGCGTTTTAAATCATTACAAACAAATTCACTTGCAGATAATGCAGTCTCTAGCAATTTGTTGTCTTTTGTTATCTCATAGGCTTCAAATAAGGCTTCTGTACAAAATGCTGTTACAACAACATTCGGTGTATGCGCTGGAAATAAAAAAAGTCTGCGTGCTTGCCAATCAAAATTATACCCCCAACAACTTCCAGAAAACCCTTTACTTTGATACGATAAAATTAAATCGGAGAGGTATTTAATCTTAGTAAAAATTTCTTCTGCACTTCCAAATTGGTGATTCCCTGTTTGTGCTATTTCATAAAGTTGGCAATACCCTGACAAAAAAAGACCTAGCCCCATGTTGTTATGCTCCTTTGGAACGCCAAAAAGAGGGCGAAAATTAATTGGACTCCTTTTAAAGCCTTGTATCCAGGCTAAACGAGCCAAATCCCATTTTTTTAAAGGCAGCACCTGAAAAAATTTTGAATTTAGACCATCATAAGGATCCCATCCTGCAAAATTTTCCTGTTCACAGTAGATTTTAAGCTTAAAAAAACTTGATTTAAAATTCTCCATCAACTTTTTTAAATATAAATCTGTTGTCCTCCTTTTTTAATGGACTCCAATGCCTTAAAAGAAGCTTTAGTTACTGCAACTATTTCTTTAAAATCAATAGGTGTAACACCGTCCTTTAGTAATCCGTTTAAAAAAGAATTTACCATTTCTTTTTGACCTTTATTTTGATTCAGAATTTTAGTCTTCTGCGGCTTACCTTTATCATAAATCTTTAATTCTTTAAAATCACTTAGTGATGCTGATAATCCAGCTGAAAATACCTCTATGTATTCCTTAGTCATTGCTTTAGAGCCGTTGGCATAATATCCAATGATGCCAGAAGAGCCATTTTCAAATTGAATTAGAATGTTAATTGTGTCATTCAATTGGTTGGCATCAGGCAGTGCAGATGCACTAATTTTTACAGGTAAACTTCCATTAAGAAACGTAAGGTAGTCTATAAAATGACAAGCCTCACCTAGAATACGACCTCCTCCAATTTCTGAATCTTGAATCCAAGTATCTTTTGGTATAGGACCTGCATTGATTCTGTAGATCATTGTCATAGGGTTGTTACCTAATGCTTTTTTAAGTTTTTGTGTTAATGGAGAAAAGCGTCTATTAAACCCAACCATCACTGCTTTTTTGTTTTTGGATTGTGCTTCAATAATTTCCTCTAATTCAGACTCTAATAAACATAACGGTTTTTCAACAAATACATTTTTATTTGCTTGTAAGCTTTTTAAAACAAATGATCCGTGAGAATCGTGACGTGTAGCTACAAAAACTGTATTTGTTTTATCATCCAATACATCTTCGTCATTAGTAGCACAAAATTGAAATTTAAACTTTTCAGCCACACGTTTAGAAGTAGTCCCTGTATTGGTTAATACACCAACCCTTCCAATATCCGAAGATTCCGGAATATTTGGTAATAAATTTCCTTGCGCATAACTACCTGCTCCGATAAATGAAATATTAACCTTACCTAATTTATCATTTGCCGAAGTCGTTATTTTTTCTTTTGAAACAGCTCTTTCAACATCATATTTTAAAGCGATTCCTGTAAATGCTTCTTCTTTTGAAACGACTAAATCGAAGGCTGCTTTGGCATTTTCAAACTCAAATTCGTGGGTGGTCAAATAGCCTATATCAATTTTTTGATTAGAAATTAAATTTTGAAAGGCTTCCATGTTACGTTTTTCTGTCCAACGGACGTAAGGCAATGGATAATCGATTCCTTTTTCTTCATAATTTAAATCGTAACGACCTGGTCCATAGGAGCATGCCATTTTTAGTTCTAGCTCTTTTCTATACCAAAAAGGATCACGGTCAAATCCTGTCGGCACTGCGCCCAAAACTACTACTTTTCCTTTTTTTCGCGCAATAGCACCAGCAAAATTAATTGGGTCTAGACTAGATGTAGCAGCAGCAATAATCACCGCATCGGCGCCATGACCTTGAGTTGTATTTAAAAGTTGCTCTTCAATGCCAGAAGCATTTCTGGTTAAACCTAAATCCACTACATTATTGCCAATAGCTTGCTGTACTGCATCTTTGGAAACATCTATCCCTATGACAGTAACTCCAGAAGCCTTTAAAATTAAGGCTGCTAGCTGTCCCAGCAATCCAAGGCCAATCACAACACACGATTCTCCCAAACGCAAATCGGCTTGACGGACACCTTGCATCGAAATGGCTCCTAAGGTATTGTAAGCTGCATCTTTTAAATTTGAATCATTATCGAGTTTTACGCATAGGTTAACTGGTACCGAAACAATCTCGGCATGATTAGCATATCCAGCTCCTGCACAAGCTACTTTATCACCAACTTCAAATTCTGTGACACCTTCTCCTACCTCAATAACTTCACCCGCACAGCTATAGCCAAGTGGTGAGTAAGAGTCAAGTTTTTTCATTACAGCTCTATAGGTTTGTATTGGCCCTTGCTTTTTTAGTGTATCAATCACTTGTTTGACTTGTTGTGGACGTTCTTTTGCTTTTCCAATAAGGCTTTTACGAGCAGCCACCACGGTTGAACCCTCTGTTCCTGCACTAATAATGGAATAGTGGTTTTTTACAATGACCATCCCATTACCTAATTGTGGATAAGGTACGTCTTGTATCATCATATCACCTGAGCCTAGTTTTTGTGTGAGTTGTTGCATTATAAAATTATGTCTTTAATTTTTTTATGTAGAATATCCCTAGAAAAGTTTTTCCTAATCAAAATCACCTGTGCTTGTTTTGATTTAATTTCTTGTGTTTGTATACTTTGCAAAAGTACATCCAATTCTTCTGAATTGAAATTGCATTTCCAACCAATATTATTTTCAACTACAAAATTAGCGCTATCATTGTCACCTAAAACAACAATTGGTAACATTGCTGCCAGATAATCAAATACTTTATTAGGTATTGATGATGTAATCATTGGTAAGATTCCCATGTGTTTATCCTGAAGAAGTTCTGCCATCTTATGTCTTTCTATCTTTCCAAAGATTTCAACATTTGAAATATTGTTTTCTCTAATATACTTACTCACCTCAGGATAGCGCTCTCCTGATCCGTCTTCACCTAAAACCGTTAAATGAAATCTTTCGTTTGTTTGCAGAACTTTTAAAATTGGCATAATATCTATTTGCCGCTGTAACTGTGCAACACAGACCATTTTAATTATAGAATCCTCATTATTGTTATTTGGTATAACATTGGCCCACCTTTCATTTTCCCACCCCAAAGGCACAAAGCTAGAAGGCGTATGTTTGGCATATCTTCTTAGCCATAATTTAAAAGAAGGAGCCACATGTAATGCTGCAGTATAATGTTTTAGTGAGGGTTTTAAATAAAAATTACAATACGTCTCAAAAATCTTTTCTTTTTTCTTATTTTCGATATCCAATGCATCTGGCCAAACATCTTGTATATCTAGGTAAATCTTGACACCTCTTAGTCGCTTAAGCAAAGCCATAAAGAATATAAGCTCTACTGGTCTTGATGGCAATAAAATTCTATCTTGACGTGATACTCTGAATAGCAGAATAATAAATAGTTGAAGAGAAAAGAAAAAGTTAGACAGCACTCTACGAGGTGATACGTTGTTGTAATAACCTAAAACCATTAGAACTTTTAATTTATATTCTAAAGATTGTTTTGCCTCCTTAATTTCTTCTCTAGAGAAAAATCGTTTCTCTGCATGATAGAAGTTAGAAGTATAGTAAACTATGTTTTCCCCTTCATCAGCAAAAAAATTAGCCATATTAGGGAATCTGTTACCACGTTTGGTAAGGATTGATTCTGTTGGGCCTATAAGATATAATTTACTTTTTTTCAATGAGATGGATATATTTTTCTTCGAATAACTTGGTTATCTTCATGATGTCAAATTCTTCGGAATATTTTTTTGCATTATTAAACCTATTTTTATTAAAGCTTTTGTTTTCTGAACAATATAGTAATGCATAAAGCAAACTTTCAGTATTCCTTTCATCAACAAACAACCCATTCTGTTTTGGAACAATTAAATCTTGAAGTGCGCCAACACGCGTTGTAATACAGAATAACCCAGAGGCAAGCGCTTCCAGTAAACTGTTGGGGCAACCTTCTGTATATGATGGTAAAACATAAATATCATGACTTGCATATAATTTAAATTTTTCCTCACCCGTTATTCTTCCTAGGAAAGAAGCTTCTTGTGATATATTATTTTGCTTGAGCTTTTCTTTTAGACTGTTTGTGTAACCTGTTTTGTTTTCGTGGCCAACAATTGAAAACTTAAAATTACTTAACTGCTCTTGTTCCTTAAGTTGAATTATGACTTCAATCAATTCTTCTATACCCTTTAAATCTTGAATCCTTCCCAGAAATAATACTTTTATGGGATTTACGTCTGTTCTGTCTTCTGCTTTGAGTATTTGGGATTTATCTATTGCAGTTGTTGTCACTAACACTTCCTTTATATGTTTCGGTTTAAGTTGTAAGAGGTCTTTTTTAAAAGCTGAAGCCAAGACCACTTGTAAGGTGTCCTTTTGGAATACCCAATTAAAGACTTTTTTTAATCTTTCACTACTTTTGATCTTATTGTAGGTTGGTAATTTCCAACCTCTGTAAAACACGACTACTTTTTTACCTAGTGTTTTAGCAATTAGAACTAAAAGTCCGTCCCTAAGAAGAGGAACTGGGATTAATGAAGGGCTTACTTGAACAATTTTAATATTTCTATCAATAAGAAGTCTTAAAATATAAATGAGCACATCAAAAATGTAAAAAAAGGGATACAGTAATCGCTTTAAAAGAGGATAGTAAAACAAATAGGCTCTAGAGCCTATCGAACCATGTTTTAGAGTGACATTCTTAGATTCAAAATGCCTGAAAAACAGATTGTAGTAATTGACTACGCCACCTTCGTGGTTAAGCGGATTGGTTAATATAAATACTTTGTTTGATGGCATCTCTTTTTAATTGTAGATAGGGTAATAATGCGAAAAAATAAATGGCATCTTGTGTTCTAAACATACCTGAGTAAAAATTAACAAGTACTAGTATCACAAATAAAGATAATATAATTGGTGCGTTTTTCCTATCGTATTTTCTATAGGAAAAATAGAACTTTAAAACTTTAAAATATAGTATAATTATTAAAACAATACCCACAATTCCGTGGTTATATAGAAAACCAAATATATCACTATGCGCATGAGTTCTACGATTCCTTCTTCTGTAAGAATCCTCTTGATTACCAAAACCAAACAAATGATTATCCGAATAGTACCATTCATTATAGATGCCTGTATACATTCCTACACGTCCAGAGCCAGCTTTAGAATTATTTGGATCGAATTGATCTTCGGAAAAACGTTCTTCTCTTGTGTTTTTTTGACTTTCAAAAATATAAACACCAGCAAATCCCAAGGATAGAAAAATAAAAATCCCAGTTATGAGCTTTTTAAAATTAAAGTCTGCTTTTAAATTACTTAGATAATACACGATATTGCACAATGCAAAAGCTATCATAGCTCCTCTTTTTAAGGTAATAAGAATAGCCAAGGCAGCAAGAAAAATATAAAACTTGTTATTCTTATAACCATTTGAACTAAGCAACAGTAGAGGATACATAAACAACACTAAATAGGAAGCTACATTATAATCATTTTTGATATAACCAGTGATATAGAACATTATAGTAAATATAAAAGCTACTGTAACAACCCTCTTTAATACCGTGATAAAGTCGTTTATTAAAAACACTTTTTTGTAAGCATATACAAAAAGTACATTTATACCAAGAATCCAAAACAGTGTTTTAGAGTATACCCAAAACCCTTCATAAAAATTTCTATCCGTGAAGAGATAAAAAAATAGTATAATAGAGAAAAAGAGGAAAAACCTGAAAAACGTAAACCTTTTGATAATAGGAAAATTAACTATATTCTCTTTGATTATTAAAATCAATATTACTATCCTAAGTAACCTAGATATGTTTAATATAAAATCACTGCTAAGCAATTCAGAACTTAAATCTGTAATTAAAAGCAGAGGAAAGCCCCATTTTATTAAAAATATGAGTAACTTCAATTGTTCAAAATATTTGTTATTTCTAACAACCTTAGATTACAAAGGTTGTTTTTACAGAACTTGCCTCTTTCAAAATCCCAGGAATTAGTCTGTTCGTTGAATTTTAATCTTCCTGATTCCTCATCAATTTGAAGAAGCTCTCGATCATCTTTTTGTCCAAAATAAGGTTGAATTTCATTAATGAGATAAGCATCATCCTGTGTTATAAAAAGATCCATTGAAACAAACTTGAAATTGTGTTTTTCCGTAATATCTCTTACTAAAGACAAACATTTCTTAGGTGGCATACCGTAACCAAAGTTTTTAGAACCGCTATGAAACTCACCTTCTTTAAGCTTTTCGAAACCAAAATAATAATCCCCAATCCTTATCAATCTCCACTCTTTTACATTACTTAAATATTCTTGTAGAATCACATAACCATGTTCCTTATCTAATTTGTGTTTTCTATAACTCCTTATACCTTTATTAAATACCTTTTTTGATACTGAAAGTAGTTCTCGTCTTTTATTCAAAATCTTTACACCTGAAGCACCAGAGCCACTACTAGCTTTATATACCACTGGATAACTGCAAGATTCTGAAAACTTTCTCAAATCATCATAATCATAGAAAATATAAGATGCTGGGTGAGGAAGATCGTTTACTTTTAAAAACTCTAAAGTCCTTAGCTTATTCTCCCAGATCCATAAAGCCTCTTTATTAGGAAATATTGGAATGGAATAATTACTTTTTAATAAACTAAGACGGTTATCAAACATGTCTTTCCAAGGTGTGTACTGAACCGACGGTCTTACAACCAACAAGTCAATCTTTTTGGATTTCAATTCATTGAGCCAATCTTTTGAGAAGAAATCTATGACATAATAAGAAATTCTTAATTCATGGCATGCTTTAATATAACTGCTATGTAAATGCCAGTTTTCTTTTACAATGCCTATGGTATATTTAGAATTTTCGAAGGTCTTTTCCCTTTGTGCAGTGGTCTCACTAACTTCTTCTATGGCCTTTTTCCCTCTGTAGCTAAAAAGATCAAAGTTGTAATAAAGAAACTTCTTTAATGCTAAAACCAACTTATCCAACACTACCTCTTTTCCTTTAAAATAGTTTCAACAATCTCATGGTGCGTCTCGCAAGTGACTATGTTCTTTAAGACGCGCCTGCGACTATTTTTGTAAACCAATTTAAGCCATGGAAATTTCTCATTCAACTTGCGCATAATACGTCCATGACCATTTAGAATACTTAAGTATGTGTTCTCTAATGATTCTGATAATTTAACCCATTTTTGGGCAACATAATTTGGGTCGTTTATCATTTTTTTGTTTTCATCTAAAATACTTTCCATGAATACCTTAGATTCTTCAATATCCATTTTTCTTATACCTATTTCATCTTTATAAAAACTTTTATGGATATAAGGAATAAGTTGAATTTGAGTTGAGTTGTCTTCCTTTAAGACCAATTCTATCAAAAACCCTTTATACAACCAATCACGTTTTATAGGGTAAGGATCAAAAACAAAGTTACCTTGACCGTAATAAATATGACCTTCATTATAGTGCTCAAAAGCACCTGCAATATGAGAATGTTGACAAACCACCGTATTAACACCTTGGTCTATGAAAAAGCGACATAATTTTTGTTGCTTCGGAGTGGGTAATTTATAATTCTCCTTACCTCCATGATACAACAAGAGTACAAAATCACTAGACTCATTTAAATCATTAATTCTGTTGACAAAATCAATAACATCTACCGGATTTGCACCTGAACTATCAGTATCTGCAATTGAAAACTCATGCTCTGCATAACTCAAAATGGTAATGATTTTCCCTTTTATTTTCATTGTATAAGGCACAGAAGCTTCCTCTAATGACTTACCCGCACCTACATAACCAAAACCTTGATTTTTAAGCGTTTCTATTGTTGTGTGTAAACCTTCTTGACCATGATCTAAAATATGGTTATTGGCTAGGTTTAAAAAGTTGATACCAGCATTTTTTATAGCTGCCAACGTCTCTGGAGAATTTCCAAAAATGGCTCCACTCTTTTTAATTGGGGAAGGTTTTATAATTAAAGGTGTTTCTAAATTTGCAATTGATAAATCAGCAGATTGAATGTGCGGCAGAATATCGGAAAATAAGAGGGATGAGTTACCTTTTAAAAAAGCACTTTCATCTTTTTTAGTTGCGCATATATCACCACCTATTATTATTTTAACCATTGTATTTTGAATCTAAAAACGTCTGCGCCCAAGTCTCAAAAGCAAAGAACATCCATAAGTTTTTTAAATCACTTTTAGAAAAGTTGTTTTCCTTTTTATTCCAAATTTTAGAAATTGCTTCAAAGTCAAATAGGCCTCTAGATTTTATACCAGGCAATAATTGGTCTTCTATGAGCTCATTCATTTTAGTTTTCAAAAATAAGTCTTTTACAGGCAATGGAAAACCACTCTTTTTACGGTATACAAAATCTTGATCAAAACGCTTTACTGCCAACTCTTTGAGAATTAATTTTGTATATCTATTTGACTTGTTTAAATACCTAATGTCGGTACATTTTTTCACCAAAAGGTTACTGGGTAAAGCAGCTACAAACTCAACCATTTTTCTGTCTAAAAAAGGTACCCTATTTTCAACAGAATGAGCCATTGTCATTTTATCTTGTCGGTTTAAAAGATCTACCATATAAGTTTTTAAATCATATGATGATGCTCTCTTGATTATATCTCCATTAGACGGAAATAATCTTTTTCGCTCTGCAAGTACACTTTCAATATCATTAGCAACACTAAAAGTTTTAAAATCTTTAAGAGACATTGCTGAACTGCTCATGACAAAAAAATCTTCAGGTGTTAGAGATAAATCATATTTATCTTGAATCCTATTACCAATAACTGGCATTTTTGAATAGCCTTTAAGATTCATATAATAGCGACAAGATAAATCGTGGTATCTTGAATAACCACCAAATAACTCGTCTGCACCTTCTCCACTCAACAAAACTGTGACATTTTCCTTTGCACGTTCCGCAAGTCTTTTGATGCCAAGTGTATTGGGAATGCTCATGGGTTGATCTAAATGCCAAGTGGCTTTAAAGAAATTTTCAAAGGCATATTGATTGGAGTACTGATAACGATGAGAATCTGAATTGGTTTGATTTGTTACATAGTTTATAAATTCCTCTTCAGAATAGTTCTTATCTGAGAATACAATGGAAAACGTATCCATATTAGCATTAAAGAACTCACGTGCGTAGGTCGTAACCAAAGACGAATCTATGCCCCCTGATAATTGACAACCCACCAGAACATCACTCATTAATTGTGATTTAACACTCTCTTTAAACGTTATATTCAATTGCTCTAGAGCGTCATTTAAACTAATCGCATTTTCATTGATAAGATTATAAGACCAGTACTCTTTTACTTTGATTTCGTCTTGAGAAATTTCATAATAATGCCCTGGAGGTAATTGTTTTACGTTTTTATAAAGCGTTCTATCATGAGCGCAATATCTAAAGAGCAAATATTCGTCCAGATGATTTTGATTTAGCTGTGCTTTAAACTCTGGATGCTGAGTAAACGATTTTATTTCTGAAGAAAACATCAAAACATTTGATGTTTTGTAGACATACATTGGCTTTATACCCAATTGATCGCGAACAATAAAACTTCTACGTTCTTTTAAATCCACTATTATAAATGCAAACATCCCATTGAGAAGCTCTAAGGTTTTTTCTATACCATACTCTATATAGAGATAAAGTATAACTTCAGAATCAGTTTTGCTCTTTATGGGATGGCCTTTTGCAATCAGTTCATCTCTAAAGGATAACGCATTGTAGGTTTCGCCATTGTATGCCAATATATAATTGCCACATTGCGAAATCATAGGTTGATGTCCCTTCTCAGAAAGATCTAAAATAGATAGCCTGTTAAACCCAATGCCTGCATGAAGGTTCTTAAACTCAGACTCCTTATTATCGATAATTTCAACCCTTGGTTCTTTAAACAAAGAAAAACCGACCATGCCCTGGTCATCTGGTCCTCTGTGGATCTGGATATCTGTCATGCGTTTCAGGACTGCACTATTTAATGGTTGATTGTCTAAATTTATAAAGCCTGTAAAGCCACACATATGCTAGATGATTTTATGAAATTTGTAGAACGTTTTAATACGCTCATCAGTCAACAAAGGTTCATGACCTTGCAAGACATCGGGATCTGGGTGGTGATTACCCTCAATAGCGACTAAACCATTAGTACTAATTACAAAATCCCATCCTATCACTTTTAGCATAGGTAGGCTATTAGCAGCGTGCAATACTTGTTCTTTGATTTTGTCCCAATTAGGTATCGTTAGACCTTCAATTTTTAAGTTAGTATCGGGATGATGTGTATAGCGTATATGCGTTTTGGTTTTTGGGTGCCTTGTACAATCGCTGATTTGCCCTGTTTCTAAGTTTATTGCCGCACTCAAACCGCCTTTAGTAAAATTATCTTGTGGTGCGGAAGCAGCAACACCAATGCGTTGTACAGCTCTGGCTATAAACGCCTTATTGGTGCTAGGGTCTATTAGTGTAATAACACGCATGGTATTTACTGAACTATCATTTAAAGATTTTGAGAATTCACCTGGTTCTATATATTCCGTCAAGAGATAATTGTTCAATGTCTTAAAGAAGTTATACAACTCTGAAGCAGAATAATTGGTTTTATTATTTAAAATGAATTGATCGTTATTTTCTTTTTTCACGATATGGACCCCTTTTCCACCACCGCCTGAAACTACTTTAACCACAAATATATCAAGTGTGTCAACCAATACTTTCAATGATTGAGAATCGCTAGAAGAAAAACATCCATTCACAAAAATACCATAAGTTTTGGGTACTTTAATGTACTTTCCTACACACTCAGAAAAAATGAGTTTGTTGGTGAGTATTTCGTTAAATGGTTCATTAATCCATCGCGCCATTGAAGTATGATAATCGCTAAGATATTCCCTATAATCGTGTTTATCTAGTTGGTAGAGGGTATATTTCTCCGCAAGAAAGCCTTTTCTCCACATATCCATTTTCTTGAAAAATGATATCGGGAATTTATCTTTTAAATCCTTCTTTACGATGTTCAATTTAGCTCTATATTTATAATAGGTCAATTTCATTTAAGTACTATAAAAAAAACAGAGGTTTTTACAACGTGCAAGATATTAACACCAATTGAATTCTCGGGCATTATTTTCAAAAAAAGAAATTTGTTCTTGCTATTTTAATTTTAATACTCAGATGACCAAAGCAATTGGTTCTCAGCAGGCACAATCTCTCTATAGGAATTACCATTATTGACCTCTAAGCGTTAACAACTTTAAATAAAGTAATCGGTATTTTTTGTTTACTATTTCTTCAGTAAATCTTTCAGCTATACAAAGTTGAGCATTTTCGGATATACGCAAATATTCTTTTAAATCAGATAAAAGTCTATCAATAATAGTAACATAATCTGTAATGGAATTGTTGTCAACGATAAACCCATTTTCACCATCGTCCAATATAAAATTGCTTATACCGTCAATGTTGTTCATAAGTACAGGCAAGCCACATGCCATTGCTTCGATAACCGAATTTGGCAGACCCTCTGCTTCAGATGGCAGTATGTAGAGGTCTGCGCATTTTAGATAATCAGAAACGTTTTCTACATGGCCCGTAAAATTAACACCTATGTTTTTAGACTTGTCCTCGGTTTCAAGAAGTTGTGCCGTCAATTTTCTATGTGTTTCTGTTCTGTCATTGTTTCCGATAAATAAAAAATCTATTGCTAAATTTGGTTTAAGCCTACTCAACTCATCTATAAGGTTTACAAAAATATCAACTCTTTTTTTGTGTGGTGTAATGGCACCAACATAAACTATAATCGAGGTTTCTAGTGGAAGCTTAAGTTGCTTCCTTAATTTTATTCTATTGGCTTGGCTTTCTTTATGGAACTTCTTGGTATCAATACCATTGGTGATTAATTCTGAATTTGAAGCATGCCCCATAAACCTAATATAGTTTTTATTATTTGCGGGAGAAAGTGTTACAATCTTTGTGGGCAAGCCGAGCTGTTTTCTATACAGATATCTAAATATTTTATTTTTAAGCCCTGATTTACCATGGAAGTTATAACCTGGCGGATATAGTGAGGTAATTTCCATGAGGCTGACTACTTTCTTAAGGCTAAATGCTGATGCCAAAATCGTAAGGTAAACTAAAAGCGATGTGGAAAAGCCATGCAAGACTATCCTTTTACTTTTTCCAAATTTTACTTTTACTAAAACTTGAAAAAACATTATTGGCAATAAAATTAGAGCGAAAAGAATTTTTTTTAACAAACCTTGATTCTCAAGGTCGTAAGAGTGTTTTATTTCTATAATATCCTCTTTTTCAAGACCATCTTCAATACCATTTCTCTTTTGAAACTCTAGCAAATTGGTCCCGAAAGGACTTTGGGTTACTAAATTAACTTTATAACCAGACTTTTTGAAGAATCTTGCATGGTTAAAGGCCCTTTGGCCAGCACCTGAATTCCTTGGTGGCAAATAGTTACTAACTATTATTATTTTATCAATGCCCATTATACTCTTCTAGTTTTATGAAATCATTTTTAAATACTTTTTCAAAGACCTAACGCCTAAAAACCCAGGTAGGATAATAATAAGCAATCCCACTAAAAGTATTTTGAGGAATTCTAAGGGTGTTTCTAATTCAAAGAGCAAATACCAATAAATTGTGATGAACCCAGAAGTTGAAATACCCAAAAATGATATTTTCACAAAATCCCTTGCATAATCTGTTTTATCTTCGACACTAAAATAGGCTGTCCAAAAACCCCCAATTGAACTTATCATTAAACCCACAGCAGGAGCAATTGCAATTAAATAAAAATCATATTCAAGTTCTATGATTGCAAACGCCACAACTAATTGTATACATAGGCTTACGATATTTATTACCAAAATAATAGAAGCCCTTCCTCTTTTTAAATTAATAACATTGATTAGAGAAGAGATATTGTACAAATGGTATCCAAGAATTAAAAAGATGACCATTGGCCAAGTAGAGCTATACTTAGCCACATAATATGTTATTAATAGCTTAAACAAAAACAGACTAGCTACAGCAAACACAAAATTTAGAAGTGATAACGAAAAAATACTGTCTGTAATTAGTCTTTTCTCATTTTGCAAATTTATTTCCTTAACTCCAAGGTAAGATATAAGCTTCGGAGATACCATTTCTATAATTATACCTGGCATAACTTTAAAAATGGTTGCTATAACCAGGGCAAAACCGAAGATACCAGTATAATCTGGAGGATAAAAAGCAGAAACTACCCATAATATGGAAGATGAAAAAAGAATCCAAACCAAAGTATTGAGTATTATAGGAAAGCCAAATTTAATATAGTCAACAGTCTGTTTAAAGTTATATCTAAAGGACAAATACTTTTTATTATAGTAAATACCGTAGATAAAAGAAAGAACTGTACCCGCTATTAAAGCAATTAAAATACCATTGATTTGAAGTCCTTTTGCAATACATACCACAACGGCAAGATATACGAGAGAATTAATTGACCTAGAATAGCTCACCTCTTTAAATTTATTATCAGATTTGAAAATATTTATAAAGAGTAGGTTCCATCCCGAGAAAACCGTTAGAAGCCCCAACAATAACCACTCAAAATCCAAAGTCTGTTGGTTTATTTTAACCTGAAATATTGCAAGGACAACGAACAGCAGCAATAAAAACAACCTTGTAATCAATAAGAAGCTATTAAAAACAGATGTTACGTTTTTAATTTCTGTAATAGATTTCTTCCTAAAGGCATCAGGAAGCTTAAAGACTATGGTTTGTGCTACACCAAGGTTGGCAAACGGTAAATAGGAAACAATGGCCATTAAAAGACGGTAAACACCATAATCACTTTCTGTTAATATTTTTGCGATCCATATGCCAACATAGAGATTGCCACCTTGTTGAATTGCTTTTGCAACCAACATAAGTCCACCTTCGCGCAAAAACTTTGCTTTTGTAAAATCGAGTAGTTTAAATGACAATAAACAGTAAATTTTAAGTTTTATCTTCTTTTAATTGGCCTTCAACATAATCTGCAATTGGATCTACAACTGATAAAGTAACATTTTCATAAGAAATTGTACCTCTATATTGCTTTACATAAGTGACGCTTCTTAAATATGCCAGTGCAAACTTATCAATGTTTGTATTTTCTATATTATTGTCTAATACATTTTTTTCAATTATTTCTTTTATTTTTCGATAATCTGTGACCCTATCAAAGAGTTCAGGGATATCATAATAATCATCTGCCAATACAATAGCTTTTTTGCCATAGAATACACTTTCAAAACCAACAGTACCTGACAAGGTAATAACAGCATCACAAGACTCAATTAATTGCCGAGAGGTTACTAGATTATCTACCAATAGAACATTGTAATTATTAATAATGGCCTTATAAAAATTCTTACTTCGGTTAAGTCTCATTCCTGGATGTTCTTTGACCACTAAGGTATAACCGTCTGGTATATTTAAAGACAATTTGCGTATTACTTCTATTTGGTTAGAATTATTTCTACTGTATAATAAACTACTTAGGTCAGGATCGTAGTGAAGTGGAAAAAAGATAATATTCTTATTTGGTATCGTTAATCTGAAGTATTTTTTATTTGTCCTTTTTCTATATGAGCGTACAATACCGTCGTAAAAACCGAGAATTTTATTCTTTTTTCCCTTTATTGGATACTTGGTTTTAAATTGTTCTGTATAGGCTATTAAAGAATTTTTTAACTTTAAAGCAATTCTTTTAACTAAAGGTCTTTTAACTACATTCGACTCTAATTTTAATCTAAGCGTCTCTGATAATACACCCTCTTTAAAAGTATCTATTTTTTCTAGTTCTTTACTAGAAAGGCCGTTAAGTTCAATCTGGTTAAAATTATTGGTAATGTCTTTAAAAGCTCCATTATATCCGTTGGATATTGACATTCCTAAATTGGTTCTTCCCCATTGTGGGTAAACAGCAATTTTGTTATAATATTTACTTATCTCACCACAAAAAAGCGATATTGCTGAAGAAGGCTCATAGAAAATACCCATTACATCTTTTCTGCTTATTTTATCATCAATTGCTTCAATTATTTGAGTGTAAAAACTATCTGTGCTTATTCCTCCAATTTTTCGTTTTGTATTAAAAAATCTATCAGATTTTACAATTTCATTTATTGATATATCCTTGAACAAATGTTTTACCTCCGTTATTGACTTTTCTTTGTTATGTATTTCTAGACTAAGGTCATAAACCTTGGTATATAGATTAAGTGCTTCACAATGCTTTTTTAATTGATAACCATAGGTTATCGCTTCCACATTCCACCCTCTTTGATTTAGGTTTTCGGCAACTTTATGGTAAAGATACCATCTGCCCATATTAACAAAAATAATTGTGCTCCTATACATGCTTTTTTGCTAGTTTCCCTGGAACACCAATTATGGTACTATTGGAATCGAAACTCTTGGTTACAACACAATTTGCACCTATAATAGATTTACTACCTATTTCTAATTCTCCAATAATTTTTGCCCCTGTACCTACATAGCAAGATGTCATTAGTTTTGGATAACCATCTTTATATTTGGCACTATTAGATCCAAAAGTGACACAAGACATTATTATACAATTGTCTTCTATTATAGTACTACCGCCAATTACAACAGCATAAGGATGAGGAATTTTAACACCCTCTCCTAACGATGCTGTTGGGTTAATCTCTATAGAGTTTCTATAATGGTTCATTAAAAAATAGAATCTATTAAATGGATTGTTTTTTGAAAAAAGTCTTCTGTTTTTTCTATGGAAATATATAACACCATATTTTGGATACAGTAATGAAAATATGAATTTCACCAATGGAATTTTACCCATGTAAGACATTCTCGGAAAGAACATACCAAACTCTTTACTAATAAATTTCCTTGTATAGTATTTGTTGTACATTATAAGAGATTCTTTTTTTTTGTCTAAAATCACCTTAGTGCCTATAAAGGCACTTTAAAAACAATTTTCTCTACCGCAGAAACTTGATTATTTACCATACCACCGGTCACGTGAGGTTCGTGTGGAAATAAAAGCAAAAATTCACCTTCACTTAGTACAATGGTATCTTCTATAGTTTTTCCATCGAAAAGTTGGTAATCAATCTCTTCATCGTAATCCACATTTGGTTTTAGCTTATCGATCTTAGTAATACCAATCAATTCCTTACCTTTAATTATGTAATGTATATCTATATATTTTTGATGATTTTCAAATTTAGTTAGGTCAAATTCTTTTGTATTGTAATTTAAAGGGATCGCTTTAAAGGGCAAGTCTAGCTCACTAATTTCTTTTGTATGCTTAATTTCATCAAGAAAAGAAACTATATTTTTGCTGAATTGATATTTATCCAAATTATCAAATTGGTCTTTAATCATTTTTATAGTGTTTTGATTTAACAGCTAAAATTTGAGTTTTATTCTTTAGGTAGTAATTATTAATGTTTTCAATTATAGAGGAGTTTAATTGAGCTTGTTTTCTAAATCCATTTATTTTCTTCAAATCAGGTTCCTTTTTTAATAAATCATAAATTTCAATATAATCTGGCGTATGATTTTTTGGAAATTTATTAAAGAGAGAAAGAATAAATTGATAATCTTCAATATAGTCTGTTGTTATTCTTAGTTGTGGTTCTTTTATGCTTTCTATAACCTCAAGTTTTTTAACATCAAAAATATCAGGCTGATTGATTAGTGGTCCCCAAATTTCTGTGTCTACCTCTTTTTTAATTTCACATACCGTCCTTAACGCTTCAGGTCTTATTCCGTATACGGCACATCCAATAGGCAAACCATCAATATAGATAAAGTCATTTTTCTCTTTTTTAGCCTGATTAAGGACAAGATTAGCATGATACATTGAAAAAAGCGGGTTTTCGCCTGTGATATTTATAATGTAGTCTAAACTAAAAAATTTAGCTGCATCACTTAAGCGCTGCAAAACATCAGCTTCGCTTCCTAAATAATAATGCACATTATTTTTAATGGCAATATCGGTTATCGGTTTGTCTTGTGGATTAGTAGACGTACAAACCACAATTTCATCTATATCTGAAACTTTTTCACAACGTTCAATAACTCTTTCTAAAACAGTTTTTCCATTTAAATCCAACAATAACTTTTGAGGTAATCGGGTGGATTTTAATCTTGCCGTAATTAAAAAACCTATTTTCATTATTTATTTCTTTATAAAGAATTGTTCATTACTTTGCTTTTTGAATTGATATTTTATTTTTGAAAAAGTTATCAACTCATCTTTTTTCAACGGCTCAATAACTTTAGATCCCAATAATTTATAAATATCTTTTTGCAAAATAGGTGAAGAATCTTCGGTTCGTTTATAAGCAACGTGTTCTAAACTAAGGACTGTACCTTTACTGATGTCATGTCTAGCTACAATTGCCTTTTTCATTGGCCCTGTGTCTCCATAATTTAGTTCTGCTTCAGAAAAAAGGATAGTTTCTTGACCTAAAGATTTACTGATCATTTCTCCTTTAGAAATAACATCTCTCATTTGATCTAGACTTATAGCTGCTTGCGCATCTATTCTTTTTTCAAAAGGTACATTAGTCACGTGTTTTTCAAAAACCTTAACGCCATACATTGCTGGCAAGACACTTAAAGTAGTATTATTTTGATCTGATGGATCTGTGTGATCAGTGTAACCTAAAGGAAGATTAAATGCTTCTTTTAAAAAAGGTATTCTTTTAAAGTTTATATCTTCATATGCAGTTGGGTAATTCTGAAAACCATGCATTAATAGTATTTTTTCTTTACCATTATTTCTTAGAAAATCAACTACGAATTTTATTTCATCTAAGGTTGAGCCGCCAACTCCTAAAATTACTGTTTTATTGAATTTTGTAGCTTCCTGTAGTAAAAATAAATCATTTAAGCCTGTAGAATGAATTTCAATTGCCTCAATTGGAAAATTGTTTTGTATTTTATTAATGTATTGTAAAGATGCTATGTCATTTGTTAAAGCGATGATTTCTTTATCACTATCTTTAACGATGTTAAAAATATTTTCCCACTCACTTTTGGATATACAAATTCTATTTAAAACATCAATAGCAGAATGATTAGATACCATATAGTCATTCAAATCAAATAGTAGGTGAAATTTAATCGCGTCTATATCAAGTTTTACCACATCGTTAATTAAATTAATTAAAAATTCTATATCACCTTCATGATGAAATGCAGTTTCAGCTATGTAATAATTTTTATTTGTTTTACTAACCATATTTTATAATTTTAGGTGTTTTATATCCTCTTGAGCTTTTTGGTAATCTTCATGTTTTCCAATATCCAGCCAATAACCATTAATGGGATAGGTATAAATTTTATAATCCATTTCCAAAACTTTATCCATCAAATCCGTGATGTCAAAAAATTCCCCTTTTGGAATCATAGACAGTATGCTGGTTTTAAGCAGATAAATACCGGCATTGGAGTAATAGGTGTATTTTGGTTTTTCCTTAAGGGATAAGACTTCTTGTGCTTCATTGGTTTCTAACACCGCATAAGGCACGTTGACTTGATAAGGTGTAGCAGCCACTGCCATATCGGCACCGGAGGCTTTAAAACTTTTGTAAAAATCAGCAAAGTCAATATTGGTTAATAAATCACTGTTCATTACCAAGAGGTCTTCATGTTGGAAGCTATCCACCATTAAGACCGAACCTATGGTACCTAATGGTTTGTCTTCCCAAACATACTTAATGTTCAGCTGCTTTTCTTTACCATCTTTAAAATAGTCTTCGAGTTGTTCCCCTAAATAATTGACGCTTATGTATATGTTCTTAATGCCTACTTTAGCCAAGCTATCGATATTATACTCTATGATGGGTTTGTTGCCTACGTTTAATAAAGGTTTTGGCGTGTTTTCCGTTAATGGTCGTAAGCGCATACCCTTTCCGCCTGCCATAATGATGGCATCAAGAGGCAATAATGTGCTTTTGTACTTGAAATTTAAGATGTCAACAACCTGATGTTGACGATTTAAAATAGGGATAATTTTAAAATGTCCTTTTTTAAAATTTTCTAATACCTCCTGGTTGTAGTCTTCCTCATAGATGTATTTCGGATGAGGTTGTATATAGTCTTCAAGAGGGTTTTCCAGTCCTAATCCGTTGATTAAACCTCTTCTAATATCGCCGTCTGTTAAAGAGCCAATGAGTTGATGGTTTTTATCTACTAGAAATAAAATCGCATCCGAAGCCAGTTTGTCCAATTTTATTAATGCCTCTCTAACATTAGCATTTATATTGATGGTATGCTTTTGGACAGTTTTGTTCATTTTAAATTTTTATGTAATACATGTATGATATTTTCAGCTGCATTTTCTTTATAATAGGCATTCTCTCCATTATACTCTCCAAGGCTCAAAGCTTCATTTACACTAGAAATAATTTCATCACTTTTGAAAGGCACGTTAAAAATATTTTTACTCTGTACTCTTCCTTTTTGTCTATCACCTACATTAATTACATATTTTTTGAAAGATGCCGCTTCTATAATACCACTAGAGGTGTTTCCAATAAGCACTTTGGCATAATACATGGCATTAAAATAATTTTCTTTACCAAAGTTTTCAATTAAAATGATGCCATCAGGTTGCTCATGCCTTAACTCCATGAGTTTTTCTCTATATATGCTTCCCAAGGTATCTGCGTTAGGCATGGTAACAATAACCGGTATAAGATTAGATATTTTTCTTAATGCCAATTTCATTTCCTGAGCATATATAAGGTTGTCTTTTGATGAAACCGTTTCCGGATGAAAAGTAACTAAAGCATAATCTTTAAATGGGATGTTGTATTCTTTTAAGAAATTGCTTTTATCTTTTGGTTTAAATACTTGAATATCACTCAAACTTAATGAACCTACATTATAAATACAATCGGAAGTTCCTGTTATTTGCTCAACTTTATATTTAAAAGTTTCCGTTGCTACAAAATGAAAAGAGGATGCTAAACTAATTTGATGTCTGTATATGTTATCAATAGCTCCAAGGGTAGTTTCGCCACCATGAATATGCGCAAAATTCACTTGAAATGGAATGCCTGCCTGAACAGCGGCACTCATCTCATACCGATCTCCTAAACAAAACACCACATCGTAACTATGTTTAGCCCAAAATTCTGCAAATTTAAGTACCGTTAAGCCGTATGCAGTTGAAATAGATTCCTCATTATCATTTGTAATGAGCGAACTTATTTCATGTATTGTGTGATAACAATCATTTTTAATAACATCTACAGTATATCCATGAAAGCGAGATAGGTGTGTGCCAAAGGCAATAATTTCTAAAGAAATGTCTTGCTCCTTTTTAAGGGCATTCAAAAGTGGGAGATAAATGCCATAATCCGCTCTGGAACTTGTTAGCACACCAATTTTCATAACACATCACTTTTTTTCAACTTATGATATGCCAACGTATCTACTTTTAATTTTTTTCCTTTGATAGACTCCCATTCCATTGGTGTAATTCCATCACCAGGACGAAGTGCAATCATATTATCCTCTTCAATTAGATTACCTTTTTTACATGGTTTTATTAGGTGAATACTTTTTCGAGCTATAGCCTTATTTTTCAGCTCGCTCTTACTTGGTGCTTTTACACCACTTCCTGCTATCGCTTTTTCAATATTTCTAATAGCTGAAACCATAGCTTTTAGTTCATGGGGTTCTAAAGAGGCTTTATGGTCTGGACCCGGTAAGTTTCTATCTAAAGTAAAATGCTTTTCAATAACCGAAGCGCCAAGCGCCACAGCTGCAATGGGTACTTCTATACCTAAGGTATGGTCTGAATACCCTACAGCAACACCTATTTCCCTTTGAATATGAAGCATAGCTTTTAAATTGACATCTTCCATGGGTGTAGGGTATTCTGTATTGCAATGTAAAATGGTAATTTCTTTTGGATTTATACCATTGTCAACAAGTACATGATAAGCTGCTTTCACTTCATTTATATCAGCCATGCCCGTACTCATTACGATAGGTAACCCCAATTTAGCTACTTTTACCAAATAAGGATAATTCGTAATTTCACCGGAAGGTATTTTATAAAAGTCTATTTTATCTTTTAAAAAATTAATACTGTCTAAATCGAAAGCAGTAGATAAAAATTTGATTCCTTGTGTTTCGCAATAATTAATGAGATTTAAATGATCTTCTTCATTAATTTCAAGTTGTTTCAACATTTGAAACTGCGAGTCGTTATTTTTCGTATTCTCAATCTGATACTTAGCCTTAGTTGCGTCTTTAGTAACTAAATTTTCAGCTTTAAAGGTCTGAAATTTCACATAATCTGCACCTGCTTCTTTGGCGGCATCTATTAATTGATAGGCTTTCTCAATATCACCGTTATGATTAACGCCTGCCTCTGCTATGATTCTCACTTTATTCATTTTCCAATAATTTTAGCCGGTACACCACCAACAATACAGGCTTTTTCAATATTCTTGGTGACAACAGAACCACTGCCTACAATAACATGATCGCAAATCTGAAGGCCTCTATTAATAGTGACATTACTTCCAATAAAAACATTATTCCCAATTTTACAATCAGCATTTACAATAGCTCCTGTGGATATATGGCAGTGGTGT